>DAQY01000075.1 GCA_002503105.1 Methanomicrobiaceae archaeon UBA206
AGGGTTTCAACAGAGCCGAAAATCCATATGATCCATATCCACTTCCTAACTAAAGGTTAGGGGTGGACCTTACACAATCACCACACTTTTTATTGGGTCCCTCCTCCGGTGGACCGGGGGTCCGGGGAAATAGCGGGTGTACCGTTTGTGCTGGACCGGCCTGCGCTGCACTATCCGCCGAACCTCCGCGCCCCCGCAAAGACCGTCCCGCCGGAGTCGTGGAGGCGCCTCTACCAAAAGGCTCTTCTTCGGGAGGGTACAGTCTTTTGTGGTGCAGAGCAGGTGGATATGCAGACCGGCATTCGGTACGCCGCACTGAGCGATCAGGGTCGACGGGGGAGGAACGAGGACGCGCTGTTCGCCGGGCAGATCGGGGAGTACCATGTATTCGCCGTCGCAGACGGGCTCGGCGGCCATGCACGGGGCGACGTGGCCAGTGCATGTGCAGTGGACGTGCTCGGGGAGACGGTCGCAGGTGCCGGTTCGCACGCAGACCCTGCAGAACTGCTCAGAACTGCATTCGAGCGTGCGAATACCGAGATATTCGCTTATAACAGGAGGGAACGTCTGAATGCCGGAACCACCCTCTCCGCCGCTCTGGTCGATTCGCAGGGACGATGCCGTATCGCCTCGGTGGGGGACTCCAGGGTATACGTCATCAGCGGTGATGCGGTCTGGCATACCCGCGACCACAGCTATGTGCAGGAGCTCGTCGATACGGGCCTCATCGGACCCGAGGAGGCGATGACCCACCCGGGGAGGAACATTCTGACGCGGGCGCTCGGGCTGCACGAGAGCGTCCAGGTGGCCCTGTACGAAAAAGACGTCGGAGGGTCTGTCCTGCTGGTCAGCTCCGACGGTCTTCACGACTACGTTCACGAGAGCCGTATTCGGGCGATCGTGACCGTCCACGAACCCCTGGAGGCGTGCCGTTCGTTGATCGAGGCGGCGAAGGAAGGGGCGAGCACCGATAACATGTCGGTCGTCGTCGTCCGGTTCTGATCGGGGCCGGGCGGCTTCACGGAGTTCGTGTCCGTGCATCGTTCAGGGCACGATCGATGGCCGCGCGGACGCCGTCGGACGTTTCGCGCTCCCTGGCGATCGCGAGCGCCCGGATCGCCTCGTCGCCACCGACAGCGCCCAGTGCACGGACGGCGCTCCGCCGGACAAATTCGTTTCCGTCGTGCAGTCGGGCGATCAGGTGAGCGGCGGCACGTCCGTCGCCGAGTTTTCCGAGCCCCTTCGCCGCCATGTATCTGACGTGGTCCTTTCCGTCTTGGAGTGCCGCGACGAGGGGGTCGAACGCTGCAGGGTCCCCGATCAGCCCGAGCGCCTCGGCCGCACGATACCGCACCGTCCAGTCCTCGTCTTCGAGCGCGGCGACGAGCTGATCGACGGCAGGGCTGCCGATCTTTGCCAGCGCCTGCGTTGCACGTGCCCGGACATCCTTCTCCGGATCACGGAGCGCTGCGATCAGGAGGCTGGTTGCCCTGGGATCGGCGAGCATTCCCAGAAATATCGACGCCATCTGCCTGACAGACGGGTCGCTACCCTCAAAGAGAGCCTCCTGCAGTGTCCGCATACCCTCGTTTTCAACGAAACTATCCTTATCGGAGTGGCGGGGGGCTGCGTCGATCGTCATGAAATCCGCTCCTGTTGTGGCGCTGTGCCGTCTCTTCACATATTGCAGGCCATCGGTAATAAAGACTGATATTCTGGCTCTGTAGGTGGCCCCCTCTCCTGACCGGTTCCGGCGGATTCGCTGCAGGGACATTCCAAAACTATCCCGCGACCGGAGACCTACCTGGATCGGAGCATCCCGATTCACGGTGTCCCTGAACTCATCCCAAAATTGCCTGAAGTTCAGGGATCGATCCGGATCCAGGCGGCAGAACCGACTATTTCCTTGAAACACTCCGGGTTTCGAGCTGCGTGGAGCACCCACAGGGTGCAAGTCGCGCCCGCCGAATCCGGCAACCGTCCCGAAAAAACCTTCTGCAGAGCCGATATTCTGCGGGTCCGGTATGGTGCGGCGGGGTTATCTGGTCAGTCCCAGCCAGATCATGCCGAACCCGGCGCCGATGAAGAGGACAGCAACGGGCAGCGGCAGGGGTACCATTCCGGGCATCATCGCCGGTACGATGGCGAAGAGCAGCATCAGTATACCGAGACCGATGAGCGGCACACCGCTGCGGACGGGGAAGATGGGGCACCTGTCGGTCATACCTGTATCAGCGGTGGTACCGGGGGGAGATATACATTGCGCTCCAGCCGGAGGCGTGAGAGAAAAGGAGGTACTGTCCCATGCGGAGCGTACGGCGCGTAAACTGCATCGGTCCCGCAGGCGTGCCGGCGATGTAGGCCAGAAGGCTGCCGAGCGCGACGAAACCAAGCGCGATGATGAGCCCGCCCAGCGAATCGAATACCGGATCGTTGTCCATCCATTTCACCAGAGAGCGCATAGGCCCAATACAGGATTCCTTCTGTATATTTATTCCAGAAATAAAATCAGATCCGGCTATATAAGGATTTCATTCTCTCTGCGCTCGAATACACCTCAATCCGTGTCTATCCTGGATATCTGCAGTCGGATGCCGGTATACATGGGAAGATATGAGCATCTTCAATTCGAATGAGTTATTATATATCGGGGTCGTCCCAAAACCTCTGCCTGGAAGGGCTATCCCCTTCCGCAGCTCGCACCTCATGCGTGTGCGACGGCCCGGAGGACCGGAACTTGAGAAGGGCGAAGACCTTCGAGCTGCGGTGTTCCACAGGAACAGCGCCCGAGCACCGGGAGGTGCGAATGTGTCTCCTGGCCCTGCGTGGCGATCGGCCGCCCCAGTCCCCGGGGTCCGAGAATACCTGCGGGGGTCAAAAAACTGCCGGTCACTGCAGGATCTCAAGCACCGATCAGGTGCGAATGCCGATACAGGCCGTGCTCGCGATCCGGCATGTATCCCGCTCTTGTCTGCTGATACTCTGGATGAGAACGCTTCGATCCGAATCGATCTGTTGATTTCAGGACACTTCCTGGGATCTGCTCATAGAAAAACCGCTGGCACGGGTTGCCTTCCCCGACCGGACGCGGATGGTGGAGCGGACGCTGCCGGTCGGTACGCTACCCGCACGAGCAGCCCCACGAGACGTTCACCGAGGCGACAACAGGCATGGTGAAGAGGAACCCCTCTCCCTGGCGTACCGGGCATACTCCTGCAGCAGCGTGGTTGCCGCAGCATATCGGGATCTCCACCATCCCGGATATGGTTCCAGGTGCAGCCTCTCTGACGAACGGCAGACGCGATCAGTGTTCGGTATTCGCCTCTTCAAGAGATGGATGCGTCCGGGACTCTGCGAGATGAAGCAGCGTTCTAAAAGGTTTGCGTTCTCGGTGAGAATCCGTTGCGCAGGTCGTAACGTTGCTGCGTCGAAGCATGTGGCGACGGGAAAAGAATAGATGAACGCCCAGGACGGAATTCGAATCCGTGTCGACGGCGTGACAGGCCGTCATGATAGGCCACTACACTACCTGGGCACCGGAATGTTGTATCCCGCCTCCCGGATTCGAACCGGGGACATCGCGGTAGCTGCGCAGTTCGCCCGATCAGCGAAGACCATACTACAGCCGCGCACTCTACCAGGCTGAGTTAAGGCGGGGCACTGCTCTAACAATGTGGTATCGGGTGCATATTAAACGTATCGTTGCCGGATACGAATCGGCCGCAGGCCGGCGCCAGCCTTTATATATGATATTGACCAACCACTAGGTATGAAACACCCAAACGCTGACGCAAACGAGTACGCATCAGCGTACTGTCTTCTTCGCCGATAGCCATGCGAACGATCGAGTAACAGTTTTCGATACCACCCTGCGAGATGGTGAACAGACACCGGGCATCTCGTTCACACGCGAAGAGAAACTCGGTATCGCACAGCAGCTCTCCGATATCGGTGTGCACGTCATCGAAGCAGGTTTCCCCGCATCGTCGGACGCCGAGCGTGATATCGTGTCGGCCGTCAAGGGGCTGCAGCTGGATGCACAGATCTGCGGATTGTCGCGGTCGCTGAAGTCCGACGTGGATGCATGCCTGGACTGCGACGTGGATATGGTGCACGTCTTCATCCCCACGTCAGACATCCAGCGCGAGTACACCATACGGAAGAGCCGCGAGGAAGTGCTGGACATCACGCGCTCCATCATCGGCTACGTCCGCGATCACGTCGATCAATGCATGTTCTCAGCGATGGACGCCACCAGAACCGACTGGAGCTACCTGGTGGAGGTCTTTCGCGCTGCGGTGGATGCCGGCGCCACGATCATCAATGTGCCCGACACCGTCGGGGTCATCACGCCCACCGCCATGAAGAAGCTGATCGCTCATATCAGGCAGGAGGTGAACTGTCCTATCGACGTCCATTGCCACAACGACTTCGGCCTCGCGGTTGCGAACACCATCGCTGCCGTGGAGGGCGGCGCCTCGCAGGTGCAGGTGACGGTGAACGGGCTCGGTGAACGGGCCGGAAACGCCGATCTTGCGCAGACCGTGATGACGCTGGAGTCCATTTACAGCATCAAAACCGGGATCGCCACGACCGGCCTCGTGGAAACGTCCCGGCTGGTCTCGCGTTATGCGGGCATCGGCATCCCTCCGATCCAGCCGATCGTGGGGGAGAACGCCTTTGCGCATGAGAGCGGCATCCATTCCCACGGCGTCATCACCCGATCCGATACCTTCGAGCCCGGCATCATGACACCGGAGATGGTCGGGCACCGCCGCAGGCTGAAGCTCGGCAAGCACGCGGGACGGCATGCGGTGCGGCAGATGCTCTGTGAGGTGCACCTGGAACCCGACGATACCCAGCTGGACGAGATCGTGCAGCGGGTGAAGGTCATCGCGAGCAGGGGCAAGCGGGTCACCGACGCGGACCTGTACGAGATCGCCGAGAGTGTCATGCAGATCCGGGGGGGCAAGAAAACGCTTGAGCTGCAGGACATCGCGATCATGACCGGGAACCATGTGATTCCAACCGCGAGTGTGAGGGCGACCGTCAACGGGAACGAGCACGTCTTCTCCAGCGTCGGCAACGGTCCCGTGGATGCCGCTGTCAAGGCGATACTGGGTATCATGCCAGCTCCCATTCAGCTGAAGGAGTTCAGCATCGAGGCGATCTCGGGGGGCACGGATGCACTGGCGCACGTCTCGATCACCGTCGAGGACGAACGGGGCCGGGTATTCGATGCGAGTGCATCCAGCGACGACATCGTGCTCGCATCGGTCGAAGCGATGATCACCGCGATCAACCTCGTCTGCCGGATGCAGGAGACCGGCGAACTAGCGGAAGGAGCGGCAGGGAAATAACCGCTGTCCGCCTTCCCGGATGGGAAAAAAGGATATTAACTGCCGCTGGGGGGTGCCTTCCTCTCCAGCGCTCCCTTGATCTGAGCGGACAACTGCTCAAATTTCCCCTGAAGGGCCTTCTCCTGCTTCTCCAGGGATCTGATGCGGAGCTCCAGCGTTTCGATCCGCTCGTTGAGGGATGCCAGCACCTTATCCTTGTTCTGCTGCATCATGATGCTGCCGACGTTCATGTAGACCGTCGCATCCTCGGGAGCCTCACCCAGGTCATCGACCGCCCGTCTCGCCTCCCGTACCGTCAGTTCGTACTGGGCCTTCTGCGATACGACCGTCTGCAGCTGCTGCTGCACCTGCTGCAGCATGGCGAGTTGTTGCTGCACCTTCGGTGGTACGTTATCCATATTCATCAGACTCCTGTAGTACATGTATTGCAATACTAGGTATTTATGATCGCGGGCAGAAAACGTGCGGTATTCCACTCCCTGCCCTTCGCCTATATGGTGGGGGACGTGCATGCCGTAAAACGTGACACCGGCGGAATTGCCCGCCTAGAGGATCTCGTACTGCCCGATTCCGGTCATCAGGGTGCCGTTCGCCCGCTGCCATCCGTGAACCTCGCCGTCGAGAGCGAGCGTTAACCGGTCGCGGAATTCGTTTCCGGTCCATCCGAAGATGAACCACTCGTTCGTCCCGGTCAGGCTGACCGTTATCGTCACCGCTGCATCGGCGCCTGCTGTATAATCGGCATAGACTGAGGTCTCATAGGTGTAGCAGGCGGGCGGCCTCTCTTCCTCCCCGTGCGGGAACGGGCACGGGACGGGGGAAAGGTCGTACTTCGGGAGGATGACGGAACTGTTTCCGATCGGGTGCCGGGTGTCGATCACCGCTCCGGCATCCGCCTCCACCCGTATCGTGACGGGCACGGGAACCGGGGTCGCCGCCGGTGCGGCGGTCAGGTTCTCCTCCTCGCTTGCGGGAAGGGGCGGCGGGCCGAACTGCGGCAGAATTTCGTCCGCAGATATCATAAGCATGGAAAACTTTTCAGTTCCGTAGATCTCGGTCTCCCAGTCTCGCGGTATCCCGTAGAGGTCTCCTTCACCGATACGCTCCAGGATCGGCGACCTGCCGCCGTGCCTCTCAGGAAGCGGTACAAAGAGGGTTACGTTTGAGAGCACAGCATCCGTCTCCAGCGAAATTTCGTAGACGTACCTGCTCGACAGCGTCCGCTCGTAGGCGGCGTGCACGTACGCGGAGAACGATACGAACGCGGCTGACGCCACGAGAGCGACGATGAGGATCCCGAGTAACGACCGTAGGGCTCTGTCCATCCGACCACCATGCGGCCCTGTCGGCACAGTCTCCGGTGCCGTACCGAAAGTCCCTTGAGCGACTGTATGGCGTCAGGTGCTAAAAAACAGCTCTATTCGTGCTGCTGGGAGGGAGATGCGGCGAGGTCCTGCATCTCCTCTGCCACGCTGACCAGGCGCAGCCAGGTGTTCAGTGCCGCCCGCAACGCCTGCGCATCGGTGGCGCGGACCGCAAGAACGAGCGTATCCCCCCCTTCAAGCCAGACGCGGACGGAGGATCGGCTGCCCACATCCCCTGCTTCCTGGTGCACGGAGCTGTAGAGGGCGCGGGCGCCGTCACCGGTGAAACGGAAGGTGGCGGAGTACTTCATGGCACCAGCTCGAGCACGTAGCGTTTTCGCTGCGTTCCGTCAAATACGATCCGGTGTCCTTTCAGCGTCTCGCTGGTGCAGGAGGCGTCGACATACCTCTTCAGGCTTTCGTAGATCGCACGGTCAGAGATGATGAGCCCACGCGTGATCGCGCCCTCCCGCCGCCTGACCGAGAACCCCCTGATGGGAACGCTGGCAACCGGGCTCTCGTCGCAGAAGACCTGCAGAAGAAGAATGGGGCCCTGCTTTGAGACGAGCAGGACCGTCCTGTCCAGCGCGAGGAGTTCCCTCAGACCCATCTTGCCGCGGGTGAGGTACTGTCCGCCGATCGAGAATGCCAGATCGCGTGTGAGGGATCGCAGTTCGGGGAACGGTTTTCGGGACGTGGTGATGACCGTCATCGAGCCTTCAGGTCTTTGATCCCGGCTCCGCGTTCCTTGAAGAGGATACGGTGCCCGCAGTAGGGGCAGCGTATGTTGATATCGATGTCCACCCTCTGCTTGCATCGGGCACATTTATAGGCTGCCAAATCCGTCTAGACCTCCTTCTGCAGCGATCGCTCGATGCTCCGTGCGGCGACGCGCATCGCCGGGGTCTCCGGAACGTAGGTGCCGCCTGCGAACTTGAACCCGCACTTGCGGCATTCCCAGATACCCGTCCCCAGACGTTCGACGCCCATCTGGTCACAGCGCGGACAGAGGTGGCGCGCGCGCGAGACCTTTTCGATCTCGTTCACGCGCTTCCGGATGAATCTGCCGTATCTCGGTCCGAAACGACCTGCGCTTCCTGTAACCTTGCCCTTCGCGCTCTGCCTGCGTTTTGCCATTCACCATACCCCAGTCTGTCTTATGGTATTTGCTTCGTCGATTGATATAATTAATGGTTAGCCCCCTCCAAAATTCCCT
>DAQY01000020.1:0-14261 GCA_002503105.1 Methanomicrobiaceae archaeon UBA206
AGTTAATAGCAATCCTCTATAGTATCCACATCCGGAGATCAGACCGGAAAGATGCGGTATCCCCCGTCCCCGATCCCCGGTCTAAAAAAAAAAGCGTGCAGAACCGGCCTCGGCCTCACGCGACGACGGAGAGCGGTGAAGAATGCCCCTGCAGCCTCTGTACGCTCCGGGGCGCCCCGCAATCAGGAGTCCAGGATCGCCTCCGCGGCGTCGCGGTGGGCGGTCATCACGTACGGAATGCCCGAAACCTTCTCGGCCTCTTCTGTGAGCGACATCAGGTCGGTCCGCGAGACGGTCTTCAGGCTGAAGTTCCTGCTTCCGGCCATGATCTGCTGCAGGCCGGTCCTGAATTTCTGGCAGTAGGTGTAGATGGCGATTGCGCCGAGCGGAATCTCGGCGATCCGGTCGTGATACCTCTCCTTCAGCTCCTCGTAACAGACGAAGATCTCCGGCACGGTCCTCCCGTAGCGCGAGACGGTCTTCGGGAGGTCGCCTGCCTCGAGCCACTTTGCGATATTCTTCCCGACCATACCCGGGATCATGAGGGCGCGCCCCATGCAGACGGCCTTGACGTGGGGGCTGCCCATGGCGATCGCCTTGAAGACGTTGGCTTCGTCCGCAAATCCGCCGGCGATCGCAATGTCCGGCACGCGGATCCCCCTCTGTCTGAGCCGCTCGGCGAACTGGTAGGTGAGCGCCTCGATGTAGAAGGTGGGGATGCCCCACTCGTTCATCATCGGCCAGGGGCTCATGCCCGTTCCGCCGGGCGCCCCGTCGATGGTGAGGAGGTCGATCTTCGCTTCGGCGCCGTAGCGGAGCGCCATGGCAAGCTCGATCGCCGAGTACGCGCCGGTTTTCAGGGTGATCCGCCTGAATCCGATCTCCCGGAGGCGGTCGACCTCCTCGAGGAATCCCTCTCTCGTGACGAATCCCAGGCGCGAGTGCCGCTCGAACTCCTTGAGCGCACCGTCCTCGAACGCCTTCTGCACTTCGGGTATGGTCGGATCGGGCAGGACGATGTAGCCCCGGTCCTTCAGCTCCGTCGCCTGCGAGAGGGTCTTGACCTTGATCTCGCCGCCGATGGACTTGGCGCCCTGACCCCACTTGAGCTCGATGGTGTCCAGGTTGTGCTTCGAGGAGACATACTCCGCGGTTCCAAGCCGCGTGTCCTCCACATTCAGCTGCACCAGGATCTCACCGTAACCCTCATGGAACTTCCTGTACGTCGCGATGCGGCGGTCCATCTCGGGCGACGCCCGGACCTTCCCCTCGCTGTCCAGCTCAAGTTCGGGGTCAACGCCACAGACGTTCTCACCGCAGACGAGGGTGATGCCGGAGATAGCGGCTCCGATGGCGAAGTGGTCCCAGTTCGCCCTGGCGATCTCGGTCGATCCGAGAGCCCCGGTGAAGATGGGCACGCGCATGGGCACCTTGATGTTCCATCCGTACTCGGTCTCCGTACTGACGGCGTGGAACACGGCGGTATCGGGATTGGCCTCGGTTCCCTCCGGCAGGCCCTTTGCACCGACGGCGTAGCCCTGGATGTTTATGTGAGAGTAATCGATCGGGTAGTTCTTGTCTGCTCCTGCAGTGATCTCGCCAAACGGTCCCGGATAAAGCACTTCCCTGCCCCGGAACGAGGATAGCCAGATTTCACAGCTCCCCTTGCACCCGTCAACGCAGCGGGTGCAGAGGCCGGACATCGGAACGACGTTCCGTGACCGGTTGGTAGTTCCTATTGCCTCGTTGGCATTTGGCTGTCGAAGATTCATCGCTATACCCTTCTATAGCGTGTATAAGGAATTTCCTTCCTACCGCTATTATATTTTTCGATTTCCCCCTCTGCGTGGTTCTTTGAATTTAACATTTTATCGGGCTTCTCTATCAAAATTTGGTCCGGAATGAGCACTCTCAGGGATCGGGTCTGCGCTGCCGATCGGGGCTCGGTCCAGATCCGCAACGACCCAGTGGAGCAGCACCTCTGTTTCGCTCACGCCCGGACCCGACCCAGACGATGCCGCCTGGCAAGACGGTCGAGGTGCAGGTCTACCGTGATCCGATAGCTCCGACGATCACCGTTCTCTTCCGTGGGGGGATGGGGCAGTCCTCCGTGAGAGGGATCGATGTCGCCGTCACCCGTTCGGACGGACAGGTCATCACAGAGACGCTTGAACCGATCATAGCATAGGCGACGAGGTGGATATCCAGGGTACGAAGGGGACGGACCGCGTCGAAGTCACGGTCACGCTCAACACCGGCGACAGCTACAGGATATACGATAAAGCGCTGGAGTACAGGAAGTAACCCGGCGTTCTCTTTTTCGTGCCGGTACGAAGGCGGGTGCGGGGAGCCCGGTCTCTCCAACGGCTCACTGCTTCACGCGCCACCGGATCAGCACGCCTCCGTCGAGCGGTGTCACGTCCGCGAAGCGCAGCCGGACGAAATCCTCTTCCCGCAGAAATCCTTCACCGTCGACGGGAGTGGGTGCGTCGCTCCCGCCGATCACCATGTTCCCGACGAAGGTCTGCACCTCGTCCACGAGACCCCGGGAGAACAGCGACCAGATCAGGGTCCCCCCTCCCTCCACCATCAGGCGGCGCACACCGTGCCGGTGGAGGAACTCGAAGAGTTCCACAAGATCGACCTCCTGCTCGCCTGCAGTCACGATGGTCGCATACCGCTCAAGCTCCTTCAGCCGTTCGAAGGGAGCGCGCTTCGAGACGGCAATGATCCGCTGCCCGGTTCCCTTGTGAAGGATATCGGCGCCGGGAGGCGTCCGCCCTCTGCTGTCCACCACCACGCGGATGGGATGTTCGTCCTTGCCCTGCGCAACGCGCTGCTCCCGGAGTTCCAGGGTCTTCACCGTGAGTGAGGGGTTGTCGGCAAGCACCGTTCCGATGCCGACCATGACTGCGTCGCTCCCGGCTTTCAGCATGTCGGTCCGCAGAAGGTCCTGTTTCCCGGAGATCTTCACCTGGCGTCGCTCTCGGGTTGAGATCTTGCCGTCGGCGCTCATGGCGACGTTGATGAACACGAACGGACGCATACGCTACTGGTTGCACCTGCACGCTTTTATACTCTGGTGATCCGTGCCGGTTCGGAATGCGCTGCTCGCGGTGCGTATACCCGCTCTGCATCCGATCCCGACGGCGGTTTTTCGACCGATGAATCGGTGGCTCTGCGGAAAAACTCCTGCGGGCGATTGGCAGTTTTTTGTTCGTCATGAGCCTTTTCTGACGCGGATGATCGCTCCCAATCCGGGACCGGCGGCCCGATCGTGTCGGAGGAGAGAGAGCATCGAAGACCTCCGGCCAGGAGCACCTCCTCGCGGTGCGATCGCCGGGATATATCCGGATCAGGGATCACGTCCGTACTTGCGGGTATCCGGACAGGAGAGCGTAGCAGATTCTTCGGATACGGACGGATACTTCGAGCCTCGATCCCATCGACACCCTCGAACTCTCCATCGCAGACATCCCGCTGCATGGGCTCATCGATGTGGCCGTCTCCGACGATGGATGCTACCGGGATGCGCAGGTTACAAACGAGGTTCCGGAGGATCGATGTGCATCAGGGCGATTCCGACCGGACACACCGGGCGCCGGGAGTCTGATATCGAACGCGGTAAAGTATAATATGCCGCCGAAGAAGTTTCATATGGAACGGTATACGGAATCGAATAAAATTGCTATATGGTAGTGTGTGACGGTGGCATCGGCATCCCGCAGGATACGCCAGATCTGGTATTTAGAACTTTCTTCTGCATCGGTGGTGCGGCACAGTTGAATCGCGAGTGGGGTCGTATGGGACTAGAGCCCCCTCTATCGCCAAAAAGTATATCCAGATGCACGTTGGAGAACCACAACCAGTGAAGTGAGAGCGAAGAGTACTTTCGCGACCCGTATACTAAAGGAGGTTGGATATGGCAAATAAAATCATGGTTATCGACGACGATCTGCCGACACTCGAAGTTATGGACCTTCTGCTGCGCAAAATTAATCACGAGCCCATTCTGGTGCATAACGGTTGGGATGCGCTGAGGATTCTCAGGAAGGAGAAACCGGCACTGATCATCCTCGATGTGACGATGTCGCCCATCGACGGCTGGCAGTTCCTGGAAGAGCTGAAGGGGAACAAGGAACTCAAGGATATTCCTGTGATGCTCTTCACGGCGAAGCATGTCTGGCCTGAGGAGTATTCTCGATATGCGGACGACATCATTGGCGTTCTGGAAAAGCCGATATCGCTTGGCGAGCTGAAAACAGCGCTGGAGAAGTTCCCTCCCAAAGAGGACTCTCCCCCTTCGGAAGACGACAGCCGCCGATATCCGCCGCCGATCCGGATCGATTAGGCCCTCTCTGCACGGAGCGAGGGTCTCCTCTCTGAAGCTGGTGCATAGGTATCGCCAAAAGAGCGCTCCTTCACCTTCGAAGGCGTTTCCGCCCGTACACCCGCTTCTGCATGGGCGAACATATAAACGCTATCCCCCCGGCGTGCGTCGCCACGCACCTCCCCGGCATTTTTACCGGTGTATGGATGAAACGCAGCCGTTCGTGCACCGAGGACCGCGCCACCTGTCGGTGTGCGTCCTTCCGCCCGGAGCTGCGTTCAGAATGTTCCGTACACGAACGACATCGAAGAATGACGCAAATTCCGGGGCGACAACGCCTCGGTAACGAAAATAATTTTTAAGCTCTGATGGTGTTATACCGATCAGGGATTATTTCGATGATCGTGACCGACCTGCCACCCAGCCCCTCGCTCAGAGAATTCCGGAATATTGTGGGAGAGGAGAGAATATCAGAGATAGAAGAGATCGCAGAGAGACTGAGAGGCGTCAAACTGCAGGAGATCAACTCCACACGATACGGCGGCGGGGTGGCTGAGATCCTGATGTCGTACGTTCCGTTCTTAAATGCCCTTGGTCTCGAAACGGTGTGGAGCGTCATGGATGCGGAACCGGTATTTTTTGAGGTGACCAAGACGCTCCACAACTTCCTGCAGGGGAGGGATGGCTTTTCCACATCCATGATCGAGACCTACTGGGAGACGATAAAGAAGAATGAGGGGATATTTGAGGAGGACTGCGACGTCGTCACCATCCACGATCCCCAGCCACTGGGGCTCATCGAGTACCTGACCAAGGACGAGCTGGATCGGAAGCGGCTGATCTGGAGGTGCCATGTCCAGCTCGAAACCCTGTCGACCAATACGGCGGAGGACATCGGGAACATCATACGGAAGCTGGTGGAGAAGTACCATGCCAGCATCTTCTCCAGTTTTCAGTGCCTCCCGCTCTGGTGCGTCCCCAGTTTCATCATCCCACCATTCATCGATCCCATCTCGGAGAAGAATCGCGACCTCCCACAGCGGGAGATCGATGCGACGCTGGAGAAGTACGGCATCGATCCGGAGAGACCCATCGTCACCCAGGTGTCGCGGTACGACGTTTTCAAGGATCCCGTCGGCGTCATCGAGGCGTTCAGATATGTCCGCCGGAAGGTTCCCTGCCAGCTCGTGCTCGTCGGCGGACGGGCATGCGACGACCCGGAGTGTTTCTTCGTCCTGCGTACCGTTCGGCAGGCAGCGGAGGACGACCCCGATATATACGTACTCGATCTGCCGCCCAACAGCCACCGGGAGATCAACGCGCTCCAGCGGGCCTCCACCATTATCGTCCAGAAGTCGCTGAAGGAGGGGTTTGGACTCACCGTGGCCGAAGGGCTGTGGAAGGGCAAGCCCGTCATCGGTGGAAACGTGGGCGGAATCCCCATGCAGGTCAGGGATGGCTGGAACGGTTACCTCGTCTCGACCATCCGGGAGACCGCAGACCGGATCCTCCACCTCCTCCGGCATCCGGATAAAGCGGAGGAGATGGGCAGGCGCGGCAGGGCGTACGTGCGGGAGCACTTCCTGCTGCCGCGCGGCGTGCAGGATCATCTGGCCGTTGTTGACCAGCTGGTGAACGGCAAGATCACCGCGCGAAGCAGCGTTATCTGCTACCATCCCAACATCCTGACCGAGAAGTTCGCAGCCAGGGCGTTACAGTACTGATTCACCCACGCATCCCGTACCTCCTTTTCTCCTTTCCGCACCGGGAGGGTCTGTGGAGGACCTTCTCCGGGATGGCTGTCGGGATGCGAACATCTTCTCAAGCTCGCTACCGCTCGCAGCTCCTTCCTGCCGGTGCTCCCTCACCCACCCCCAACCTCGATGATCCTCATCCGGTCCACTGTCAGGGATGGTATGCACATGCGGGGAGGACGGATATCCCTGGAGCGAATCCGCCGGGACTGGTCGGTACGGGGATCTCTGCAGAGCCCAGCGGGACGATCGGGGTGCTCGGCGGTGCCGTGGATATCCTCTCGTCTGCGGGCGTCGCCATGTACCGGCTGCAGAACATGTCAGTCGGGGATACCGCACAGCGCTACCTCGACAGGGCGGCCGCGATCGTACGGGGCGGCGGCATGCGACAGCTCTGGTTCTTCTCTTCCGGACAACCCGGGCGGTTCGTGTGCCCCCGCTACGGCTGCATCATGCCATGCCGGGGAGAGCCGTCGATGCGGTGCCCCGGCTGCGGGACCGGGATGGTGTAGAGCGATTCGCGGTGGTCCTTCTCCCTAGTGGCAGTACAGCCTCCGCTGTAGCATCAGTTGTGCGTTCGTGAACGGGGCGATATGCGGAAACGATATGCGATAGAACGGCCGGTGGTCCGGTGACCAAAAACACCTGCCCGGCCGCCGCCGGGCGGGCCTTCGATGGATCCGGCACTGCAGGGTCCAAAACCCCTACCTGTCCCGGTTCCCGACCCGGTGAGCCCCTTCCGTCGTGACCCGGCACCGCATCGTCTCCCCAGGGGTGGTCGATGCCTGCAGCGCTCACGAGGGCCGACATCTATCACCCTCTGTGGCGGGGCCCCCTCCTGCAGCGCGGCCAGCCACCGGGAGAAATTTACTGGATAGGAATCCCCGCCTCCTCTTCGGGAGCGGCCTTTTTCAGGGTCAGTTCAAGCACGCCGTTCTTGAAGCTGGTGATGGCGCCCTCCTCGGTGACGGGGGCGGGAAGGCGCACCACGCGGCTCATGGTGCCAGACCCGCGCTCCCTGATGAAGAACTCCTCCCGGCCCTCCTCCATCCTGCGCCTGGCGCTGATCCGGAGGGTTCCGGGATCCAGCAGGCGGACAGAGATCTCCTCTTTTCTCACGCCGGGGAGATCGGCCACGACCATGACGGTGTCTTCATGCTCGAATACGTCCACTCTGAAATCGTCCCCGGCGATCGGCAGCCTGCCCGGCTCCATACCCCAGGCCATCGCGCTGAAGATCGATTCGATATCGTCCAGCATCTCCTCAAACTCTCTCCACGCCGCCTCGTACGGATATCTCCGTCTCCATGCCATGATGTGCAACCTCCGCATCGGTTCGTCTGCCGGGTGATCGGTACCCCATCGACGACATCCGCCCCTATGCAGAAGGTATACATAATCTCTTCGCATGAACCCGTCTCCCTGCGGGCCGCGGCGATGACGCCGGCAGTGGACGGTGCAGCAGTTTCAGGGCATGCTTTCGACGGAAAAAAAAAAGAGGAGCCCATCCCCGGAACGTCCATGAGGCCATGCCAGCTGCAGGCCTGACCGATGAAGATTGATGATCCGATCCGGTTCTGAACTATTCCGGGGGACAATTCCCTCTTTCACATGCTGTCCATCGATTCCCGCATCGGGCCCGGGCAGGCGGGAAGATCGGAGCTGGCCGGGGCCGCACCGGACTCATGGCCGTGAGCGTCTGCACGGGATATCCGAGAGACGGAGCGCGCACAACGGTTCATCCGGACGTGAAAAACGCGTCATCGATCTGCGATCGCACCTGCGGGATCGTGTTCGTCTCGCATGGCCGGGGTGGCAGGGGCACCCGAAATGAGCGATTCAGTCTAAATTGCGGTTTTAATTCGATTGAAAACCGTTTATCTCCGTATCAGGAGGCAGACTATTGAAGAAGGTTTATCAATGGGTGGGATAACTATGATCTAGGGGCTGCTCCGTTGCCGGATATCAACACGGATGATATCATAATGTATGGTGTCCTGGGCCTGGTCCTTTTTACCATGTTTATCGCCGAACTGGGCACGTTTCTCCTCTCCGGATGCCTCAACGTCTTTCTGACCCACCTCTTCTACTTCCCGGTCACATTCGTCGCCTTCAGGTTCCCGAAGCGGGGGATTCTGCTGGCCACCGCCTGTGCGCTGGTCTACCTCGCGCTCACGTACCTGTTGACCTTCCCCGACGCAGGGGAGCTGATCCCGGCTACGATGCAGTTCTACTTCCTCGTCAGCCTCGGCGTTGCCACATCGGTCGTTTCAGGCAATATAAAGATCAACGAGATGATGTACCGGAACGTCTTCGATCATGCCGGGAGCGGGATCTGTCTCATCGACGCCGAGACGGGAGATATCCTCGACTCCAATCCCCAGTGTGCATGGACGACGGGGCGGGGGACGCGGCCCTGGAACGTCACCAACCTTGCGACGCTCCTGCCCGACCCGGAGGAGAAGAAGGCATTTCTGCACCGACTGCACGAGAGCGGGACGATCGTCAATCACGAGATGCGTCTGACCGTTCCGGGGGAACCGGAGCGCAACCTGCTGGTCTCCGCCAGTATGCTCCCGAACGACATCATCATCATGACCATGTCCGACATCACGGACCGGAAGCGGACGGAAGAGGTGCTGAAGGAGAGCGAGCGGCGATTCCGGCAACTTGCGGATCTGCTGCCGCAGCCGGTCTTTGAATTCGATCGGCACGGGATATTCACCTTCGTCAACCGGAGCGCGTTCGATGCGTACGGATACCTGCCCGAAGATATGAGATCGGGTGTTCACTTTCTTCAGACGGTCGTCCCTGAAGAGCGGGAGAGGGCACGGCAGAGCATCGCACGGATCCTGCAGGGGAGGGAGTCGATCCCGAACGAGTACACCGCGCTGAGAAAGGACGGGAGCACGTTTCCCGTGCTCATCTACTCGGCCCCAATCCTGCAGAACGGTGAGCCGGTCGGCGTGCGTGGTGTGATCATCGATATCACCGAGCAAAAACGTGCGGAGGAGCACGACCGGGTGTATATGCAACAGCTTGAATTTTTATCGGGAACGGCAATGGATTTCGTTAAGATGCCGTTCGAGACGGATATATATGCATATATCAGCGATCGCCTCCTCGAGCTCTTCCCGGGGTTCATGAACGTCGTCAGTTCGATCGAGGACGAGCATCGCGTCCTGACCGTACGTGCGGCAGGCGGTTCAGAGCGCTTCAGAACCATGATCGAGGATCTCGGACGTCTGCGACCCGGAGGATTATGCTTTCCGATCCCCCCGGACATGGTGAGGGTCATGCTTACCGGAGAAGTGGTGGAGCTCCGTGGAGGGATCGAAGAGGTAACATTCGGTCAGCTTCCTTCCGAGGTGTGCAGGAAGATCGAGGATCTGGTCGGAGAAGGGCTCATGTACGGTATCGGGTTCACCAGGAACGGCAAACTATCCGGGAGTGCCCTCATCAAGATGCCGCAAGGGCGCATACTGGAAAATCCCAACGTCCTGACAGCATTCATTCACCAGGCATCGATCGCCCTGCAGCGGAAGAAGGCGGAGGAGGAGCTCCGGGAGAGCGAACTGAAGTACCGGATCCTCTTCGAAAGCTCGTCGGACGGCATCATCCTCATAACCGACGTTATCCGCGACTGCAACGAGCAGGTCTGCGAGATGCTGGGGTATGCACGCGACGAGATCATCGGGCGCACCCCCGTCGATCTCTCCCCGCCCCGCCAGCCCGATGGCAGGGGATCCGCCGAATCGGCCCGGGAGAAGATCGATGCGGTCCTTGCCGGATCGCCGCAGCATTTCTTCTGGGTGCATCGGCGGAGAGACGGCACACTGATCGATACCGAGGTCTCGCTCAAGGCCCTCGAGCTGGGGGGTCAGATCGTTCTGTTCGCGACCATTCGCAACATTACAGAGCGTAAAAAAGCGGAAAAAGCGATCCAGCAGGCGAACCGGAAGCTTCACCTCCTCTCCAGCATCACACGGCACGACATCCTCAACCAGATCACCGGGATCGTCGGGTACCTGGAACTTATGGAGACCATGCTACCGCCCGATCCCGAATTCCGCGACTATTTCCGGCGCATCACAGAGATGATGCAGACGATCCAGCGGCAGGTCGTGTTCACGCGCGATTACGAGGATATGGGCATGCATGCGCCACGGTGGCAGCGAGTCGCGTCGACGATGCGGGCGGCGGCATCGTCTCTCTCCCTCGAGGGGATCTCGCTGGAGATCGATACGGGGGCGCTGGAGGTCTTTGCAGACCCCATGCTCGAGAGGGTGTTCTTCAACATCCTGGAGAACTCTGTCAGGCACGGGGGTGGGGTGACGGCGATCCGGGTCTCGTTCCATGAGCGCGACGGCACGGGGGTCATCGTCATCGAAGACGACGGCATCGGCATCCCCGCAGCGTTAAAAAAACGGATTTTTCAGCGCGAATTTGGGAAGAATACCGGATATGGGCTCTTCCTGGTGCGGGAGATCCTCTCCATCACCGGCATGTCGATCCGGGAGACCGGCGAAGAAGGGAGCGGTGCACGATTCGAGATTACGGTGCCGGTGGGGACGTTCAGGATGCGGGGCGACGCCTGACGCGCCTCCTCCGGGACGAGGCAGCCCAGTTTCTGCACCACGGGCTCCCACCGGGGCGTCGCCCAACCCGTTCGCCCCGCGAGAAGAATCGATGCCGCTCCCCATGAAGAGATCGAGTGCGGCAGAGAGATAATACGATCCGCCAGAAGTCCTGCTGTTCCCGAAATTTCATGCGTCCCCGGCAGATACTCTTGAACTTCCCTGTGAGAAGAAGTCTTGAGAAGACCGTCTTTTGGTCTCCGCTCTCCAGCCGACCCGTGACCGAATACGCCCGCGCGATCTCATCAGAATCAAAAATACACTGCTATTATCAATCTTCAGATCTGAGACAGGACCGGTGCGCCATGAACCTCGACATCTTTGAAGGAATGAATGCGGAAGATACCCGAAGGTATCTCGAATTCCTCCTCTGGCACTATCGCGTGGTGGATGCGTTCTGGTTCATATACGTCGCGGAGGAGTTCGGTCAGCCCACCGCAGAAATGATGAACGAACGGGTATGGGGTCGTGTCGCCTCGATGGCTGCAAGGGATCTCGTTGCCCGGTTCAACATTACGGAAAAGGGTCTGAAGGGTTTTGTACAGGCGCTGAAGCTCTTTCCATGGGCCATCATCGTCGACTACCGTATCGACGAGAGAGACGACGAGGTCGTCATCTCGGTCCCGTCGTGCCCCACACAGGAGGCCCGGTTGCGGCGGGGCCTCGGGGAGTATGTCTGCCGCGAGATGCATCGTGCGGAATTTACGGGTTTTGCGCGGGAAATCGACGAGAGGATCCGCGTCGAATGCATCTTCGCCCCTCCGGATCCGCATCCCCCGGATATGTTCTGCCGGTGGCGATTTCATATGAGACCGGAGGGATGATCGATCGGTGAATGCGGGTTCGGTCGGGGACGCCTGCAGACGGCGCCGTCCGTGGTGCCGGAGCGTGTGCCGACGGACTCCTGTGCTCCTGTGGATGGTCGTCGAACGGGCCTACCTCCGTCCGGCAAGCGCCCGCCGGGCGGCCTCGGCCACGTCGTCGATCGCCTTCCGGACCGAACGGGCGGCCTCGTCGACGAGCTCCTCGAGATCGGCCGGGGCGGGCGCGGACCCTTCCACCCACCGGCCCTGCACATAACGACCCGTCTTCTCGCTCATGGATGATGGGTTTGCCGGCACCGGATAAATAATCTGGGTCTCACCCGCGCATGCCATGGAACCGGGCGTCGAACCGCCCCGCCCCCTGGCATCCGCGCGTGCCGGTGACCGTGGGCGGAGAAGTGCGCCGCACGCCTCACGGCCTCACGGGCGTTTTGAGATGAGTTCATGAGCGGGTCCCGCGGAGGTGTCTGGGAACCGCAAAGATCGACCCTGATCGGTATTAATCTCGGTCACTGTACCGGCGAAAAAGAGCTGCAGGAGATGCCGAATTGCGAGCGCGGCTCTATCGGGCCATCGCTCCGGGGATCTCCCGCGGCGCCGCGAGGAGGAGGTTGGCGCCGTCACCTCCTCTCACCGCTCCGCCTCCTCCCTGTTGAGAATGTCCCGGACGCCGATGTAACAGCCCGGGCACCTGGTTGACGATCCTGCCCCAGACCTGGGTGAGATCGATCTCATAGTAGGTCCGGATGTACCGCTCCTGCAGGTCGATCATCTCCTGCCAGGGCATCTCCGGGTACCGCTGCCTGATCGTCCCGGGAATCTGCCTGCTCGCCTCCCCGATGACCTCGAACTTGCGGATCACGGCGCTCGCGGTCCTGTCGTCGGTGACGAACTCCTCATAGGCCATACCCTCCGTGAACTCCGCGATGGCGAGCGCCGCGTCGCGGATATCGGCCAGGTACAGCAGCGGCTCTCTCATGGCCACACGAACCCCCTCCCTCTACCCCGGGACGGCAGATCCGGCTGCAGGAAAATACTCGGTCGCCTCACCGATCCACATACATGCGCGGATATCGGCACAGAACATCATCCCCGTCACCCGGGTCACTCTGGGTACAGATCGGTTTTTAATATGCCGGTCGCCGGGAGATGGAACCGATAGGCGCCGCCGCCCGTGCCGCGGCAGGGGCAGCGGCACCTTTATCGGTGCCCGGCGCCCATGCTGGCGTAACCGGGGTACAGGTATGAATATCCTCCGTCTCCTCCTCCGGAACCGCACCGCCGCCGCGCCGCCCGGCCCGCGGGGCCCCTGCCGCCCACCCTCCTGTTGCGTGATCACCGGCGACGGCGTGGTGTTCAGGTTCGGCCCGGATTCGTGCGCCTCGATCATCGACGCCGGCGACTACCGGTTCGACGATATCCGCCCCGACGATGTGGTGGTGGATATCGGCGCCAACGTGGGGGCATTCTGCATCCGCGCCGCCCGGAGATCGAAGCACGTCTTCGCCGTCGAGCCGGTGACGACCGACGACCTGAGGGCGAACATCACACTGAACGGCGCCGACGTCGCCGTCATCGAAGGCGCGCTGGGGGACGGGGGTGCGCGGGCGATCACGTGGGACACTCGGACCGTCGTGGCACGGACGTACCCCTTCCGCGAGATCCGGGCGATGGCGGGCGGCTGCGACTTCCTGAAGTGCGACTGCGAGGGAGGCGAGTGGACGATCATCCCGGAGGAGCTCGCAGACGTGCGGCGGATCGAGATGGAGGTCCATGTGCCCCCGATCGGCGGGCCGGTGAACCGTGCGCTCCTGGACTACATCAGCGAACACTACACGTTCGAGATCGACCGGGTGCCGGGCCACGGGGTGAGGGGGGTTCTGGGCGTCCTCCATGCGACGCGACGAGCGTGACGGTGATGGATCCGCCCGTATCCGCTCCTTCGCCACCGCGAAGATCCGCTCCACGCGCTTCGCGCCGTTCTTTCGCCGCAGTTCCGTGTGCACCCGGGCGTGGCAGCATTTTTCGCAGAGGGTGATCAGGTTCTCGGGGGCGTCGTTGGTGTTGTCGCGGTCGATGTAGTGGATACGCAGGTTTTCAGAGCCCCTGCAGACGGGACGCCCCTGTCCGCACGGTCGGTCGGAACCGATCCCGCCACCGACCTCGCGTTGCTGGAGGCGGATGCCCGCGACCTGCCCCACGCGACGCTCGGCGGCTCGAGCACGCTGTCGGTGGCCAGCCCGTAATTGCCATCGGGAGCCCGTTCGGGTTCCGATCGCGCTCGTGCCCTGCCGCACGGGAAAACTGTATGAACACGTTCGGCAGGGGTACGATCAGAACTGGAGGTGGTGAGATGTCAGAGGGGGCGCTGGCTGCCGTCTCCGCAGTGCAGGTGAAGAAGCTCAAGCTGGCGGTGGCCGGGAAGTGCGAGCGGTGCTCCGGACAGTATCCCTTTCCGGTGCCGGAGATCCACTACATCACCGGACTCCGCCGGATCGGCGAAGGAGGGGCGCCAGGGCCGCTGCACGCGGAGGAGAACATGCTGATCCTGTGCCCGGCGTGCCGCAGGGACGCGTATCTCCTCCCCGTTCCGGAGACGGACCTGGCAGACCTGGTCAGAAACCGCCCCAGGGCGGTGAAGGAAGGGATGAAGAGGATACTGGGCCATCGGCCGCTACCCCTCCCTACCCCTCGCCTACCCCTACCCCTACCCCTA
>DAQY01000020.1:14570-15240 GCA_002503105.1 Methanomicrobiaceae archaeon UBA206
TACCCCTACCCCTACCCCTACCACCCGCCCGAGGAAATCGACCTCGCAGAGGTGTACGAGGAATACTTTGAGCGGCGCTACCGGTTCGCCTGACAGGTGCCGATCGCCGCGCCTGCAGTGGTCAGCCGGCAGGCCCGGGGTCACGTCACCGCCCGACCTGCGTACCCCTCGCCGACCGCGATGATCCCGCCGTTGGGGGCCTTCAGCCTGAACCGGTACTCACCGGCCCGATCCCTGAAGATCTCAAATTTTGCGCTCATAGTTCGTGCCTCTGCAGAAGAATATGCGGAGATATCAGTAAAAAAAAAAGGTATCAGGGGCTCTGCAGGAAACCCTTTTTCGGGGATGGCCGTCGAATCCGGCGCAGATCGCATCCACAGGAAGATAGCCCGATATGCCCCGATTGAGGTTTTCTGTCGGTATTCATGGATCCACCGCACCTTTCGGTGCTCAAGCTCCGCTTACCCTTCAGGCCGTTTCTTTCACGAGGACATCCCAAAATGATCCGCAGACCGATGGCGCATCTGGGTCCAGGTGCTTACGTACTTGATGAAGATGAACTCACACCAGATGAACTCACCCCAAAATTGCCCGACGTTTCGGGAATCAGTGCGGATCTGAGCAGTATGATCGTTCAGTTCTTCGAAGTGCGAGCGGTAGCGAGCTCGAG
>DAQY01000092.1 GCA_002503105.1 Methanomicrobiaceae archaeon UBA206
GGGCAATTTTGGGATGAGTTCGGAGGTCTCCCCCGTCCCTGAGCCCCTCTCCGGGACGATATTCGCGAGGTCCCCCGGGGGGGTCGGGTGATCCCAGCGGAAGATCTCCCCAGAGCCCTTACAGATGGAGCTTGATTACGGCAATGGTTCCAATGCCGGTAAGGATAAGCGCCAGCTGGCGCAGGTTCCGGCAGAAGCCGTACGAGCGGTGGAGGATGGGGAACAGATCGGCGACTGCGATGTAGATGAAGCTCGCTGCCGAGAAGGCCATGATGTAGGGGACCAGCTGCGAGACCTGGGTGAGGAACAGGTAACTCACAACAGCGCCTGCGAATGTGCCCAGGCCGGAGAGAAGGTTGCAGGCGAAGGCCTGCATCCTCGGGTAACCGGCATTCAAGAGTATCCCGAAATCCCCCACCTCCTGGGGTACCTCATGGGCGATGACAGCAAGCGATACAGCGATGCCCAAGGGAATGGAAGCGATGAACGTAGCGGCGATGACGAGGCCGTCCGTGAAGTTGTGGAAAGCGTCACCGATCAGGATGAGAGGGCCTGAGACGTCGTGGATATCGCAGTGCTCGTCGTGGCAGTGTCGCCAGATCAGCAGTTTCTCTAGGACGAAGAAGATGACAATCCCCGCCAGAACAGTTGTCATGGCAGGGGTCGGAGCGACCTCTTCCATCGCCTGCGGCATGAGAACCAGGAATGCCCCTCCAAGGAGCGTTCCAACAGCGTAACTGATAAGGCAGGGGGTGAGAACCCCCCGGATCTCCCCGGGAAAGAGGAGGAGCAGGCCGGCAAGCACGATCGCCCCGACGCTGCCCAGGAGGCTGAAGAACATAATCAATGCCAGTAACAACCCCTATCACTCCAGAAATGCAGGTGCCTTGCCGGCGTTTTTCCTGTATGTGCCATCCTCTTGCAGTCAGTCCTTTCTGCAGGTATCTGTGAGCGTGTCCTTTAGGGAGCGCCAGATTTAAATCTTCCAGTACGGAAGAGATATGTTCCCGATCCGATCACCCCGGTCGACGCAGCGGAGATCTGCAGGCGCTCACGCGCCTTCCCACCTGTGGTGCGTCGTTTGCTGGAGGCATTCCCACTCGTTCGCCATGGCCTTCCACGGCCCGGTACGGCGGACTCCGGGAGTATCGATTCGCGTTGAACTACTTGTTTGATTGGTACGATGGGTAAATTCATCTCTTATGCGCATATGTGTACTATAGTACGTGCAGTCTCTTCCGCACACCAGAGCGAACAGGGCCGCAACGTCAGGACGTCGCCTGGGGCGGTGTTCGACCGCACAGATACCACAGAACTGTGAGCGGGATGTGAACGAGCATGGTATCGATCTCCGGTCTGTTCCATAGGCCGCTCAACCTTCCTGTACGGGGCGGGCGGGGCGACGTCCCGCGTGGGTGCTGCAGGTGGGTTTTCGGCGGAAGCGGCGAAGGTTCCGGTGAACTGATAGTGGAGGTTGACGAATGAAGATTGCAATAGCAAAAGATGGAAGCCGGGTGTCCGAGCATTTCGGGCGCTGTGAAGGCTACGCGATTTTTCATGTGCAGGATTCGATCATCTTCCGGCAGGATGACCTCGCCAACCCCGGGCACGAGCCGGGACGGCTTCCGGCATTCCTCTCGGAGCACGGGGTCGACCTGGTGATCGCCGGTGGCATGGGGCCGCGGGCCGTCGAGCTCTTCAGACGGAACGGCATCGAGGTGATCATCGGCGTCAGCGGCCCGGTTGAATTCGTCGCGCAGGACTACATCGCAGGCCGCCTGTCGGTGGGAGAGAGTTCCTGTCACCACGGGCATGAGCACTGCGATGGGATGCACTGATGCGGCGTTACGCGGTCACGGTCACACCCGGGGACCGCGTGCATACGATTTATCGAGACGGATATTCAGGGTGATGGAAGAATGGTAGCAAAGGTTGATCCGGACCGGTGTACCGGTTGCGAAACGTGCGTGGACGTCTGCCCGACGGTAGCAATCTCCATGGTGGACGGCAAGGCGAAGATCGATCCCGAACTCTGTGTGGACTGCGGTACCTGTGTGGACGAGTGTCCTTCCGGTGCGATCTCGCTGGAGTAACGCCGGGTGGGAAAGGCCATCGTCTGGAGGGAGGGGTGCGTGTCGTCGTAAGCCCGGTGCCGACAGGTCGTGGTTCGATCTCGTGCAGCGGGAAAGCCGCCAGTGAGGTTGAGGGCAGGCGGTCTGCCCCTTCTCAATGGAGGTGAGGTGTAAGCACCGTGGCGACGTCCTCCCCGGACGGCTGTAATCCCGACGTGGAACGAGTGGTACCATCCGATGTTTATTATGCTCATATGGGTAACAATTTAGTGTAGGAGTGTTGGTTGCGTGATCATCTGTATTACAGCACGTGGTGCCGGCATGGATGCGCCGGTGGAGCAGCGATTCGGCCGGGCTCCGTATTTCGTCTTTGTGGACACGGAGACGGGCGACTCGAACGCCGTTGCGAACAGCCTGGTCGATGCTGCAGGCGGTGTCGGCCCCCGGGCAGCGCAGGTACTCGTCGACCACAGAGCGACGGTGCTCATCACCGGGCAGGTCGGCGGGAACGCGGCCCGGGCGCTCCAGGCGGGCGGCATCAGGGTCTACGCCTACCGTGGCGACGGCCGCGTGGCCGATGCGCTGGAGCAGTACACCGCCGGGAAACTCGCGCCGCTGCTCTGAGCGGAGTCCATATGAAACTGGTCGTTGCCAGCGGGAAAGGAGGCACCGGCAAGAGCACGGTCGCGGCGAACGTCGCGTATTCCCTTTCCCGTGCTCGTGACGTAGTGCTCGTCGACTGCGATGTGGAAGAGCCGAACCTCCACCTCTTCTTCCCCGCTCCCGCAACGGAGGTGCCGGTGACGACGCCGGTCCCGGAGATCGATGCCGACCGCTGCACCTTCTGCGGCGAGTGCGGGAGGTTCTGCCGGTACGGGGCGCTGGCCGTGCTGAAGGACCGTGTTCTCGTATTTCCGGAGCTCTGCCACTCCTGCGGCGGGTGCACGCTTGTCTGCCCGCAGGGTGCCATCCGCGAGACCCCGCGCACCATCGGTTCTGTGCGGTGTTCACGCCCGCTGCCCACCCTGACGCTGATCAGCGGTGTCCTGAAC
The DNA here is from genome assembly GCA_002503105.1 of Methanomicrobiaceae archaeon UBA206. Classification (GTDB taxonomy): domain Archaea; phylum Halobacteriota; class Methanomicrobia; order Methanomicrobiales; family Methanoculleaceae; genus UBA206. The sequence continues at coordinate 3,125 of DAQY01000092.1, forward strand.
GAGGGCGAGGTGCAGGCGCCGGCGGTCATCCGGAAGGCAAAACTCCTGGCGGAGGGGCACCCGCTCGTTCTCTACGACGCGTCGCCGGGGATCGCATGCCCGGTCATCGAGACCCTCGAAGGCTGCGACGCCTGCATCCTGGTCACCGAGTCGACGCCGTTCGGCCTGCACGACCTCCGTCTGGCGGCGGAGGTGGCCGAGAAGCTGGGCATCTCTGCCGGAGTCGTGATCAATCGATCCGACGGAAGGGACGACCCGATCGTCGCATTCTGCCGGGACCACGACCTGCCGGTCCTCATGACCATCCCGTTCGACCGGCAGATTGCCGCCGTCCAGAACCCGGGAGGCCTGATCGGCCGCGAGCTGCCCGGATGGGAGGAACGGTTCGTCGAGCTCTTCCGGAAGGCGTCGGCCCTGCAGGAGGTGCGTTCGTGATCCGGCTCGCGGTCATCAGCGGCAAGGGCGGCACAGGCAAGACGATGGTGACGGCCGCCCTGGCGGATATCAACCGCTTACCCCAGGTGCTCGCCGACTGCGATGTGGACGCCTCCAACCTGGAGCTGCTCTTTCCGCACCGGCGGATCAGCACGGAAGCGTTCATGGGGCTGGAGGTGGCCCGGATCGATCCGGCTCGATGCCAGGACTGCGGGATATGCGCTGATCGCTGCAGGTTCGGTGCCATCGTGCGCAGGGATGACGCATGGCAGGTCGATGCCCTGCACTGCGAGGGGTGCGGCGTCTGCGAGTACGTCTGCCCGATGGGCGCGATCAGGATGGAACCGCACATCTGCGGCGAGATATGCACATCGGCGACGGAACGCGGATACCTGGCGCACGCCCGCCTGGCGCCCGGGTCCGGGAACTCCGGGCTGCTCGTGCACGAGGTGAAGAAGCGGGCCGTCGGCCTCTTGGATGGGTGCGAGGTGATGCTCGTGGACGGCCCGCCGGGCATCGGCTGCCCGCTGATCTCGACGATCAGCGGGATGAATGCGGTGCTCATCGTCACCGAACCGAGCGTGTCCGCGCTGCACGATCTGGGGCGTCTGGTAACGGTCTGTCGGCGGTTTAATCTCCGCATCTTCGTCGCGATCAACCGGTTCGACCTCGAGGAGGGGATCTGCGGCGAGATCGAGGCGTACTGCGAAGAGGAGAGCCTGCCGGTGGTGGGCAGGATTCCGTTCGATCTGCAGGTGGTCGAGGCCGTCCGAAACAACCGGCCGGTGACCCGGACGCAGTCGCCTGCATCGAAAGCCATTCATGCCCTGTGGGACAACCTCTCCGAAGAGCTGGAGATGCCGTGATGCAGCCGGAAGGGAACGGGTGCCGCCGCCGGCGGCGTGGGAGGCCACGGGTGCAACGGACGATCGAAGGTGAAGGGACGTATCGCTGCTACGCCCCGCTCTGTTCGCCGCATGAGGAGCGCGGTACGGTGGTGCTGCTCCCGGAAGAGGTTGAAGTCCTGAGACTGGTCGACCTGCAGGGGCTCGAACAGGAAGAGGCGGCCGCGGTGCTCGGCGTTTCCCGCAAGACCGCCTGGCGGGACCTGCACAAGGCAAGGCGGAAGGTCGCCGATGCCCTGGTGAACGGGAAAACTATCGGGATTGCCGGGTGCGACCGCAGGAAGTTTGGGTCCTGTCCGCCGGCCCGTGAGGATTACTGGCCCTGATGGGCGGTACTGTTCGAGTCAACCGCACGCAGCATATCCGATCAAGCTTTCACTGCCCGCAGGAACCGGTGGTCCGCGGCAATCGTCTAACCCGGCGCTCTCGGCACTCCCGCACCCTGTTCTTTGCGGTTCTTCTCCGTGCGGGGAACGGCGGGTTCGGTATGGCAGGGGATCCGGAGCCGGACCGGAGAGAAAGGGATCCGGTTGGGGTTGCGTGAGGAAAAAAGAGAACCGGTGCCGGTTCACAGAGAGGAAGGGTTCGGCACCTGTGGTTTTACCAGTACCATCGCCCGCGCCCTCGGCCACCGCCGAAGCCGCGGCCACGGCCGCCACCCCAGGGCAGCCCACCCCGACCCAGACCGTAGACGGGGTACACGGGGCCGTAGATCGGTCCCTCATATGGAAGAGCTGGCGCGCGATAGTACCCTCTCGGAGGCCACTGTCGCCGGAAGGCAGGATTGCAGTAGCCGAATCCGCCGCCGGTCATCGGGCCTCGTCCTTCTGGTCCTGTGCCGTCGAATCCAGGCATAACTGGCCTCCTTGCGAGTGGAGTCCACCCGCAATTATTACTCATATGAGCATAATCTAATAAAGATATCTCTCGAGGCATACCCGACGGGGTACACTCCCTGCCAACCATCCGTCCGATGGCTCACACCGTCAATATCGATTTGGATCTGATCAGTAAAGCAGATTATTCCTTCGAAATGCGATGAATCTAAGTGCGCCTGGCGGAACGGCAGTCGCTCGAGAAGATGCAACAGCATCTTCGAGCTGCGCCGGTCCTCTGGAACGGAGCACGAGCACCGATCAGGTGGGAGCTGCGGATGGATCTCCGAAGGACAGCCGGAGCACTCCCCCATGCGAGGCGATAGCCGGCGAGAAGCCGTGTTCACGTTCCGACCCCGTTCATGGCCCAGGTGACAGAAATCTCACATGCAGATGCTCCCGATCCGGGTGCACAACGGGTTTGCAATGAGTTGTGGGATGTCCGCATTAATTATGGGGCGTCTGACACGGCCCCGCTGAAGCCGAATGTATTCGGTATTTTGTGATCGCACCCAGTACCATCCCTGATATGCGGATATACGTTCAATCGAATGTAAGAAAAAAATTGGATCGGTGTGACAGATACATTAATGATAGTTCGGATCGTTGGTACAAACCCCTATATGTGCCTTCAGATGAGAGTCACTACCACCGTCCATACGGGAGTTGATAAGCTGACTGATAGAAGAAATCCGAGAAAGAGCGGATCCAGTACCGAAATCGTCCGTGTAAGGTTGCCAAAGAGACGGAAACAGGAGATATTCGGTCGTGCCGAACTGATGCTAGGGGCCAATCACATCCGTGTCCGGTGTTTTGATGGCGTCACACGCATCGGAAGAATCAAGGGAAAGATCAAGAAGAGGCTCTGGATACGGGAAGGCGATCTCCTCATCGTCGTTCCCTGGAGCTTTCAGGACGAGAAGTGCGATATTTTTTACAGGTACACGAAACCGCAGGTGGACTGGCTGAAAAAGAATGACTATTTAAATAAATAGATTCTGGACTCTGTGGAAACCTTCTACACCCCCGCCTTGTCGGCCAGTTCCTCGCAGGCCCGCGGAAGGTCGCTCAACTTGAACTCATCCCAAAATTGCCCGACGTTCGAG
>DAQY01000088.1 GCA_002503105.1 Methanomicrobiaceae archaeon UBA206
AGTTAATAGCAATCCTCTATAGATGATCCGCCCATCAGCATGCAGATGCAGAGCCGGTACGATGTCGTCGTGGTCGGCGCAGGGCCCGCTGGCAGCACAGCGCAACGCTGCGCGGTACGCGGCGCAGCAGGGGCTGGACGTCCTGCTGATCGACAGGAAGGAGACGATCGGCGTCCCCGTCTGCTGCGGAGAGTTCATCCCGTCCCCTGCGGTGATCGCGGACACCTCTCCCGACGCGCCGGGAATCGACGAGCTGTTCCCCGTCGAGCCCGGATCGGTCCAGCGGGCAACCCGAAGCATGGTCGCCGTCTCGCCGAAGGGCAGGGATTACGAGTTCGATCTGGCCGGCTGTACGATCGCCCGCGACGCGTTCGACCGGCATTTGGCGAACGCACGCTTGCCCCCGCCATCACCTGTCAGGTGGAGGGGGAGTTTCGGCGATTCCGGGCGGCTATGCCTGGATCATCCCGAAACAGGGGTGCGCAAACGTCGGGCTCGGCGTGCAGCACTCCAGCACTCTGCTGCGGACCCTCCTCGAATCGTTCCTCGCCAGGAACGGCTTTGCTGCCGGCAACGTGCAGGCCTGTTTCGTACCAGTGTCCGGGCCGATCCGGGAGACCGTCAGAGAAAACGTTCTCGCCGTCGGCGATGCTGCAGGCCACGTCGTCGCGTCAAACGGAGGCGGAATCGCGATCGCGATGATCTGCGGCAGAATTGCAGGGCTGGTGGCAGCAGACCATCTGCTGCAGGGCAAACCCCTGGCTGCATATGAAAGAGTTTGGCGCTCCGCGGTGGGCAGGGAGCTGGAGACCGCCGCCAGAACGAAACGGATGGCGGACTATTTCTTCAAATCCGACTTCTTACTGGAACACGCCATGGGCATGCTCGGTGCCGGCGGGATCGAGCGGGTGATCGTCTATGGGGGTATGCGACGGTCCTGATCGCCTGCAGAACGCCGACTATCAGCCCGAAATGGCGTGGATACCTCTATCGTGAGCTGAATCACAAAAAAGGTTGCCCGATCGCACAGTGCACCGGAGACATCATTCATTGTTCTGGCAAAATGATTGTAGAGCCGATTCGTGACAGCCGGCACGGTTCTGCGTTTCGTTCCTGCGAAATCTCGTGCCGGGCTGTCACTTCCTCAGGCGGCACATATGCGAGAATCGTTACGTGTCTGGAGTGCGTGTTCCCGATCGAACATGAGGCATCGAAGAGATCTCGTCTTCTGCGTTGCCGCGAAGAGCAGGAATGATGTGGCGCCTTCTTCGAACATTCGCTCGTCCTGCTCGCGACTGCGCTCAATCAAAACCTCTTCTCCGGGCGAGCGGTACCGCCGACCCCGGGCCCGCTCCAGGCCGGGATGACGGCCGTCACCATCGAGGGGCACGTGGCAGCCACTTCACCATCTCGCTGGTGAGCATGCAGCGGATAGCCCGGAGCGAGGCGCTCTCCGCCCCGCTCCTCCTGCTCCTGCCGGAGGTGACGGGGGAGAGACTGAACAATACGATTCCTTCGCCAGCCTGCTACAGCACCTCCGTCACACGTCCCTGATAAGGCCCACCGGCATGATCGGCGTACCTTCGCCGTCCCTGACAAACCACGGCCTGGTTCTCGATTCTGACCGTTGATCTATCTTTTCGGGCATATTCCTTCTCGTAGACGTCTGAATATCCGCGAACGAGCACCTGGTTGACGAAGAGGTCGTTCTCCATCGCATGCCACTTCTGCGGCGTCAGATCTGGGATGTCAGGTTCTTCAGTTCATCCATCGTGGAGCCGGTCAGCTCGAGGTAACGCTGGTTTTGCATTCAGGGTGGTGCCGTGCACCGAGTTGGCCACGATGGCCGCATCGGCATCCGGGAGAGACGGGGCAGGAGCTGGTTCAGCGACTCATCGGAGGTCGTCCCGGAATCGATGTTCTTCTTGGCTGTATCCATCGCAACAGATCCTGCGAGGAGGGCGGTCAAAAGAGCAACGGCGGGGAGAGATGTTCCTCGCATAGGCATGATGCAAACCGGGTGAGAAAACTGCAGTGCCACGCCCCCCGACACGCATCCGCCACCTACCTCCGGGCAGGCACCGTCACACACCCGGGTCTTCGAAGAGCACCTGGGCGGCGATGCCGGCGAGGACGAACCCGAAGACCCGGACCACAATCTCCGCCCCTGCGTGCAAGGGATCGCATGATCCGGTCGGATGTCAGGCTGCAGGCCGCGATGGGCAGGCAGATCCGAGCGCTGACGGTGCCGGCGCGATGATGATCCTCGAGATACATGCCTCCGCCTCCTTCCAGACACTCCCATCGCTCCCCGGCGACGCGATGGCCTGCGTGCGGTCGGTACGGCTGCCGCTGAGCACGGAGAGTGCGATCGCCACCAGGATGATCGCACCGGCGATCTGGAACGCAGGAAGGATTATACCGAAGAGACCGAGAATGCCCGAACCGGCAGATATGCAGTCAGGAAGATGACGAAGATCACGCCGCCGGGCAGGACCGCAACCGCCTGGCGGGTGCGAGCATTCACGTTGCCGATGGGGTTGGCGATGGCAAAGAGCGCCGCGAACGCGCAGAGGGCACCAGACCTTACAGATTTCATTGCCTGAAAAGGTCAGCGCGGCGTTCTGCCTTATGTACACGATGTGGCGCCGCAGCAGACGGCAAACGCATCCGGCTGTGGGAAACAGGCGAACCGGGAAGGAGAAAAAGGAGGGAGTCGTTCAGGAGCACTACTTCTTCTTACCCTTTTCCTGCGGCTTTTCCTGCTTCTTGTCCTGAGGCTTCTGGCTCTTTGCCATGGGTCTTCCACCTCCTTCCCGGAATGGGATATAGCTACCAATGACAGGCGAGATTATAAATTTTGCGTTCGCTCGTCGCTTCAATTAGAAAATAACGATCATAAATCCTACTTTTTCGGCCCTCGCGGGCGTTCCGCTGGTCTCTCGCATGGGACGACCGGAACCGGGGCAGGACCGCCGCAGACCGCCAGAACTATCTCCGGACCGCCCATATAATCCCTGCAATGAAGATGCTCATAGGTATCGGGAACGCCCTTCGGCGGGACGACGGCGCCGGCACCTATGTGGCGGAACGGATGAGCGGCAGCGGCTGGGCCGTGCTCGACTGCGGCACCGTCCCCGAGAACTTCACCTCCGTCGTGCGGCGGGCGCACCCCGACCTCCTCGTGCTCGTCGATGCCGCGGAGATGGGCATCCCTCCGGGGAGTTTCCGGATCGTCGGAAGAGAGCAGATCGAGGACGTCAGCATCGGCACCCACCACCTGCCGCTCTCGCACCTGATCGACTTTCTTGCGGATGTGGCTGGCAGCATCATCTTTATCGGCATTCAGCCGGCGATCGTCGAGGACGGCGAGGGGCTCACCCCGGCGGTCCGGAGAGGGGCCGAGATGCTGGCGGAGACTCTGAAAAAAGGGGATTTCGGGGCGCTGATCCCGCTCTGATCACTCCACGATCAGATTGTCGGAGTACCGGTCCTCGTCGGCGAGCAGGAACTCGTCGCTCATCTTCAGCGAGCCCTTCGGACACATATCGGTGCACTGCGAGCAGAAGATGCACTGGGAGACGTAGATCCGGATCGTCTTCGTCTCGTTCACGAGCTCGATGGCATGGGCGGGGCAGATCTTCACGCAGAGGCTGCACCCGATGCAGCCTTCGGGCTCGTAGGTGATCTTCCCCCGGAACTCCGGGGGAGTCGCCACCGGCGGGTGGATCGCCGCCTCACCCCTGCTGACCATCTTCAAAAAGCCCGTCACCGACGGGGGAAGGTACTTCGCGGGGAACGTATTGGTCGCCGGCTGCCTGAAGAGCTGCTTCAAGAGCTCCGGTATCATCGGAAGGTTTGCCATCGCGTCACCACACTCCAGCATATGCGTCCAGCACGATCAGCAGCAGCCCGACGAGCCCGAGCACCCCGAACCAGAGCCAGTAGACGGAGACGATCTGGGTGATCCGGAACCTCGCCATCGAGACCCGAATCAGGCTGACCGAGAAGAAGGCCACCAGCAGGACCTTCGCGAGGAAGAAGGCGAAGTCCGCGACCACAGCGACCGCAGGTGTCATCGCGACGAAGTCCGACAGGTTCCAGGGCAGGAAGATCGCCACGGCAAGCGCCGCCATCACGATGGTCTTCACCCCCTGCGCCATGTAGAACAGGGCGAAGTTCTTCCCCGAGTACTCGACGAGCAGCCCGCCGGCGAGCTCCGTCTCCGCCTCCTGCGCATCGAAGGGGACGCGGGAGAGCTCCGCGGGGGTCACCCACGCCAGGATGACGAAGAGGATCGCAAACCCGACGATCCCGAGCGGACCGACGACGCCCCAGACGGGATTTGCAGCGATCGCTGCGAGCGAGAACGGCTCGGCGACCCCTGCCGCAGCAAGCCGCCACGCGATCGCGATGACCGCAATTGCGAGCGGCAGCTCATACGCCATCAGGATGACCATCTCGCGCTGCGCCCCGATCGTGGCGTACGGCGACCCGGAGGCGAACCCGCCCGCCACCATGGCGAGCGCCGGGACGGTGAGGAGGTAGACGATCAGGATCAGGTCGCCTGCACCGCCGAAGACCGGCGCGATGCCGCCGATCGGCAGGTAGAGCAGGATCGTGATCGTCGACGCGAACGCGATGACGGGGGCGGCGTGGAAGAGCCAGGGGATCGCGTTCTCCGGGACGACATTCTCCTTCCGGAGGAGCTTGGCGACGTCGATGAACGGCTGCCGGATGGGCGGCCCGATACGCGCCTGCATGTGGGCGGCGAGCTTCCGGTCGATGCCGAGGACGGTGAGTCCGGCGACGAAACCGAAGGCGGCCATGGCGAGCGTCCCGAGGACCACGGCGAGCGCGGTATCGACCAGGCTCATCGCATCAGCCTCCGCGTCTTCTCGACCGACAGCCGGTGGAGCTCCTCCTTGGTCATGATGCTGCGCCGCCCGCCTCTGACGACCGCCACCCGGTCGGTGCAGGAGAGGCAGGGGTCGATGGAGGCGACGATGATCGGGATGTCCGCGATCTGCTCGCCCTCCAGCATGGGTATCCATGACATCAGGTTGCTGTACGAGGACGCCTTCACCTTCCAGGCGGTCGGGTGCTCCTTCCCGTCCATGCGGACGTAGTGGAGCACCTCCCCGCGGGGAGCCTCGTGCCTGCCCACCGCCTCACCGTGCGCCTTCTTGAACGCCGCAAGGATCTTCGGGATCTTCGTCTCCCAGAGGATATCGCCGGCCGGCATCACATCGAGGCACTGCCGGATGATCCCGGCGGACTGCTCCACCTCGAGCAGGCGGACCACGATCCGGTCGAAGACATCGCCGCGAGTCTCGCCCAGGTACCGATCGGGCAGTATCGGCTCGATATCGAGGTCGCCGTAGGCGGCGTAGGGGAAGTCGACCCGCACGTCCATGTTCACGCCGGAGGCGCGTGCCGTCGGGCCGACCGTGCAGAGCCGCAGCGCGTCGTCGCGGGTGAGGATGCCGCAGTCCCGGCACCGCATCTGGATCGTCGCATCCTCGAGGAAGATCCGCAGGAGCTTCCCCTGCAGGTCGCGATAGTAGTCGAGGCACTCGTGGATCGCCGGGTGCTGGTCGGGGGTGATGTCCCGCCGCACGCCGCCGATCTGGATGATGCCGTAGTTGACCCGGTTGCCGGTCAGCAGCTCGATGGTATCCATCGCCTGCTCCCGGACACGCCAGGTGAGGTGCAGGAGCGTATCGAACCCGAGCTCGTGCGCCGCCATCCCGGCCCAGAGGAGGTGCGACTGGATCCGCTCGAACTCCGCGATGATCGCCCTGATGTAGTCCGCGCGCTCCGGCACGTCGATCTCCATGATCTGCTCGACGGCCCGGGCGAACGCGAGCGAGTGCGACACGCCGCAGATGCCGCAGATGCGGTCGGTGAGGTGGACGATCTGAATGGGGTTCCGGCGCATCCCCATCCACTCGATGCCCCGGTGCGTCTGGCCCGGCGCAAAGTCCGCCTTCTCGATCTGCTCACCATTCATCCGGAAGGTGAACATCACCGGCTCCTTCAGCGCCGGATGGATCGGGCCGATGGGGACCGTGTACGGGGTCGTCTTCGCCGGATTTCCGTCACTCATGCCTCTCCGCCTCCTCGGTCGACGGTGCACGGCCCGTCACCTTCGCCTCTTCCTTCTCGGCCGCCTGCACCTCGCCCTGCACCTCCCTCGCCACCACCGGGCGGGCGGGGCGGTTTGCGGGCCTGCCCACCGCCCACAGGTCCTTGACCATCGCATCCGGGATGCCGGTCCCGTCCTTCCTCCAGGGGTAGACGCCCTCCGGGAACTCCTCCGGCAGAAAGAGCCTCCGCCCGTCGGGGATGCCGACCACCTCGACGCCCAGCATCTCCTGCTTCTCCCGCTCCGAGAAGACCGCGCCGGGGATGAGGTCTGCGATCGTCGGCACCCGGAGATCGTCTTTGGGCAGGGCGACCGTCAGCGTCACCATGTACTCGCCTCCCTTCGTTCCGTAGTAGATCGAGAAGTGGTAGTTCAGCTCCACCGCCGTTCCGATATCGGTGCCCGATATGACGGAGAGGTGCGGGAAATGGATATCGATCAGGGTCCGGATCGCGGGCTTGAGCGCCTCCCGGTCGAGATCGATCCAGATCGTGTAGCTCGGGTGCTTCTTCGCCCCCTCCCGCCGCTCGGCGATGCGGGTCCCGCGTACGCCGCCGCCCAGCTCCCGGGCGAAGACGGCAACGACCTCGTCGGGTGTCATCCTCCGGCCGCTCATGCCCGCTCACCCTCCAGCCGCTCGAGCTTCTCCTGCGCCCTGACGACGCCGTAGATGATCGCCTCCGGGCGAGGGGGACAGCCGGGGACGTAGACGTCGACCGGTATCACGTCGTCGACCGGGCCGTCCAGGTTGTACGAGTCATAGAACGGCCCTCCGGACGACCCGCAGACGCCCACGCACATGACCACCTTGGGGTCGGGCACCTGCTCGTAGACCCGCAGCAGCCGGTCCCGCATCTTTTTCACCACCGGCCCGGTCACGATCAGGAGATCGGCATGTCTTGGCGACCCCACCAGCTTGATCCCAAACCGCTCCGGGTCGTACCTGGGCGTGATCGCCGCCACGATCTCGATCTCGCAGCCGTTGCAGGACCCGGAATTGAAGTGGAACGCCCAGAGCGACCTGTTAAACGACTTTGTCAGCTTCATATCAGACCCACGATGAGTATCAGGAACGCTGCGATTCCGAAGAACCACAGGAGGTAGTCGTTGAGCACACCGGTGTGGAGCGGGACCACGCGGTCGTAGTAGCCCCTGAGCGCTTCTGTGAACCCCCAGTAGAGGTGCCCGCCGCCCAGGTGGACCTCGCCCTTCGCGGGCTCGGGGTTCCCGGAGATGAAGGGCTTCGTCTGTTCGGTGCCGCGCTTATACCCGCTCTCCCCAAACGTCCAGATGAGGTAGGCGATCACCAGGGCGACCGCGAACACGCCCAGCCAGATGAGCGGATTCCAGAACCCGAACCCGGTCTCCAGTGCCGGCAGCAGATCCATCGCTAGACCCCTCCCAGAACGGCTGCGATGTAGCTGCCCTGGTTCGCAAGCGCCGCCGCGGCGGGTGCAACGATCGCATCCACCACCAGCTGCGGGGCGAACCCGAACGCGATCACGACGGCGGCGAGGACGCCCATACCGATCAGCATCGGAACCGGCGCCTCCTCAACCTCCGCATACTCAGGCTGGCGCGGCCCCATGAAGATCGCGTGGAAGACCTTCACGAACGACGCCAGCGTCAGGATGCTGACCACCATCGCGATGATCGAGAGGATCGGGTTGAAGAGAAAGACCGACTCGTAGATGAGCAGCTTCGACGCAAAACCGTTGAACGGCGGCACTCCCGCAATCGCGAGCGCGCCGATGATGAAGAAGACCATCGTCCATTTCATGGAGTGGCCGAGACCACCCAGCTTATCTAAACTTCGCGCTCCGGTACGATAAATGATTGCACCCGCCGTCAGGAAGAGCAGCCCCTTGTACATCGCGTGGTTGATGATGTGGAAGATGCCGCCCTCCATCGCGACCAGCCCGAACGACTCCAGGGCCGCCGGCTGCCCGAGCACCGCAAGCCCCACCCCCAGGCCGAGGAGCATGTACCCGGTCTGCGAGACCGCGTGGTACGCCATGAGCCGTTTCACATCCTTCTGCACCAGCGCCATGGTGACGCCGACGAACATGGAGAGCACCCCCAGGACGATCACGATCCACCCGATGACGGCGTAGTCCAGGGTGACGCTGTAGAGCGTGAAGACCACCCGAAAGACCCCGTAGAGGGACGCCTGGCTCGCCACGACCAGGAGCGCGGTGATCGAGCTCGGCGCCATCGAGTAGGCGTCCGGCGTCCAGAAGTGCATGGGAACGGCGCCCGCCTTCATGGCGAGCGCGGAGAGCAGCAGCACCAGTGCGATCTCGTCCAGCACCGTGAACTGCATCCTGCTCGCGATCACGGCGATATTCAGGGCATCGTACTGCCCGTAGAGGAGTGCGATTGCAAAGAGAATGAACAACCCGCCGATCGTGCTGATGACGGCGTACTTCAGCCCCGCCTCCACGGCGACGCCCTTATCGATCCTGAACGCCACGAGCGCGGCGCCGGCAAGGGAGGCGATCTCCAGGAAGACGAAGAAGTTAAAGAGATCGCCGGTGCAGACCATGCCGAGGATGCCGACGATGAGCAGCAGGTAGAGGGCGTAGAACCCGTCCCTCCCGCTCGCCCTCGATTCGCTGGCCATCGAGTAGAGCAGGACGGCAAACCCGGATATCGCGGTGATGATCACCATGAACGCGCTCATCGCATCCACGGTGAAGATGATGCGGACGGGGATGCCGCCGGAATCCATCGGCACGGCGGCGTCGGGCGCGGCGGCGCCGAAGGTGTAGATCAGCGTCCCCGTCGTGTAGACGTCGTACGCGAGCATAACGCCGATAACCGACGTCGCTGCCATTGCGGCAAGCACCCAGGCGTTCCGGGCGGCGCCGCCCAGGCGCCCGACGAGGGGGGTTGCGAAGGCGGCGAGCATGGGCACCGCGATCAGGAGCGCCGGTGCGTGCTGGATCACGAAGTCTCCGATCATCCTCTCAGCTTCCGAACATCATCTGCGTTCACCGTGCCGTACTTCCGGTAGATCACCATGGCAAGGGAGAGCAGGAGCGCAGTGGTGGCGATGCCGATCACGATGTTGGTCAGCGTCATCGCCTGCACGGTGGGCATCGCCATCCGGACGGAAGGCGCGTTGGTGAAGATGGGGGCGATCGCTCCCGTCCGGTAACCGAGCGACACCAGAAAGAGATTGACGCTCGACTCGACCAGGGAGAGACCCATGATCATCTTGACCAGATTCCGCCTGAAAAGCATGGTGATGATACCGATGGTGGCAATCACCGCCGCAGCGATGAAGGGCAGATCGAAGTACACTTATGCCGCCTCCTGCGTTCCCGAAAGCATGTAGAGCACGATCAGCGAGAGCGCGCCCAGCACCTCGATGCCGACCGCTAGGTTCATGAGGGGGATGGTGCCGCCGGTGTTCAGATCGCCGGGGTTCGGCCCGAACCCGACCGGCATCCCGAAGAGCAACCCCGTGCCCGCAAGCCAGTTGTAGAAGAACCCTGCGCCGAGCGCGAGCGCGACGAGGGCGGTCGCGATGAAGGCGATCAGGCCCAGCGCCTCGGTGTTCCGGAGCGCATCCTTGGTGATGCGCCGCGCGATCGCATCGTAGCCGTATGCCGCGATCAGGAGCACGATGGCGGTGGCGATGACCGCACCGCCCTGGAACCCTCCTCCGGGCGTCAGGTGACCGTGCACCACGATATAGAACCCGAAGATGAGCACGAATGGGAAGAGGATATCTGCGGCGGTCCGGACGACCTTGCTCATCCTCATCACGTCTCACCTCCCCGCAGCGTCCTGAAGACCAGTCCAACGCCGAGGACCGCCACGAAGAGCACCGTCGCCTCACCGAGCGTATCGAAACCCCTGAAATCGAAGACGACGTCGGTTACGATGTTGTTCCCCCCGGTCTGCTCCTGACCGTGCTGGACGAAGTATTCGTCCATATCCGTATACGCCGGCTCCCCGAAGTCCAGGCCGATGACCGGCGCCAGGAATCCGGCGAGCAGCACCGCAACCGTTGCGGCCATGATCACCCTCTTCATTCTTCCGTCTCCTCCCACCGTTGCGTGCCCCTGACGGCGATTGTGTAGATCGCGGTCGTCAGACCGGCGCCAATGCCGGCCTCGGCGATCGCCACGTCCGGCGCCTGCAGGATGTAGAACTCCAGCGACAGCAGGAACGAGAACACGCCGAACGCGATCGCTGCCGAGAGCAGGTCTCTGAAGCGGTACACCAGCAGGGCGGCGATGACGAGCCCCGCAACGACCAGGGCATGCGCCGCAAACACGATCATTCCTCCTTCACCTCCGCCAGCCGGTCGACGACCGCCGGTGCAGGCCGCTGGCCGCTCCGGTGCGCAGCCCGGGCGATCGCGTGGGCGCCGGTCGCGTTCGTGAACGCCAGCGCCACCACCGCGATGATCGTATGGAGCGTGAAGGTGAGGTACTCCCCGTCCCCGCTCCCGCTGAGCCGGGAAACCCCGTACACCACGACAGCGAGGCCGATGAAGATCGTGCCGAAGGTGGTGGTCTTCGTCTCCGCATGCAGCCTTGTATAGACGTCGGGGAAACGCAGGATGCCGACGACCCCGAGCGTATTGAAGAGGAGGCCGACAGCGAGGAAGATGAGGATCACCGCGTCAACGATCATCCGATCTCCCCTCCCAGATACTTGGCGATATAGAGCGTGCCGACGAACGAGAGCAGGGCGTACACGATCGCGACGTCGACGAAGACGATCTGCCGGAAGATCACACCGAAGAGGATCATCGAGGCGACGGTCAGGGTGTTGACCGTATCGAGAGCGACGACCCGGTCCGGCGGCGTCGGGCCCGCGAAGAGCCGTGCGAGAGTGAGGACGATCAGCCCGGCGAGGACCATGACGGCGATGAGCCAGACGTCCGTCATTCCGCAATTCTCCTGATCCATGCCGGGAACCGGAACCAGGCGTTGATGTCGCCCGTGTCGACGACCGATTTCTCCTCCACGCCCGGCCTGATGTTGATCATGTGTACGAAGAGATCGTTCGTCTCCTCATCGATACCGACCGTCAGGGTGCCGGGTGTCAGCGTGATGGAGTTTGCGAGCAGCAGCACGGAGAGATCGGTCGTGAAACCAGTCTGCATCCTGACGATCCCCGGCCTGATTCTGCCCGTGATCACTCGATATGCGACATCCACGTTCGCCTTCGCCATCTCGATGAAGAACGGCACCACCACGTAGACTGCAAGGATGATCCAGCGGACAGGGTTCGCCATCCGGTAGTCCCGGTTTTTGCAGAAGAAGTTCCGTGAGACGGCCGCCGCAATGACGGCGAGAACGGCGCCCATCAGAAGTTCCGACGGAGACCAGACACCGAGATCTCCGCCCCCCGCGGTCAAAAGCAGGTAGACAGCAAATGCAAAGACTGCGGTCGGAATAAACGGAATCACGTCATCACCCGGTACATACTGCTCAATCCCCTCGTGTTCGCACCGATAATCATGATTAATCATGCGAATAGTACATTATTAGTTTCTAAAATCTTCGTATATAATATTGTGTTTTCATACCAGTCCTTTTTGGAATTTCCCGTATTAAGCCAATATATTTATCCGCCCGTGTACAAAATCTGAAGGGATGCCCCGCCTGTATCTGGGAAAAATCCCTCTCTGCTGGTGCGATTCCTGCCATGTGCCGGTGCTCGCCGGTCTGTGCGCCTGCGGAGCGCGAACGCGCCCCGTTTCCGTCACGCCGCCGGGGGACGTCCGTCCTGCATTTGCCGGCGACGTCGACCGGATCAATGAGATCTTTCAGGAGCACTTCGGTGCACCCCTGGTCCCGGAGGGGCATATCATGCTCTTAAACAAGGTTCCGTCCGACGATCGCATGGATGAGATCGTGATGGGCGGCGCGGTCGTGGGCGCCGTCCGGTACCTGCCGGACGAGCAGCGCTGGGAACCGCTGCCGCGCCCGTCCGCCGCGAAGTACATGAGACCGGAGCGGCGGTACGTCGTCGTCGACGACGGAGCCGTCCCCTCCATCAGGGACAGGGGTGCGAGCGTCCTTGCGCCTGGCCTCGTCGCGATCGATCCGGCCGTCTCCGCCGGCGACGAGGTCTTCATCATGAACCGGAGTGGTGAGTGCATCGGTGTCGGGCGAGCGAAGGTCGATGCGACGGCGACGGCGGCGATGGAGCGGGGCGTCGTCGTCCGGACGCGCAAGAACCTCCCGGTCACGTGTGTCCCCGGCGAGGCGACGTGGGAGCAGGCGATCGCGGCGAACGCCGATGTGCTCGCGGATTACGAGGCCGCAGCGGTCAGGTTCGTGCGGGAGGTGGCGGACAGAAACCCGCTCCCCCCAACGGTCTCCTACTCTGGAGGGAAGGACAGCCTTGCCACCCTGCTCGTCGTCCTCAAGGCGATCGGGAAGGTGCCCCTGATCTTCGCCGACACCGGCCTCGAATTCCCGGAGACCTGCGAGAACGTGGAGGAGGTCGCGGCGGCGTACGATCTTGAGGTCGTGAGAGTCGGCGAGGAGGAGAGGTTCTGGGAGGCGTTCGAGGAGCGCGGCCCGCCTGCGGTCGACGACCGGTGGTGCTGCAGGGTCTGCAAGCTCCGTCCCGTCTACCGGGCCGTCGGGGAGCGATGGGGAGAGTGCCTCTCCTTCATCGGCCAGCGGAGGTACGAGTCCGTCCAGCGGATGCAGAGCCGGCGGGTGTGGCGGAACAGCCACGTCCCGAACCAGCTCTCCGCCGCCCCTATCCAGCAGTGGACGGCGATGCACGTCTGGCTCTACCTCTTCCGGGAGGGAGCGCGTTACAACCGCCTGTACGAGAGAGGTCTGGACCGGATCGGGTGCTTCATGTGTCCATCCAGCGACGTCGCCGTGCTGCGGCGGATCGCGGAGACGCATCCTTCGCTCTGGGCGATGTGGACAGAGAGGCTTTCGGCATGGCGGATAAAACAGAAACTGCCGCCGGAATGGACGGAGAACGCGCTCTGGCGTCGGAGGGTAGGCCGGTATGAAGCAGGTAGCGGTCGTTGACTACGGTCTCGGAAACCTGCGGAGCGTGATCCGGGGGCTCGAGCGGGCCGGGGCGGTGGCGACGGTCACGTCCGATGCGGAGACCATCGCATCGGCGGACGGGATCGTGCTCCCGGGCGTGGGTGCGTTCCGGGAGGGGATGGAGATGCTCGGCGATCTCGCGGAGACCGTCGTGGCGGCCGGCAGGACGGTCCCGCTGCTCGGGATCTGCCTGGGGATGCAGATGCTCATGGACACCAGCGAAGAGCACGGCGTCCACCAGGGGCTCGGGCTGGTGCCCGGCGACGTGAAGCGTTTCCCGCAGACGGCAGGAGAGAAGATTCCCCACATGGGCTGGAATACCATCCGCATCGAGCAGCAGGATCCGCTCTTCGAGGGGCTCTGCAGGGAGGAGTACGTCTACTTCGTGCACTCGTACTATACGTCGGCGGCGCCCGAGTATACCGTCGCGACGACCACCTACATCCGCCCCTTCGCCTCGTCCGTCAGGAACGGCACCGCCTGCGGCGTCCAGTTCCACCCTGAAAAGAGCGGCGCCGTCGGCCTGAGGATACTGGAGAACTTCATCGAGATGCTCTGACGATGCGCTCCCGCTCGGTATTCGGGGCGATCGTCAGCAGATGTCTCCCTCCACGGAAGCAGCACGGCGGCAGCCCTCGCTGCGGCCCCCACCACCGGATGCACCCGGAGCCGGCTCACCGCCAGACCGACGGTCCGCCGGTCTCGCCCCGCACGCTGCGAGGCGGAGGATCTATCAGGCCCCCTTCCTCGACCTTCCCCGATCGGATATGAGATTCAGACGCCCAAACCTCCCCCCGCTGCGGGAGGAACCACCGCGAATGACGGCTGCATGAAAGCGGTAGGCGTGACGCCCGTACCCGCCGACGGTGATTCGATGGGAGCAACCGTTCGAAGAGGACTGCCAGAAGCCAGCAGTCTTGAAAACGGGAAATAGTCCGATAGAATCATACCGAATTGCCGGATAGGCGTTTTTATACGATACACGAAATAGGAAGCATTATCAACCCCAAAACGATATCGATCGGTAACCAGAACGGAGTACGCGATGCCTATGCGGAACATACCGATCATCGGAATGGCGCTGCTCGTCCTGTGTGCAGGCATCCCCTGCGCCGCGGCAGCGATCGGAGGGGACCAGGGAGGTATTCCGTCCACTGCAACGTCGACGGTGCATACGTCTACTTCGATGGCGACTACAAGGGCACCATCAGCAGCGGCGTCCTGAACGTCCCCGTCTGTTCGACCGGTACACCATACCAGACCATCACCGTCGAGATGGACGGCTACCAGACGTATACCGGCAGCCTGCCGGGAGCGCCCGCAAAAGGGGAGGCCGTTGACGTCTACGTGACGCTCAACCCGGTGGCAACGTACGGCCTGATCTACGCCACCTCGAGCCCCTCCGGTGCGGCCGTCTACCTGAACGGCAACTACCGCGGCACAACGCCGCTGACCATCGAAAACGTCAGACCCGGCAGCTACACGATCGAGGCCGACCTCCCCGGCTACGAGCCGTACTCGACCACGGTAACGGTGACCGCCGGACGGCAGGCGACCGTCAGCCTCCCGCTGTCGCCCATCCCGCAGCCCGGCGCCGTCACCATCACGTCGAACCCTTCGGGTGCGTTCGTCTACATGGACGGTGGTGTATAAGGGCAGGACGCCCCTCTCCCTGACCAGCGTCTCGCCGCAGAGCCACAACATCGAGCTCGACCTGAACGGCTACTACGACTGGAAGACGACGGTGACGGTGACACCCGGAGTGACGACCTCCTACGTCAACGCTCAGATGAGGGCCATCCCGTCGCAGACCACCGGATTCATCGATGTCACGTCATCGCCTGCAGAAGCGAACATCTACCTCGACGGCGCCTACCAGGGCCAGACCTCATCATCAGGTCCCTTCACCATCAGCAACGTTCCGGTCGGAGCCCACACGGTGCGGCTCACCCTGATCGGCTACCAGGACTACACGACGTCGGCGAACGTCGTGGCGGGCACCACCAGCCACGTCGGCGCAGCGCTCCAGCCCCCGTACCACCCTCCCTCGTCGACCGGCACCGTATCGGTCTCCTCGTCTCCCACGGGCGCGAACGTCTACATCGACAACGCCTACAAGGGCGTCACCCCGGTGGATATCGAGGTGTCCCCCGGGACGCGCACCGTGAAGGTGACGCTTCCGGGATACCTGGACTGGTCCACCGACGTGCAGGTGACCGCCGGCGGCACCTCCCAGGTGTCCGCATCCCTGACACCGGCGACGACGTCGGCGCAGTCGGGCGTCCTGCCTTTCGCGGCGCTGGGCGCACTGGCCGCCTTCGGGCTGCTGCCCGCGGTGCGCAGGAGAGACTGATCGACCTTTCGCTTTTTTTCCTGCGGCCGCCCAAACCCGGTTTTGAGAGGGAAACTCGGTGACCAGAAAAGTAGGCCTGGCGGTGCTGTACACACCGCCGCACGATGCCTGATCCTCACGTCCGCCTATCGCGGGACCGGACCCGCGGAGATGAACGCCACCAGTAGTGGAGCTCGTACAGCATGAGCCCGAGCAGCACCAGGCAGGCGCCGAAGAAGAATCCCATCACCAGGTCGTGGACGGCGGGAACGCCGGCAGCGGCCTCCCGCGCATCGAACGATGCGGCCTTCAGGATCCCGCCTCCACCCGTCTCGGCGGCGGGGGCCGCCGCCTCCCCGGAGAGCGGCATCAGCACCTGCAGCAGACCCGCAAGGCCGACTGTCGCGAGCACCACGATGCCGAAGAGCGCCGCATACTTCTGGAGAACCGAGCGCAGATCGCTCACCGGTGGAGCGATGATGACCACCTTGTTTGCAAGGCCGTAGACCTTCACCTCGCGCCCCTTCCTGCTCCAGCGGGTCTCCGTCACCTAGAGGATGCCCGCATCGAGCAGGTTCTCGATATGGTAGGCGGCGGTGGTGATGGGGATCTGCATGAGCTGCGCGATCTCCGAGGACGTCATCGGCTTTTCGCCGAACGCCTGGATGATATCGTTCGCCGTCTGGCTCGCCATCGCTCTCGCAATCTTCTTCGCCCGCTCATCGCCGGGCTGCAGTACAACGACGTCGTCAGCCATGGAGTGCTTCGATAATCTGTTCTCGGCCTCTCCTGAGCGCGTCCTCAAGCTGTGATGCGTCCGGACCGGCCCCCTGGGCAAGGGTCGGCCTGCCGCCGCCCTTTCCGCCCAGAACGCCGCAGACCTCACTCACGATCTCGGCGGCGTTGACCGCCGGCGTGCCCGAGGTCGCCACCACGTTCACGATCTCGTTCGCGCTGGCGACGAGCGCCACGCCGCCGGCGTCCGCAATGCTGCTGGCAAGGGCGACGAGCTCCTTCGGCGTCGCGTCCAGCCGCCTGACCACGACCCGGACGCCGCCGATCACCTCGCCCTCCAGGTGCTGCATCTCGAGTTCGACGACCTTCGTCCGCAGGCGCTCGATCTCCTTCTTCTGCTCCTTCCATTCGGAGAAGAAGCGCGCCACGGTCGAGGGCAGGTGCTCGGGCTGCACGCTCACCACTCCGGCGGATGACCGGAGCAGCTCCTCCAGGTGCTGCATGTAGTAGACGGCGGCGATCCCCGCAGCGAAGACCAGCCTCTCCACGCCGTCCTGGATATGCTCGACGCCGATGATCTTGATCGGCCCGATCTCCCCCGTGCTGCGGACATGGGTGCCGGCGCACGCCTGCACGTCGGCGCCGACCTGCACGATCCTGATCTCCCTGCCGGGGGGCACACCTCCCTGGTAGAGGTCGAAACCGTACTTCTGTTCCGCCCGCATCCGATCCTCCATCCTGACGTAGACCGGGAGATCGGCCATCACCGTGCGATTCGCCCGGTTCTCGATCCTGCGGATCTCCTCCGGCGTGATATGCCGGTAGTGCCTGATGTCCAGACGCGAGGTATCGCTGCCCTTCTGGGCGCCCGCCTGGTGCACGTGCGCTCCGAGCACCTCCTTCGCCGCATGGAGCAGCACGTGGGTCGCCGTGTGGTGGCGCATCAGCGACCACCGCCGCTCCTCGTCCACCATGCCCTTCACACGCTCGCCTCGCTTCAGGGCACCGCCCTTGATCCGGTGGAGGACGACCTCCCCGAGCCTGACGGTGTCGTCGACCCGCACCATGGACTCCGACGTGACCAGCGTCCCGGTATCGGAGGGCTGGCCGCCGCCCTCCGGATAGAAGAGCGTCTGATCGAGCACCACGTATCCGTCAAAGTGGTCGAGAACCATCGCCTCGAACTCGATCTCCGTCGGCTGCTCGTAGTAGAGCTTCTTCGTCGCGGGAAGCGCCGCCACCCGTTCGCGGTATGCGGCGAGCGGCTCTTCACCCTCCTCTCTGCGCGACTCCGAGTGGAGGTCGGCGATCAGGGAGTAGAAGTTGTCGGGAATCTCCACCACGGCCCCCTCGGCAGCGGCGACGTCCTTCACTGTCTCCGGCGGGATGCCGTGCGAGTCGTAGAGTGTGATCACATTGGAGAGGGGGACGCGTTCGCTCTTTTTTCTGTAGGTGCGGGCGATCTTCTGCACGATCCGGGTGCCGCGCTCGATGGTGCTCGCATACTTGGTCACCTCGTTGTCTACGATCTCCCTGACGGTGTCGATATCCTGCTCGAAGTCGCCCAGACCCACGATCCGCATCTGCTGCTCGATCAGGTCCGCAAGATCGTCGTCCATCTGGAGATCGGACATCATCCGGAGCGTCCGTCTGAGCACCAGGCGGGCGAGGTATCCCTCACGCACGTTGGAGGGGACGACGCAGTCCCCCAGCATGTAGGCCAGGCACCGGGTGTGGTCGGCGATGCCGTATACCTTCTCGATGGGGCCGATCATCCGCTCCAGCTTCTCGATCGGCACATCGATCGCTTCGGCCACCTTCTTGCGGAGCCTGTAGAGGTTCGCTCCGGAGATATCCATCACGCCGGCGAACCGTGCGTTCAGGCTGACGATATTGGTGAACTCGGTGCTGTCCAGCAGGTGTTCGAGGTGCGCCGAATGCATCAGCCGGCTCACCATCTCTGGGAAGACCGCATCGTAGATCGTCGGCGAACCCTTCGACGCCCAGACGAACCGTTCGAGTCCGTAGCCGGTATCGACGATCCGCAGCTTCATCGGGTAGTAGAGCTGTCCGGCGAGTTCGACGGGCGGCTGGTCGGTCTTCTGCCGCTGGAGATTCATGAAGACCAGCGTGGCGACCTCCAGCCCGCCGACGAGCACCTCCAGGGAGGGGCCGGCGTTACCGCCGCCGATCCAGGGGTGCTCCTTATAGCTGATTGCATCGAGATCGCCGCCGATCGACGTGATGAACTCGTCACAGAGTGCGACGGTCTCGTCCTTCCAGTAGATCTCCTCCGTCGGACTATTGAAGGCGTGGTGCGCCATCATCTCAAAAAGCGTCAGATGGCGGCCGGATCGCCCGACAGAATCGAGGTCGTTCAGCCGGATGCAGGGCTGCGATATCGTCAGCGGGTTCGCCGGCGGCGGCACCACGCCGCCGGTGACGAAGGGCTGGAAATCGGCGATCGATGCGATTGTGAGATAGATATCGTCCCGCCACCGGGCGACGACCGGGTAGCGCTCGAGGCGCGTATGACCATGGCGCTCGAAGAAGGAGAGGAACGCCTCTCTCATCTCATCGACGGAATGAGGAGAGAAGACGGGGTTCCCGATAAAGGTGTAGTGCACGCAGGGAGCGTCGCCGCAGAACTCCCGTTCCGGATCGCGGGTCCAGAACGCCGCTCCGCATTTCTTGCACACCCTCCGTTCAAGCCCCTGGGATCTAAAATAATCGAGCGTATATTCCTCTTCGAGCATTGAACATCACGCAGCACTATCCTGTTTGTCTGCGGACGATAAAGTTGTTTGTTCTACCCGTCAAAGTTTCCATATATCCTGATACCAGAGATCGTACGCCTCATAGAGGCCGGTCCGCTCCGCGATGCGGACCGCAAGCATGTGCCAGCACACCCGTCCCCTGAAGAGAAAATCGCTGCACGTGCAGAAGTCCCCCTCCACGACGTACTCGTCGCTCCGGCCCACGACGACGAAGAAGTCGCGATACCGCTTCACCCGCCGCTGGTCAAGCGCCGCCAGCGCTTTTTTACCGCGCTCGCCGTAGAGCCGAACGATGCACGCTCGGAGCTCCGGCGTCAATGCACGTTCTCGCTCGACCGCCTGCCATATGCTGGTCATGGGAGCAGTACTACATGTGGCGGATCGGGGATATAACTCCAGCGCATGCGGACGCAAGCGCCTCCATGGCAGGCGCTTCGAGCGCGTGGCGGGTCGCCCCGAGGGCCGGCGGCCTCCGCGATGAGGGCGGGATCGAATCCGCTGCCGCCGACGACGGCGAGCCGCCCGATGTCCCCGACATCACCGTAGATGCGCAGATCCTCCGTACCTGAGGCGCCCGGCGATCTCTGCCGGAGAGAGCGAGCAACCCCCCCACCACGCCGAGCGACATCCGCTCCACGCCGCTCAGGCCCAGCATCTCCGCCAGCGTATCGTTGACCCCGCCGGGACACGGTCGAAGTTGGTGTGCATCACGTAGAGGTTCATGCCGGCAGCGAGGATTGCGCGGAGCAGGCGCGACATCTCCCCCCGGACGGCGGTGACGGGGTGCCAGATGAGCGTATGGTGGACGACCAGCACATCGTCCCCCGCTGCGGCAGCATACGCCACAACACCCTGCGTGGCGTCGAGCGCACAGCAGACCGACTTCCACTCGGGCCTGCCCTCCACCACGAGACCGATCCGATCGAGACGTACTCCTCCGCCAGATCGGGGGGGAGCGATCCGCTCCATCTCATCGATGGAACGTCTGTATGTCCATACACAGTTTTTTGCGGACCAACCATAAAATGATAAAATGCGTTATATTACCTGAGGTAATAACCATCACCTATAAATATTCCTGAAAAGATATTCGTCCATGGAAAAGTCCCTCGAACTCATCAATACGCGAATACGCGATGGCAATGCACGGGTCGTCACCGCCGAAGAGATGCCGGCGATCGTTGACGAACTCGGTGACGAAGGGGCGCTCGAAGAGGTGGACGTCGTCACGACAGGCACCTTCGGCGCGATGTGCTCCTCCGGTGCGTTTTTCAACTTCGGCCACGCCGATCCCCCCATCCGGATGGAGCAGGTGTGGCTGAACGACGTGGAGGCATACGCCGGCATCGCGGCGGTGGATGCCTACCTGGGAGCGACGCAACAGTCCACCACCCAGGGAGAGCGGTACGGCGGCGGACACGTGCTCGAAGACCTGGTGGCGGGCACGATGGTGGAACTGCGGGCGATCTCTCGCGGGACCGACTGCTACCCCCGCCGCACCATCACGACAGAGCTCCTGCTCGAGGATATGAACCAGGCGATCATGGTCAACCCGCGCAACGCCTACCAGCGGTACAATGCAGCGACGAACTCGACGGAACGCACGCTCTACACCTACATGGGCACTCTGCTCCCGCGATGCGGGAACGTCTCGTACTCCGGTGCAGGGGCGCTCTCCCCCCTCTCGAACGATCCGCAGTTCCGCGTCATCGGCAGCGGCGTACCGATATTCCTGGGCGGGGCGCAGGGGATGGTGATCGGCGAGGGGACCCAGCATTCTGCCGGGAGCGGGTTCGGGACCCTGATGGTGACGGGGGACATGAAGCAGATGCGGCAGGAGTTCCTGCGCGCCGCAACGATGACCGGGTACGGCGTGACGCTGTACGTTGGCGTGGGCGTACCGATTCCGGTGCTGGATCTCGACCTCGTGCGCAGCACGGCGGTGCGGGACGAGGATATCACGACCGAGATCATCGATTACGGGGTGCCGAGCCGTGACCGCCCATCGCTCCGCACGGTCAGCTACGCCGAGCTGAAGAGCGGACGTATCGAACTTGTCGGTGAGGAGGTCAGGACCTCGTCGCTCTCCAGCTACCGGAAGGCGAGGGAGGTGGCGCAGGAGCTGAAGACGTGGATCGAGGAGGGGCGAATGGAACTGGCGCTGCCCACCCGGCGGATCGATCCGACGCGGCGGGCGCGGCCGATGCGCGAGACGACGCGTGCACCCCGCGTCCGCGAGATCATGGACCTTGATGTGGTCAGCGTCACCGAGGACGAGGAGATCCGGACGGCGGCCAGGAAGCTCCTCAAAGGCGAGACGAACCATCTCCCGGTTCTGGACAGGAACGGCGTGCTGGTCGGCATCGTCACGACCTACGACGTGTCGAAGGCGGTGGTGACGGACGGAAGGCTGCGCCGGGTCAGGGACATCATGACCAGGCAGGTGATCAAGACGTACCCCGAGGAGCCTGTCGATATTGCAGCGCGGAAACTGGAGAAGAACAACATCAGCGCCCTCCCGGTCGTGGACGCAACGAACCGGGTGGTCGGGATCCTCTCCGCCATCGATCTCGGGAAGCTCTTCGGCGGGAGGTGGCAGAGATGAAGCTCCTGGTGACGTTCTCGCGGCGTGGAGGCCGCGACCCGGGCCGGGAACCGATCATCGCCCGGGTGGTGAAGGAGACCGGCGTCCTGATCAACGTGGAGAAGGCGTACATCGAGTCCATGGCGGGCGAGGTGCTGATCGACGTGCCCGATGCCGACGCGGAACTTGTCCGGCAGCGAATGGAGGAGATGGGCGTTGCGGTCCGCGTCCTGGAGGATGCGATCAGCCGCGACGAAACGGAATGCATCGACTGCGGCGCCTGCATCAGCGTCTGCCCGCAGGACGTCTTCTCCTTCGACGACGAATGGAGGATCCAGCTGCAGCAGGGTCGCTGCGTCCTCTGCGGAAAGTGCGTGCGTGCGTGCCCCCACCAGGCCCTCTCACTGCAGCAGTGACATGATACGGGAGCACTTCCAGTTCAGGGAGACGATCGCCACCATCCTCGCCGACGAACCCCGGGAGATCGCCGCGGCTAAAGAGGGGATGCTTACCGCCCGGCAGGAGATTGAGCGGCATATCGCCGGCGATCCCTTCTTTGCGGCGACTTTCGAGCCCTATGCCCCACGCACGGAGAGCAGGGCGATCCGCCGCATGGCCGACGCTGCAGAGCAGGCCGGCGTGGGCCCCATGGCTGCAGTGGCCGGCACCATCGCGTGGGCGGGCGTGGAGGCGATGCAGGAGGCGGGGGCGGCGTTCGGCGTGGTCGACAACGGCGGCGATATCGCGCTGATCACCGACCGGGAGATCAGGGTCGGAGTTCACGCGGGGGACGCCCCCCTCAGCAACCGGATCGCCTTCGTGATCCGGCCCCAGCAGGAGGTGCTCGGCATCTGCACCTCATCGGCGACGGTCGGCCCCTCCATCAGCTTCGGCATCGCCGATGCGGTGACGGTCTTCGCACGGAACGTTTCGGCCGCCGATGCCTGGGCGACCGCGCTCTGCAACCGGATCACCCCCGATCCGGCCGACGGCGCTTATGACGGGCTCGAGGGGTCGGACGTCCTCGGCGTGCTCGCCATCATCGGCGACTGCATGCGGCAGTGGGGGCAGCTCCCCCCATTCGCCCGGGCAGCGGTCGATGAGCGCCTGATCACCGCCGGCAGGGAGTTCTGACGGTCGGACATCCGATTCCGCCGCTACAGGCTCTCGTCCAGGAAGCAGAGCGCGTCGCGGTAGGCGTGCCGGCCCGTCAGGCGCGCCAGTACCTCCTCGCCGTCGGTGATGGTGACGACGGGCGCACGGTCCGCCACGGAGAAGACCACCTCGTAGATATCGACCTCGTCGAGGAGGACGCCGTCGGCGAGTTCCGATGCCGGATGCAGCATCAGCCGCTCCTTCGTCAGCTCGTCCGGAACCTCCCTGAAGCAGTAGTAGAAGACCTGGTACGCGTTCAACAGATCGGAGACGAGCAGTTCATGCCGCGTTTCGGGATCGAGGGTGTCAAGCACCTCAGCCAGCCGCTCTTCATCGTCACCGCTGATCTCGAGGATTCGGTCGGCGAGACGGGCCAGTTCAACGTAGTCGTTCATACGCCGCATCCTCCTCACGCACCGGGCAACGACGATTCCGCATCGATCGGCGCTGCCGGATCCCGGCAGGTGCCTGCAGCCATGAATAAACTATATCGGCATCCCCAAAAAAAAGAGTAGGTGTGCGTGACGAAGACCTCGACTGGCTAGTGTACCGCCGGATCGCTGATACGAACGGCATCACCGCCGATGATCTGTTCGCGTGCATACGGCAGGATCCTGCAGCTGTTGAAGCGTCCCTTAAACGCCTCGAACGGTACCTCCTCATCGAGAGAACCGGAGCGCTGATCCGTGCGCTGTCGCTGCAGGAGTCCCTCGTGCTGTGCTACTGCCGGCACGCCCGTAATCTCCCGATCTACGTCGAAAACGGTGTGATTCGGGTGAAGAAGAACGACGGATGATCCGACGTGCCCACGGTACGTGTCTTGAGGATCGGTCATCGGCCGGAACGGGACCGGCGGGTGACCACCCACGTGGGGCTTGCGGCGCGGGCGCTCGGCGCGGACGGCATGTACCTCGCCGCCAGCGATTCCGGCGTGGTCAGCAGCATCAGCGATGTGGTGGCCCGCTGGGGGGGAGATTTCTTCGTTCAGGATCGAGTGACGTGGCGCCGGTGCGTCGAGGACTGGAAGGCCGCCGGCGGGACAGTCGTGCACCTCACCATGTACGGGCTCCGCATGATCGACGTCATCGACGATATCAGATCGCACGAGAAGCTGCTGGTGGTGGTGGGGGCGGGGAAGGTGCCCGGCGACATCTACGGTATGGCGGATTACAATGTCTCGGTGACCACCCAGCCCCACTCCGAGATCTCCAGTCTCGCCCTCTTCCTCGACCATCTCTTCGAGGGGAAGGAGCTCTCGCGGGAGTATCCCGATGCGAAGATACGGGTCCTGCCGACAAAGGCGGGAAAGAGGACCGTAGAACGGTGAAGGGGGGCGGACATACTGGAACGGGTGCTTGTTGCCGGGTTTTCCACGCGCCATGTGGCGCAGTCCGCCCGACGCGCTGGCTATACCGTCTATGCGGTCGATCACTTCTGCGATCAGGATCTCTCCTGGTACACGGAGGATCGGGTACGGTTCGACGATCTCGACGAACTGCACGATCGCGTGGTGGAGATGTGCAGGCGCCATCCCGTCGATATGCTGGTGGCGACCTCCGGAGCGGAGGCCGTCGGAGCGTCTGTACCGCTCTGCGGGACCCGGCCGGAGAGCGTCGGGAGGTTCCTGGACAAACTGGAGATACAGCGCTTTTTTGAGGGGGTCGGCGTTCCCGTACCCCCGATTGCCGAAGAAAGCGGATATCCCGTGATGATCAAGCCGCGGCGGGGCGCGGGCGGGTGGCGGAACGCGATCGTCCGCAGCGAGGAGGATCTGCGGCGCTGGAAGGATAGCTGGCCCGACGTACCGTACATCACCCAGCAGGTCGTGGACGGCACTCCCGCCAGCGTCTCCTGCATCGCAGACGGTGCGCGTGCACGGGCGATAGCGGTCAACGAGCAGCTCCTCCGCGATGAAGGCGAGGGCGCATACGGCTTTTCGGGGTCCATCACCCCCTTCCGGCATCCGCTTGCCGGGAAGATGGTCGCCTGGGCGGAGCGGATTGCGGCAGCGAGCGGCTGCATCGGCTCTGTCGGCATCGATTTCATGGTGGGCGAGGAGACCTGGGCGATCGAGATCAATCCGCGGTTTCAGGCGACGCTGGATACCGTGGAGATGGCGCTGGGGAAGAGCGTCTTTCAGATGCACGTGGATGCCTGCCGGGACCGCCGCCTCCCGGACCCTGTCCCGGCGAGCATCCAATTCTCCGCCAGAAGAATCCTGTTCGCCGAGCGGGAGATGGAACTGAACGTGGATCTCTCGCCGCTCGCACCCCGGGTCGCCGATATCCCCTGGCCTGGCACGAGATTTGAGGAAGGAAACGCCGTGGTGAGCGTGTACGGGTGGGGACGGAGCAGGGACGAGGCACTCCGGAAGCTGGATGAGAATATGGCGATTGTCCGCAGATATATGGAGAGGTCGTCCTGGAGTTCCTGTACCGGAAGGAGGAGAGCTTCGAAGACCTAGCGGTCTTCTCGTGCGCCTGCCGATCCGCCAGTCGCAGCTCGAAGACGCCTTCGCGTCTTCTCAAGCTCCTGTCCTTCGGCCAGTCGCACGCCGCACCTGATCGGTGCTCGAGCGCTGTTCCTGCGGAACACCGCAC
Organism: Methanomicrobiaceae archaeon UBA206; assembly: GCA_002503105.1. Classification (GTDB taxonomy): domain Archaea; phylum Halobacteriota; class Methanomicrobia; order Methanomicrobiales; family Methanoculleaceae; genus UBA206. Next base: position 25,378 of record DAQY01000088.1, read on the forward strand.
TTCGAAGACCTGGCGGTCTTCGAACGTCTCTCCTCGCGTGGCGATCGGCCCCCATCCGCGTCGGAAAAGGCGCATGAGGGATTTAAAAAACCACCGGTCAACATCGATTTTTCATATGAAACGGTTGTTGCGGGAGGGGCAAGACCCGTCATACCTCCCTGCCCAGGTCCCGAGATGCGATAACCGGGATATGCCCGGATTCAGGATTGGAGTCTATCCGTGGCGCATAACAGAAAATCCTGGATGATCATTGAAGGGCATTGCAGGGTTTCGGGATATCTTCGTCTTCTAAAGCGCCATATCAGGATCCTGACGGGCGCGATCTCCCCTCTGGAGCGCTCCTTAATTTTTAACAGAGCGCAGGCCCGGAGAACCGATCGCGGCTCCGATCGGAGATACGGTAGATCCCGCGCGCACCGGCAATCCGGCACACCCGCCGGGTGGAACATCTTAATACGTTCAACAACGTATGGGATTGCAGTGATGCCGATAGAGGGTCCGTTTTTCATAGGCATCGGTCGACAGGGGGAATATAGAGCATGGTATCCGTTGCTGAACTTTTAAGCGATCCGGCGATCGAAGCCTATATCGTGCGCCTGATCGGTGAGGAGGGTGTGGAGCTCATCAAGCGATTTCCGGAAGAAGAAGAGTACAGCGATGAAGAACTGGCGGAGAGGACCGGGATCAACCTCAACTCCGTGCGGCACACGCTCTATTCGCTCTACGAGAAACGCCTCGCGGAGTACCGGCGGCTCAAGAATACGGAGACCGGCTGGCTGACGTACCTCTGGCACCTTCGGCTGGACCGTATCCGCGACGTGATCGAGGAGGACATCAAATACATCCTCGAGAACCTGGAAGCCCGCCTCGCCTACGAGGAGCGGAACGACTTCTATATGTGCAAACACTGCGGCGTCATCTACACCTTCACCGAATCCGCCAGCTGGAACTTCGAGTGCCCCAACTGCGAGGAGATGCTGGAGCACTTCGACAACGAGCTCCTCGTTGCTGCCCTGAAGAAGCGGGTGAAGAAGATCAGGGAGAGCCTCGGCAGTGCCTGAAGCAACCCCGATTCGCCTGCTGGAACGAGCCGGGTGCAGCGACGGTGTCATCGCGCACTGCAGAACGGTCAGGGACGTCGCCCTCCAGTTCGCATCCGATCCGCTGGTGAACCGCGAACTGGTCGAGACCGGCGCCCTCCTCCACGACATCGGGAGAGGGCAGACGCACGATCTCGATCATGCGGAGGCAGGGGGGGCACTCTGCCGCTCTCTCGGGCTCCCGGAGGAGGTCGCACAGATCGTGGAGCGGCATATCGGGGCCGGACTGACCGCAGACGAGTGCTCCCTGCTCGGGTGCATCCCGCTCGATCGTATGCCGCGCACGCTCGAGGAGAAGATCGTCGCGCACGCCGACAACCTGGTGAAAGGAACGAGGGTGATCACCATCCAGGAGTGGCTCCAACGGTCGCTGCACCTGCCCCGAAAATTGAAACGGCGAGCCTACCGGCTGTACCTCGAAATGGAACTCTTCAGATGATCAGCTGTTTCGCCTGCGGAAGCGCCCGCAATTCTTCGTATACCGACGGCGGCACCTTCTCCTCTACGATCACGACCAGTTTCGGCTCCTCGGCGAAGTACGGGTCGGTCACGAAGATCTGCCGTATCGTCAGGTCGTGATCGACGAGAATCTTGACCGCCGCACCGACGATCCCCTTCTGATGCGCGTCTTTGGGGAGGAGCGTGATGACCGAGAGCCCCAGCGTCTCCGCGACCTGACTGACGTCCGGCGATGCGCGCATATGGGTAAAGATCCTCTTCAGTGAGGGGTTCGCGAGAATGCGGCGGGCCGTGGCGTCCACCACTCTGCGATCGGCGTCGATCGCCTTCCCTATATGTGTGGCGGGAATCTCGATTCCGTTGCAGACGATCCTTCCCTCCTCGTTGACCCCGAAGCCGTTCTCCAGCAGAAAGCGCACGACTCTGTACTGCGACGGCGAGTCGGAGAACTCCCGCATGATGTCGGCCCACATACCCAGACATATGAGGGATGCATATAAATATACGCCGAAGGCGGCCGATGCGCGGCGGCGTATGTACGTATACGCTCCCCGCGGTTCGCACCCGGCACACATCGCCGACGGCGCCAGACGAGGAGCCGTTCCGGCCGGGAGGGAGAGCAACTTATTTCATGTCACAATGCATTATATAGAAAGAGTGCGAGGGTTGCCGAGCCAGGTCAAAGGCGCAAGGTTGAGGGCCTTGTCACGCAGGTGTTCGGGCGTTCAAATCGCCTCCCTCGCATACTCATTCTGCCGTCACTTCAGGTCAAATAAAGTTGTTGGGATTTAGAATGCGCTGATCAAAATCCCACTGATTTTCTTGTACGGTTCTCTCTTCTCCAGCGCATAGGGCACCGCTTGAACCGACCGTGCGGTCGGGCGATCGGTCAAGATCGACATCCATCCCATCCACCGCCATTGCCGAGATGCCGCAAACCTCTCACCCCCATACCAACGAAAAGCAACCTGTTTATGACCTTCCGATTCGGGTTCTGTTGAATCTTAAGGTGTTGCATTTGTGGTGTTGTACGTGCGGTGATATGGATTTTCAGGTCCAAGCTAAAAGAGAGAATTTCTAACGGCTGACGGACTGAGTAATCACCTTTTTTATAGGAGGCGTAATATCTTTCATGGATTTGAATGAGTGATGTAGGCTAATAAACCATATGCTTTGTGAATATGAGGATTCAGCGCCGAATCAGGGGAAAAGGCTGTTTGAACAGCGTCGTCTCCGTTCTCTCCTGTGCCCGATGTTCCATGGATGGACAGCACGGCTCCGCCGCAGACGTCAGCCGGAAACGGACCGTCAGAGCCGAACCAACTGCAGCACGCCGCGAGGAAGGAGGGATAGGCCGGCTCCGGGCTTGTGCATCCTTCCGCTGGAGCGCGGCCCCTCACCTTCGGCATGCGTCTTCAATGCCGTTCCATCCGCTCCTTTTAGGTAACCCCGGCTGACCAAACCCCCTTCGGCGGGTCCCCCGATCAGATCGTGCCCGGCATCCCTCCCGCCGCCGCTTCGGGTGGCGTCCCCCTCCCCTCCCGGGACGCGGCGATGATGTCGTCGATCCGCATGATCGTGATCGCCGCGTCCGCAGCGCTTGCAACCGCCTGGGTCTTCACCTTCAGCGGCTCGACAACGTTCTTGCAGAGCATCTCTGCGATCCTGCCTTCGAAGGCCTCGATCCCCGTCGTCGTTTCCCCGCATGCATGGGCCTGTTTGAGCTCGGCGACCAGCCCGGCGGGATCCCCGCCTGCGTTTTTCGGCCAGTGTTCGGGGGAACGATCTCCATGGCGTGTGCGAACGCCTCGATCGCGAGCCGCATGCGTCCTTCGACGCCTGACGCGTAATCGCGGAGCCAGAGCGCGAGCTCGATCTCGGGCGCGCCTCCGCCGGGGACGCACCGACGTTCGCCGAGGGCGACCGGCACTGCATGGAAGGCGTCGTCGACTTGCCCGGTACCTCCGCGGATCAGCAGAGTGACCGCCTTCGGGTTCCGGCAGCCGGTGACCACGATCGCATGTGTCGGCGCCGCTCGCCATGACACTCTCGAAGATACCCAGAACCATGCGCCCCCCTTCATCGATGAACGTCCGGAGCTGCTCCGGGCTACCGATCGTGATCGTTGCGCCTGATCGTTGCGCCGGTTTCGGTCTTCCCGACCTCGAACGGTGCATTGAGGAGCAGAACCCGTGCCATCCCTGACAGCACGGGGCATATCCGGGTGCACGCGCCCCCTGTCGACCACCATGCCCTCGATGAGATCCGAGTCCTCAACCGAACCGCTGACCTTCTTCTCGACCTTGATATGATCGGTTGCGGCGCTGCCGTCGTCGTCGGCGACCGCCTTCACCGCTCTGGCGATCAGGTCGACGAGCCTCTCACGTGCGGTCTCCGCACCCTTGCCAGTGATGGGGGTCCTGGCGATTGTCTTGAGCATGCCGTCATCGTCGGCCCGGATGTCGACGGCGCTCTCACCGAGCATGATCTGTGCCGTGTCTGCCGCCAGACGGTATCCCGCGCAACGATGGAGGGGTGCATGCCCCCGTCGATGAGGTCTTCGGCCTCCTTCAGGAGCTCTCCCGCTAGAACGACCGCGGTGGTGGTGCCGTCTCCGATCTCGCTATCCTGAGCGTTCGCCACTTCGATCACCGTCTTTGCGGCGGATTCCCGGCGGGTCACCCCCCATAAAAGATGCTCGCGATTCTGTAGAGGTCCATATCCACGGTCTTCAGCCTCTCGACCGCCTCTTCCAGCGGGATCGACACGATGGCATTCCCCTGCAGCGCAACCATCTTCCCGAAGTCCTTCTCCCTGATCAGGTCGACAACCGCGACGCCGAACCGCGTGGCAAGCACCCGGTCGTGCGCCGTCGGCGTGCCTCCCCGCTGCACGTGCCCGAGCACCGTCACCCGCGTCTCCATGTCGAGCTTCTCCTCCAGCTGGTCCCGGAGGAAGTTGCCGACACCGCCGAGCCGCACGTGGCCGAACTCGTCGGTCTTTGTCGACTGGACGATCGCGGTCTCCATCCCCTTCGGTCTGGCACCCTCGGCCACCACCACGATGCTGAACTTCTTCCCCCTCTCGTACCGCGCCCGGAGGTGCCGGCAGACATCCTCCAGATCAAACGGCACCTCGGGGATCAGGATCTCGTCCGCACCGCCAGCGATGCCCGCCATGGTCGCAATCCAGCCAGCATGCCTGCCCATGACCTCCACCACCATGACCCGATGGTGCGACTCCGCGGTCGTGTGCAGGCGGTCGATCGCTTCCGTCACGATGGCGACCGCCGTATCGAACCCAAAGGTGTAGTCGGTGCCGGCGACGTCGTTGTCGATGGTCTTGGGCACTCCCACCACCGGCATGTCCATCCTGGAGAGCTTCGCCGCGACGCTGAGCGTGTCCTCGCCGCCGATGGCCACGATCGCATCGATGCCGAACTTCCTGACGTTGTCCTGGAGCCTCTGCAGATCCGCCTCTGTCTTGAACGGGTTCGTCCGCGACGTGCCGAGGATCGTGCCGCCCTTGGGAAGGATCCCGGTCACCGAGTAGTCGGTGAGCGGCTCGACGTTCCCGGTGATCAGCCCCAGCCATCCATCGCGGATTCCGAGGATATCATACCCCTGCCTCAACCCGGACCTGACCACCGCCCTGATGACCGCATTCAGCCCCGGACAGTCGCCGCCTCCGGTCAGTACGCCGATCGTCGTCATGCCGCACCACCTATGCTCCCCGATAGATCTTCATCGCCTCCTCCACGGCCGCATCGTCGAGCGTGACGGCGGAGATGGCGTTGCACATCTGTACCGCCTCGTCGAGAGGCTTCTGGTGGATATTTCTTCCAGTCGCGTTCCCCACCGTGCCACCGACATGGATCTGGTCGTAGAGCTGCCGGAGGAAGACCTCCACATCGATGGCTTCTCCGCCGGCGCAGACCACCTTCGTCCTGCCGGCCGCGAGCACCGCCTCCCGCAGGAGCGCAGCGTCGTACGTGCCGTCTCTCTTCGGGGCGTTCACCTTCGCGAAGTCGCTGCCGAGGGCGGCAGCCACCCCCGCAGCGCCGGCGATGAGGTGCGGGTCTCTCTCGTCCTTGACGGCCCTGCCCCGGGGGTACATCCAGAGCACGGTGACGAGGCCGTGCTGGTGCGCCCGGACGACGATCTGAGCCGCCTGGTAGAGCATCACCGATTCGTATTCGCTGCCCAGATACACCGTATACCCGACGCCCAGGATGTTCAGCCCGCCCCGCTCGCGCAGGTCGGCGGCCTGCTGGACATGGTGGAGCTCCGAGCTGAGCGGATCCCGCTGGGCGGTCTTGACCAGGTTGGTCTTGGAGTTCAGCTTCGCCAGGTACGGCACGTCGGCATAGTCCTCACCGTAGCGGGCGATCAGCCCGAGCTGGGTGGCAAACACCCCGATTCTGGCCCTGGTTGCGATCCGGAAGAGGTGCTCGGGGTCGGCATCGTCGGGGGATATACCCTCTCCGAAGAAATCTCTGTTCAGGTGCTCTATCTTCTGGTCACCGGCAAACAGCATCAGCCTCCCTGTTCCCTTCGTTATGGTCCGGTAGTTCTCCTCATACATCGTCCGTGCCTTCTGCGGCACGTCGAGCGGGACCCTGATTTCGGGTGCAGCTGGCATACCCCTGTCTGCTCTTCCGCCCAACTTAAGTGTTTGCCGGAGGGTCGGTGCCGGTCGATCCCGGCGCCCCGCTCCGGAGAGAGGGGGGAGACTCTGAGGGCGCTTCCCCGGTGCTGCTTCACAGGCCAGATGCGCGAACACCGGTGCGCCTCCGTCCGGCACATGTAGATACATCCAAATAGTTGGCGTAACAAGAACATATACACCAGGTCTGCACCGTTGATCGAGGCAAATGCATGGATTCGGACTTGAGAGAGATGGTCCAGAAATGGCTGTCCGAAGAAGGTATCTTTGCCAAACTCGTTGCCGATGATCAGGCGAATTTCCACTTCGTAATAAAATTCCCGGACGAGCACCACTCAATGGACATCCTTCAGCCGAAGGGGAAGGAGGATGCGATCATCATCGGGTGTGCGACGACCGTCAGTCCGTCGCACCTCTCGAAGATGCGGGAGCTGACCGGCAAAAAGCGGGAGAGCTTCCTGATGGATTTCAGGATGATGCTCAATATGATGCCGGTGGATTTCCAGCTGAACCACCCGGAGCAGGTGCTGCACGGGTTTCTGGTCACCGACCAGATCTTCCAGGACGGCCTCTCCAAGGACCGGTTCATATCGAGCATAAAATGGGTCTTCAAAGCCAAGCTCCAGGGTGTCTGGGAGATCCAGAAGCGCTTCGGCACTCCGAAGGAGGAGCAGGAAGACCTGTCGTCGGATATCAGCATGTACGTCTGACAGAACCCGGTTCCCGGGCATCAAACAGGCCATCCTGCTATCGACTAACCGCTGGCGGTTCGCCGCATCAATCGTCGGCGAACTCGAGCTCCATCGCGATCCCGCCGGTCATGGAGAAGACGATGTTGTAGGTGAACGCAAGGATCGCGCCGGTGACGAATCCCACGATCGCCATGGCGGCGACGAAGATCACGGCGAGCCCGACGCCAGCACCCAGCAGACCGACGAAGGCGATGATCAGCCCATAGATGGCGCTCAACACGGCTGCGAACTTCGCGACCGAGAGCACGCCGGACCGCTAGATGTACGTCGTTCTCCGCACCATGGTTAACCCGTTGCCGATACGATCTTGGTTCTGCACGTGTTTATATCCTCATTTCTCTCCGCTGCAATCCGGGAGTTGACCTCTCGATCCGCCGATGACGGGCGATCAATACCGGGTCGCCGCCATCAGGTTACAATGCAGCATAAAACGATGATCAGACGCCCGCCGCAAGATCCGTGACGGCGGGCATGCCCGGTATGCAGGGCGAGAGCCGGTCTGTCACCCTCATACAAGTTCGCAGATCGTATCGATGCGCGCCGGCACCCGTTTCACCAGCCGAACGGGAGCCCTGCCAGCGGGCTTGATCTCGATCGTGAACACGCCGTTCGGCACGAGGTCGTTGACGTAGAGGGGAGAGATATTGACGATAAACCGCTCGCCGGGTTCGAGGAGGCTGTCACCGTCATCGTTTATCGTTTCCTGGACGCTCCAGCGCCCGTAAGAAGGATAGGCGTGCATCAGGGGAACGTTCTGCAGGAGTTCACCCTCGTGGTGCGGGCTGACGTACCGGATCGAGATGGTGCTGACGTCGATCTGGTCCCCGCCCGCCGTGAGGGCGATCGGGATCAGGATCGCCTCCAGGCGATCCGGCGTACTGCTGACGCCGTAGGCCGTCCCGGTCGCTTCGAGGGCCGACGCGGCCTGCCTCACACCCTGCTGGATGGAGTACTGGCTCTCCTGGACGGAGAACAGCCCCGTACCCAGAACCACGAACGCGAACACGCCGGCGACGACGACGAAGGTGATCAGCACGATCGCCGCTTCCAGCCCGGTAAACCCGGATTCTCGCAGGTCCGCGCCTCCTTCAGCCATCTCACAGCAACTCGCAGTACTCGTTCCCGGGGAGTCTGGAGGGCAGACGCCTCGTCACGACGAGCGCGGCCCCGTTCGGCGGGGCCACCTCGATGGTGAAGATCTCTCCCGCCCCGATATCAAAATCCGATACATGGATCCTCACCTTGACGACCTCGTTTTGTTCCAGCAGATCGTCGGTGTCGCCCCGGCACCGCCAGGTCAGCTCGACGCGGGGATCGCCCGCCTGGAGCGGTACGAGCGTATCCTGCGTCGCGATGGTGTAGATCACTCCGTCCATGTCGATCGCAGATCTGCCTGCGGCAATCTCCAGGTAAAAATCGACGAAATCGAGTTCATTCCCCGCCACGTCCGTCTTGGCAATCACGGTGCTCCCGAGCACGAGGGCGCTGCACGTCTGCTCGATGGCCCCATGCACCGCGTCCTGACTCTTCTGGGCGGCGAAAAATCCTGTTCCGAGCACCACAAAGGAGAAGACCGCTGCGATGATGATGAAGGCGATCAGGACGATCGCAGCCTCCAGCCCGGTGAACGCAGAATCACCGTGATCCGCCGCTCCCATACTCAGCATCGAGTATTTGCGGTTCCTTCATTAATACCTGCTGCTTTGAAATTCGGATACCATAAATTATCTGTGGTAAAAGAACGATTCTCTACCCTCCGTACGTCTGGAAGAGCCCGATATGCGGAATGCAGAGACGCCGATTCCGTCGGCAGGACGAAGCGGCAGCATCGGCGTACCGGCACCATCCGACCCGGGGTGCGGCGGTATTTCCCCTGCACCGCCGTGTGTCGGTTCGTCCGGTCATTGCCAGAACCGTCACCGTTTCGGCCGCAGGTATCCGGGAGCCGGGATTGCAGCGAGAGTAACAGCACTGGCATCATGCCGGGTAGGGGATATCTTTTTATCAGATCGCTTGTATGTGTAGTTCAATGCCATCCAGTACCGCTGCAGACTCCTACGTCGAATCAGAGAATGCCGGCAGAATCCCGGTGGATTTGACGATTATATTCCTGTGGATCCTGTTCGCCCTGATCGGGATCTATGTGTCACCGCTCAGCGAGAGCGCCCTCCGGGTGATCTTCGCCATCCCCTTCATCCTCTTTATCCCCGGATACCTCCTGATCGCAGCACTCTTCCCGGCCAGAGACGGGATTGACGGGATCGAACGCGTCGCTCTCTCGTTCGGTCTCTCGATCGCGATCGTGCCGCTGGTCGGGATCGGCCTGAACTACACCCCCTTCGGCATCAGGCTCGACCCCATCGTGATCTCGCTGGTCGCTTTCAGCGTCGTCATGGGGAGCATCGCCCTCTACCGCCGGAGCTGGGTTCCGGGCGACAGCCGCTTCACGGTCAGGTTCCCGTCACGATCGACGACGCTCCAAGATGCATCCTTCAATGGCGGAGCGTCGATGGCGGGCAGGGCGCTCACCGTCGTCCTGGTGGCGTCCCTCGTCGTGGCCGCCGGCATGACCGCCTACGTCGTCGCGGTGCCGAAGAAGTGGGAGCAGTTCACCGAGTTCTACATCCTCGGGCAGAGGGGGAAGGCGGCGGATTACCCGTCGGAGTTCGCGGCAGGAACGCCGCAGATGGTCATCATCGGCATCGGCAACCACGAAGATCGGGATATCACCTACACGGTGGAGACCCTTGCCGTTCAGCAGGTCTTCGACGAGGCCACGAACCAGTCATCGGTCGCATCGGCAGAACCGCTCGACCGGTTCACCGTCACAGTGCCGCACAATACCACGGTGGAACAGCCGTATTCCTTCAGGATTACCGATCCGGCGGTGAACCGGGTGGAGTTCCTCCTCTTCAAGGATCCCTCGCCCGGCACCCTGACGGGCGCTGACCGCATCAGTGCCAGTTACCGCAACCTGCACCTCTGGGTGCGGGTGGAGCCGGCGTAGGATCGATCGGAGGACCGTCCCGCACTCTACGCCACCGAGAACTGGATGATCAGAGCCGCCGCCAGCGTGACCAGACCCGCTGCGGAGAGCGGGAGGGTGTAGTGCCTCACCGCCGACGCGATGCCGTCGCCGGTCGTCCGCTGTATCAGCCAGAAGAAGGGATCGCTGACGTAGCTGAACATGAAGGCGCCTGCAGATATCATGAGCACCAGCGACACGGGGTGGATCGTCGATGCGACGGCAGTCGTGGAGAGGATGGTGGAGGTGATCGCCGCCGTGACGACCCGGGATCCCTGCGCTGCCTGCAGCAGTGCGGCGATGGCGAACGGCAGGACGATCACCGGCAGCACATCGCCGGCCAGCGCGGAGATCTCTGACGGGAAGGCGCTTGCGGCGACGACACCGCCGAAAGCGCCCGCTCCGGCGAGATCGAAGATGATGATGCCTGCGTTCCTGGTACCCTTTCCGAGCGCTTCCAGACGGACGTCGGCCGGTACGCCAGCGAGCGCGGTGAGGAGCGCGGCGATGAGCGCGATGTTGATGTTGGAGAGGGGACGGAGCGGTGGGAACGCCGACCCGACGCCGAGCATCAGGAAGAGGACCGCAAAGGGCAGCCAGGCACGCAGACGTCTGCTGCCCGATGTTTCCGGTACAGAACCGACAGCGTTCCCCGTGGGCAGGGGTACGCTGCGGCGCCGCACGGCGAGGAGGAGCAGGACGAGGAGCAGGAGCGAGACCGGCAGGGTGACCGCGTCGATCTGCCACGGCTGTTGCGGGTGCGTGCCGAGGGTGCTGACGATCGTGTAGATGACCGGGGCGGGGAAGAGGAGGACGTACGAGATGATGCCGGCAACCCCGGCGGTGTAGAGCAGGAGTTTCGTCCCTTCCCGGTCGGCACGCAGGCGGGCGACGATGGGCGAGATGATGACGAAGGAGGTGATGCCGCACATCAGCGGGACGGAGAGGAGGAATCCTGCAACCCCGGCGGTAGAGAGCGGTTGTTTCGCCACGCGCCTGACATCGGTCACGATCTGGTCGACAAGACCGCTCTCCCGGAGCACCTGCGCAATGCCCACGCCCGCGAAGATGACGATGCCGAGGAGGGAGAAGATTCTGCCGGCGCCCGCGGTGATCGCCGGCATGAAGATATCGAACGGCATCCCTGCAAGGATGCCGAAGACGACCGACGCCGCCACCAGGGTGAGGAACGGCGGCATGCGGTACCTGACGGAGACGGCGGTGATCAGCACGAGGGAGAGCGCGAAGGCGAGGAGAGTGCCCATACTCTATGATCGAGGTCGGCGTGGATAAAGAATGTGCATTTTTCATCCCACTATTCACGGAACGGTGCCCGTTCGCCGGGCAACCGCAGCCGCCAGCCGTTCCTCCGCGATCGCACAGTATCCCGGGTCGATCTCGAAGCCGATGTAGTTCACGCCGAGGCGGATACAGGCGAGCGCGGTGCTGCCGATGCCCATGAAGGGGTCCAGAACGATGGTGTCCGGGGAATACCCGTGAAGCCTGATGCACATCTCGGGGAGTTTTTCGGGGAAGGTGGTGGGGTGAGGCCTCGAGGACCGGATGGTCCGGTACGGGATGAACCAGGTGTTCCCGCGGTCGCGGAGGTCCTGCTGTGCGGATTTCCACCGCCCGATGTTGCTCTTATCCTGGTACGCCACCCCGATGGCCGGTTTGTTCAGATGCACGGCCCCATGCGTTGTGAAATGGAAGATGTGCTCGTGGCACTGGCTCAGGTATCGGGGGCTGTTGACCGGCTGGTAGTGGCCGACCGCGATGTCCCCGGCGACCGCCTCGTAGTTCCCTACATCCGCCTTCTCGATCGCGATGGATTTCACCCAGTGGATCACGTTCTGCAGCTCGTAGTACGGGCGGAACCGCTGGATCGCGTCGAACGGAATCCAGGGGTCTGTCGGCTTTCCGCCGATGTTCAGGAAGAACGAGCCGTCGTCCTTCAGCACGCGCCTGGCCTCCGCGGCGACCGCCTCCAGCCAGTCCAGGTACTCCTCGCGCGGCTGCCGATCGTCGTAGCTGTTGTAGTCCTTCCCGATGTTGTACGGGGGTGAGGTGACGATGATGTCAATCGAGCGGTCGTGCAGCCGGCGCATTCCACGGATACAATCCACGGTATGGATGGTGTTGACGGCAAGCCCGGGGGCTGCCCCCGGCGGGGCAGGGTCGGTGGTATCTGATCCGCCTGCCACAGGTATCACGTAAATATGTGTGTTGCCCCCAAAAAAAGTGCACGACCGATGGCGGACCGATCACCTCACGCTCTTTCAGGCAGCACTGGGGAAACCTCCTCCTGCGACGATCCGGCAGAGCTGCAGAGGAACTCATCCCAAAATTGCCCGACATTCGAGGATCTATGTGGATCTGCGCAGTATGATCGTTCAGTCCTTCGAATGAACCATAAATACTGACTG
>DAQY01000038.1 GCA_002503105.1 Methanomicrobiaceae archaeon UBA206
GTCGCGGAGGAGGGTCCGGGGAGGTGCGCCCGGCGGGACGGCGGCTGCTTGAGAATCCCGAAGGGTTTCGACAGGTGTCCCCCTCCCGGCAGAGGCGTTTTGGGATGACCTCATCGGTACTCCCCCGTCAGCTGGCGGATCTCAAAGTCGCCCGGGATATCGGACGTCCGGAGATGGTGGTTCCCGATGGTGACGGTGCAGTCGCGATCCTCCCGATGCTCGAGTCCGGCGGGGACGTGATGAGGCAGATCCTTCCCCTCGGTCTCGCGGACGATCTCGCAGACGTCCACCACCGACCTCGTCTCGCCCGAACCGGAGCTGCCGCATCCGTCACTCCTGACCCCCCCTTCTCTACCTGCATGGATCGACCGGCGGTATAAATACATATAGGAGAGGTGTCACCCCGCAGCCGTCGGATCCGGTGCATCAGGGCTCACGGCGGTCCGGCACTGGAAAAGGTATCGGGAGCGCCGGGGTTCAGAGGTCCACTCCGAGTCCCAGAATCTCGCGTTTGCCCTCCCACACATCCCGGGCGATCTTCACGAGACCCCGGGCCGCACACCACTCATCGTAGACCGCGACCGTCCGCCCGAGAAGCTTCTCCACCCCCGGCGCAATCGCCGGAGCCATAGCGCCGGCAAGCGCCACCCTCGCATCCGGGTTCAGGAGACGCAGGGCTGCGCACTCCATCGCCGCGAACATGGCGATCGTGTCGACCCGGTGTTCGGGAGGGACGGAGTAGTCGACGCCGGCATGGAGGAACGCCTCGTTTGCCGTGCACTCGCCCCGGTCGATCCGCCGGATCGCGTCCACGTCGAGCGCCCCATGGCGGGTGCCGGGGGCGAAGACGCACGCATCGAACGCCCCGACGAGGCGGCCTCCGGTGACGAGGAGCGTGACGGTGTTGGAGCTCGCATCGGAGACGATGACGTCGTCCCCGAGATCGTGGCAGACCTCGTATGCGATGCCGACCTTCTCCGGGCTCGCCTGGTGGGAATAGGCCTTGAACCTCGGATCGGTCGGGGATCCCCGGTGCAGCCCAGGGATCACCACCGCCGGGAGGCCGGATCTGGCGATCTCGTCGTAGACCCGGGTTCCCCCGCCGATGTGTTTGCCCGCACCTTCGCGGCTGACGACGCCCCGATCTTTCACCTTCCGGATATTCGTGATGGCGGTGATGGCGTCGCCCATGGAGTAGCAGACGGCCACGCCGTCGATATCGGCGAGCGGGCAGACCCGCTCCAGATCCCGGTACCGGAAGTTCCGCGCCGCCTCGCGCGAGATCTTGAACTCCCAGCCGTCGCACGCAAACCGCATGGCGGTGGTTCCATGATCTATACCGATATACATGACCAGTATCCCTATAGCATGGGAGAACATATTATTCTATGATGTTCTGTGTCGTGACAGGCGGTGCAGGCTTTATCGGTTCGCACCTGGTGGACGCCCTGGTAGCGCAGGGCAATGACGTGCTGGTCATCGACAACTGCAGCACCGGCAGCCGCAGCAACCTGCTTCCGCATCTCGATGCCGGCCGGATCACGTTCTGCGAGCAGGACCTGCTGGACGACGGCTGGCAGCAGCAGCTGCTGGGAGCTGACCGGGTCTACCACATCGCCGCAGATCCCGACGTCCGGCAGAGTGCGCAGACACCGGAGGTGCAGGTCAGAAACAACATCCTCGCCACCCACAGGGTGCTCGAGGCGATGCGGGCGAACGATGTGCCGGAGCTGGTCTTCACGTCGACGTCAACCGTCTACGGCGAGGCCGCTGTTATCCCCACGCCGGAGACCTATACGCCGCTCGAGCCGATCTCGGTCTACGGCGCGACCAAACTGGCGTGCGAAGCGCTCATCTCGTCGTACTGCCACTCCTTCGACATGCAGGCATGGGTATACCGGTTCGCCAACATCATCGGAGAACGGAGCACTCACGGCGTCATCCGGGATTTCATCCGGAAACTGCAGAACGATCCGCACGAACTCGAGATCCTCGGCGACGGAAGGCAGACCAAATCCTATTTGGATGTGCACGAGTGCGTGGAGGCGATGCAGTACGGGGTGGAGCACGCCCATGAACCCTTCAACGTCTTCAATATCGGCTCGGAAGACTGGATCACCGTGGCGACGATCGCCGACATCGTCGTCGAGGAGATGGGGCTCGATGGCGTACGCTATCGATTCACCGGCGGTGCACGCGGGTGGGTCGGCGACGTGCCCCGGATGCAGCTCTCGATTGAAAAGCTAAAGCGCCTCGGATGGAGACCGGTGATCGGTTCCGAACAGAGCGTGCGCACGGCCGTCCGCGCCATGCTCTGATGGGAGGATGCATGGACCTGCACGCAGCGCTCCTGCTGATCATCTCCAGCAGCCTGCCGTTCATCGAGGCGCGGTATACCATCCCGCCGGCTATTCTTTCGGGGCAGTTCACCGCCCCCGAGGCGTTCCTGCTGGGATTCACCGGCAACGTCGTCCCGGTGATCGTGCTCCTGCTCCTGCTCGAGCCCATCTCGATCTTCCTTGCGGAGCGCTCGGCGTTCTTTGAACGGTTCTTCACCTGGCTCTTCAACCGGACCCGCCGGCATTCCGCGCGGTTCGAGAAGTGGGGGGCGCTCGCGCTCATGCCCTTCGTGGCGGTGCCCCTACCGGTGACCGGAGCATGGACCGCCTGCGCCGCCGCCTTCGTCTTCGGCATACGCTTCAGGTACGCCCTGCCCACCATCGCGGCGGGGATCCTGATCGCCGCGATGGCCACGACGCTCACCACCATCGGACTGATCGGGGGATTCGCTTGAGGTACATCGTCATCATCGGAGACGGCATGGCCGATGAGCCGCTCGAGGAGCTCGGCGGCTGCACCCCCCTGGAATACGCGTACACACCGAACATGGATCTGATCGCACGGGAGGGGCGGTGCGGGCTGCTCAGGACCGTTCCCGAAGGATTCGAGCCGGGGAGCGATATCGCGAACCTCTCGATCCTGGGCTACGATCCCGCGGAGTCCTATACGGGCAGGGGACCGCTCGAGGCGGCCAGCATGGGCGTCGCCCTCGCGGAGAACGACGTGGCGTACCGCTGCAACCTGGTCACCGTCCGGGAGGGGACGATGGAGGACTTCAACGCCGGACACATCACCAGCGCCGAAGGCGCCGATCTCCTCCGGGCGCTTGACGCCGCGCTGGACGGTGTCCGGGTCTATCCCGGCATCGGCTACCGGAACCTGATGGTGGTGCCGCAGGGAAGAGGGGCGGCCACGACCCCGCCGCATGACATCGTCGGCCAGCCCATCGAACCCCACCTGCCCAGGGACGGCGACGCCGCGCTCCTGCTCCGGTGCATGGAGACCAGCCGGGAGGTCTTCGCCGATCATCCGGTCAACCGGGCGCGCCTGCGGGAGGGGCGGCTCCCCGCCACCCAGATATGGCCGTGGGGCGGCGGGAAGAAGCCATCGCTGGAGGCGTTCGAAGGGAGGTTCGGGCTTCGCGGCGGGATGATCTCGGCGGTCGACCTCCTCAACGGCATCGCACGCCTGGCGGGGATGGAGGTGATCCGCGTGCCGGGGGCGACCGGGTTTCTGGACACCGATTACGGGGCGAAGGCACGGTATGCGATCGACGCGCTCGGGCACCTGGACTTCGTCTACATACATGTCGAGGCACCGGACGAGGCGGGCCACATGGGAGACACGGAAGAGAAGGTGCGGGCGATCGAGCGGCTCGACGAGGCGATCGGCCTCGTTCTCGAGGAGCCGGATCTCGTGGTCGCGGTGCTGCCGGACCACCCGACGCCGGTCAGGATCAGGACGCACACGACCGATCCCGTCCCGTTCGCCGTGCTCGGGAGGGGGAGGGATACTGCACGGGCGTTCACCGAACGTGAAGCGGCAAGAGGATCGTTCGGTGTGATGCAGGCGCGGGACTTCCTGCCCATGCTCATTTCGAAACGGTAGCAGAAGGGAGTGCGGCATCAGGCCCCTGCTTCATCACCGTGGTCTTCAGTGGGGGTAACTCTCATCATCTGCCGCGGAAGACCCTCATGGTCCTCTGGACGGATCAGAGTCGTTCCTGAGTATACCTCTGCAGAGACCATTAAGATTCGGGTGGGTGCCGTGAGCGTCCGGCACGGCGGTGGCCGGGGATGAGGGGGGCACCTGCGGTCTCTTCATGCCCCCTCCGGTCGCACTCCCCTCAGGGCGATAGCCCGACAGAAAGCCGTGTCGGCCACAGGCTTGACCGATGAAACCTCCACACCGACAGCGACCTGCTGAACCTCTCTCCGCATGTCGGCCCGGATTCGCTGCGACACCTCCGGGACGACCTTCAGCAACCGTCCCGGATAGTGGACCGGGATGGGAATCGCCATGGGAGCATGAGAAGACCGCCAGGTCTTCGCCGGCTGTCCCCCTCCAGGCACAGAAGTTCTGGGATATTCTCCGGGTCACTCCCCGATGCGCTGGCTCCGCGTGCTCCAGCCGTGGGGCGTCCGGGCGGAGAAGAGTTCCTGTTCCCCATCTGCCAACACTAATATTTTCAATTATATAATTATGGAAAAATATTTACAGTATGTGCACGTGGTCGGAGAGATGCCCGTATGAATCTCCCGACGCCGGCAGATCCGGAATGGTCACGCTGTTCCCGGAGGGACGGTGCTCATGACCGGCGATCCGCGTTTCACAGCCCGGGCGGCGTGTTCGGCCCGCGCCCCACACCGAGAGTATGAAGGGGTCGCCATGCCCGGTTTTCTGTGCCGATCGCCCACGGAACGTACCTCCGACCCCTCACAGCGCCTCTCGGTGCCCGCGCTCGAAGGGAGGAGCCGCCGATACCGATGTGCGATATTTCGGCTGGCAGGGTCGGGTACCGGACGGACGCCCGGTTACCGGAGGAGCAGTAGAGCGGTACGGGAGGCGGAACAGAGATGATCACGATCGTACGCAGCATCCGGGAGGAGGAGTGGATGCGGTTTCTGGGCGGGTGCGATCGCGCCACCATCTACTATACCCCCGGATGGAAGCGGTTTTTGGATACGGTCTTTCCGTATAAATCTCACTATCTCTTCGCTCAGGACGATACCGGGGAGGTGGTCGGAGTGCTGCCGCTGTTCGAGGTACGGAGCAGACTGATGGGGAACCGGCTCACATCTGCCCCCTTCGCTCACCTCTGCGGCCCGGTCGGGACCGGAGAAGCCGTCTTCACCCTTCTTGGAGAAGCGATCTCTCTCTCCGAACGTTTATCGGTCGATTTTCTTCAGATAAACGATCTCGTGGGCGAACCGCGGTTCCAGCGGCAGAACACCTTCTGCAGCCATATCCTGAAACTCTCTCCCCGGATCGATCTTCAGTGGCGCCGACTGGACAAGGGGAGTGTCAGATGGGCGATAAAGAAGGCCCGGAGAAGCGGCGTCACCGTCGATACGTCGACGAGCACCGCCGACATCAGAAGGTTTTACGAGTTGAACTGCCTGACGAAGAAGAAGTTGGGGGTGCCCGCCCATTCGTGGGACTTTTTCAGTAATTTGTTTGCCGCGCTGAAGGAGAACGCCATCCTCTATCGAGCTCTGTACGAGGGTGATATGATAGCGGGGGGGATTATGGTGCGGTATAACGGCACGGTCCTCTATGCCTACGGTGCGGCCAGCCCGGACCACCTTCCGGTGTCCCCCTACAATGCATTTCTCTGGAGGTCGATCGAGGATGCGTGCGCCAGCGGATACCGCCTGTTCGATTTCGGCCGCACAGCAAAGACGGACTCCGGACTCATGCATTTCAAAAAACGCTGGGGGGCGATCGAGCAGCCGCTGTCGTACAGTTTCTACCCGTTCGTCCCGCGAAACGCCCTGAGGGATCGGGCGGGCATTACGAGGCGTGCGATGTCGAAACTGATCCGCCACATGCCGGACGGCATGTATCGCTGGTTCAGTCGCGGCATCCTGAAGGAAGTGGGATAGCGGACAGGAAACGACGGGACCGTCCTGAAACCGCTTGGAGACCGGCGATGCGCCTGGACTGGAGGTCCTAAACACGAAGTTTCTGCCATCCAAGCCATGAACGGAGTCAGAACGCGAACACGGCTTCTACCAGGCCATCGCCCTGCAGGGGAGTGCTTCCGGCCGAAGGGCAGGAGCATGAGAAGATCGAAGGTCTTCGATATGTCCCGCCGACAGAGATGGTCTGGGACGAACTCGATGACGGCTCCCGCCGATCACCGCTATCCGGAATACATGACCGGATCTTCAAAAGGTTTATAAGCCGAGAGTACGTGGAGGTGCACGAATGAACGTTCTCTTGCTCTCGCCGCACACCGACGACGTTGAGCTGGGCTGCGGAGGCGGGATAACGAAATTTCTGGAGGAAGGCCATGATATCTTCTGGATCGTCTTCTCCACGGCCGAGGCATCTTTACCGCCCGAAATGCCGAGAGACAGCCTGCTGCGCGAATTTGAGAATGTGCTCGAGAGCTACCGCATCGCGCCCGAACAGACACAGGTCTTCGACTACCAGGTGCGGAACCTTCACCTTCACAGGCAGGAGATCCTCGAGGAGCTGATCGCAATCCGCCGGACCTTCCGACCCGATCTCGTGGTGGGCCCCTCGAAGAACGACTACCACCAGGATCACGGCGTCGTAGCGCACGAGATGATCCGGGCGTTTAAGTCCGCATCGGGCATCATCTCCTACGAGCTGCCCTGGAACCACGTCACATTCGATACGCAGCTGTTCATCAGGCTGGAGAGGCGGCACATGGAGAAGAAATGCGAGGTCCTGCGGCACTACAGATCGCAGATGATGAAGAAGAGAAACTACTTTGCGGAAGAGTACCTGTACGGCCTGGCGAGGACCAGAGGGATCCAGTGTCATTCGGAGTACGCGGAGGCATTCGAGGTGATCAGATGGATGATGTGACCGTCCTCGTCACCGGCTCCGGCGGGCCCGGGATCAAAGGAACCATATTCTCCCTGAAAAACAATTTCGACAACCGGAAGGTCGTCATCATCGGAACCGACATCAACGAGAGCGCTGCCGGCCGGTTTCTGTGCGATGGGTTCTACCGGATCGCTCGGCCTCATCAGGACGAATACCTGACCCGGCTCCTCCAGATCTGCGGACGAGAGCAGGTGGACGTGCTCTTGCCGCAGAATACAGCGGAACTGCAGGTACTGGCCGACCACGCACAGGAGTTTGAGGATGCGGGCACGGTCGTCGCCGTGTCGGGCAGCACCGCGATCGAGATCGCGAACGACAAATACAGACTGCTGAACCTCGCACGCACCGTGCGGGTCCCGTCGCCGGACTGCTACCGTGTGGAGACCGGGAGGGACCTGATGCGGTATGCGGAGACGCTGGGGTGGCCGGACGATAGGGTCGTCGTCAAACCGCCCGTATCGAACGGTATGAGGGGATTCAGGATCATTGACGAGCATATCGACCGGAAGAGCGCATTCTATGCAGAGAAACCGTCGGGCGTGCACACCACCATGGACGCGCTGCGGACGATTCTGGGGGAATCGTTCCCTCCGCTCCTGGTCATGGAGTACCTGCCCGGCAGAGAGTACACGGTGGACGTCTTCCGGGCGGATCGATGCATCGCACTGCCCCGCCGGAGGGAGGAGATGACGTCGGGAATCACCTTTCGCGGAGTGCTCGACGATCGTCCCGATATCGTCGAGGCGTCGGAGAACCTGTCCGCAGCCGTCGGTCTGCAGTATGCGCACGGGTTCCAGTTCAAACTGGACGCAGAGGACGTCCCCAGACTGCTGGAGTCCAACCCCAGAATTCAGGGGACGATGGTCCTGTCCACGTTCGCCGGGGCGAATATCATCTACAGCACGGTGAAGCACGCGCTGGGTGAGCCCGTCCCCGACTTCGATATCCACTGGAACACCGGGATTGTGCGCTACTGGGGCGGCGTGGGGATACGGGGAGACGAGGTCGTCGGGCTTCTATGAAGACCTGGAGAACGTATCAGGCATACGCCTCCCGCGGCGAGTGGCATATCCATACCCGCCATACGGACGGCAGGGACGGTATCCCCGAATACTGCCAGCGTGCCGGGGAGCTGGGCATCCCGCTGATCGCCTTCACCGAGCACGTGGGGAAGACCCTCCGATACGATTTCGACGCATTTCTTACGGAGATCGAAGACGCGCGGGATTCGTTCCCGCTGACGATCCTGTCCGGGTGCGAGGCGAAGATCCTGCCGGACGGCGAGATCGACGCCGAGGAGTGGGTCCTGGAGGTGGTGGACTACCCCATCGTATCGTTCCATTCGTTTCCGCGAGACGTGCCTCTGTACGTCGAATGCCTGAAATCCGCCCTTCAGAACAGGTACGTGAACGCGTGGGCTCATCCCGGCGCATTCCTGCGCGCAAACCACCTGACCATCCCGGCAGACGACCTCGCGGATATATTCGCCGTCATGGCGCAGGAAGAGGTCGCCCTGGAGGTGAACAGGAAGTATTCGACGCCGCCGGACGAGTGGATCGGTCCGGCGCGGAGGCGGGGTGTTGCGGAGATACGGGGGTCGGATGTGCACGCCGTTGACCAGCTGCGGAAATGGAACGGGAGTGAGGGTGCGCTCCCCCCCGATTGAGTGGGAATACGGCGCTGAAGTCTGCGAAGACGTCACGAAACCGTGCGGGTCTTCGATGCATCCGGATCGCGGGGTCTGCAGAGAGAGCCCACTCCTGGCCGGTTCCAGCGGAGTCGCGTGCGCGTCCCGTCCCGGACGGTGGACCGGGACGAGAATCGCCGGAGGCCGAGGGAGAGTGCGATCCGCGCCAGACCCGGCGACCCTCCCAGGAAAAAAGGTCTTTCTACGGAGTCGGATCGCAGCACCGGTCATCTACGGGTCATCGCCCGTCTGCATGACCGTGCGCGCGCTGCCCGAAGGTATATGTTCCCTGCGGCCAAGGAAGTAGTAGTGACTGGACGGGTCCCATGAACACGCTGACAGCGACGGATCTTTCGCGGAAGATCGAGGATCTCGAACGGGAAGTGGGCAGACTCTCGCCGCTGCAGAAGGTCCTGCTGGGAACGGACGGATCGGTGACCAATCTCCTCGAGATGGTCACCGGCAACCCGATCGAGGTCGCCACCCTCCTGCAGAGGGTCGTGACGGCCGGTCCCGACATAGCCGACGATCTCGGGATAGCAGTGGGCGACCCGGTCAATCATCGGATCGTGGAATTGAAGGACAGCACGACCGGCAGCGTTCTCATCTATGCCGTCTCGCATACCCCTCTCAAGCGGCTTGCACCCGAGTTCAGGGAGGACCTCATGCGGGCGGACATCCCCATCGGCAGGATACTGCAGAAGTACCGCATCGAGTCCCGACGTGAGATCGTGGATGCGCGGGTGCTCCGTGCCGACGCGAAC
>DAQY01000039.1 GCA_002503105.1 Methanomicrobiaceae archaeon UBA206
TCAAGCTCGCTACCGCTCGCACCCTGAAGACCCTTCTTGGGGGTCCACTTCCCGAAGATGTCGCAGCAGAACCTGGAACTGAATATTTCGAGAGAAAAGGCAGCAGACATCTGTCGGATCATCGATCCTCATCGGCCGAACCTGCAGCCGTGCCGGCCCCACGGGCGTTTTAGGGATGACCTCAAAGCAGAAAAACAGGGGGAGATCAGGAGCCCTGGCGCTGCATCAGCTGGACGTCGGCGATGTTGTGCTGCCGCTGCGCCAGGATCTTCGCCTTGAAGATGTTCTTCCCCGCCTTCCCGATGGCAAGCCCCCGATCCTCGTCACGGACCTCCACACGGGCGATGTACTGGTCGCCCTCACCCCGGTCGAAATCGATCCCGGTCACCTGCGCTGGAAGGAAGCAGTTGCGCAGGAACTGGCCGGGATCGGCGGAATATTCCACGACTTCGATGCGCTTTCCCATCACATCGGAGGCCTTCTTGATGTTCGCGCCGCCCTTGCCGATCGCAAGCCCCATATCGCCGGGGCTGATCACAAAGATGATACGATCGTTGCGGCTGTCCACGACACAGTCGCGGCTCCCTGCGCCGGTAAGGCTCTCAAACTGCGAGATGAGGCGCATGCACTCTTCCGTCAGTACAACCTGTGCCATGTCACCCTCTCTTGATATTCAGGATGTCGGGCTCCCCCGCCTCAACGATCGCGAGGGCGCTGACCACGAAGGGCATACCACAGGCCTTTCCGAGCTGAACGCTCGAACCCTCGTACACATGGACCAAAAGATCTTCCCCTCTTTCGCTCACGAAGTTTTTAAAGGATTCGGGGCAGTTCTGCGCCACGACAACCAGTTTGGCCCTGCCCTCCCGGATGCAGTTACGGGTCTGGTTCTGCCCGAGGACCACCGTACCTGTTTTAACCGATTTTCGCAATGCTGCGTTAAAATCCATCTATGATTCTCCTAGATTTTTCAGTTTTAATGGTTTTGCAATGAGTTTGACGTCCCCGGTCCCCAGCTGGATGGGTTGACCCACGATCACGTTCTCGATCACGCCGTTGAGCTCGTCCACCTCGCTCGCGATCGCCGCATCCAGGAGATGGTTCACCGTTACCTCAAACGCTGCTCGCGAGAGCACGCTCTCTTTCTCCCCGGCGATGCCGTGCCGCCCGATCTGCTTGACCTCGCCGTCCATGCACATCATGTCGGCGACGAGCATGATGTGGCGGACGTCGACCGAGATACCCTGCTCGTTCAGCGTGCTCAAGGCCTCCTGAATGATGGCGTTGCGACCCGCCTCGATGCCGAGCACGTCGGCGATCTCGCTGATGTTGTTGCTGCGGGTGCGGGTGGTGTCAACTCCTTCGACCTGGAAGACACCTTTTAGGTTGGAGCCTTCAGTATAAAGGATATACTCCCCCCCCTCCTTTCTGACGACCACCCGCTCTATGTCGTCGATGCCCTGGACGATGACGTGGCGCACGTGCTCCGCCAGCTGGAAGAGGTTCTGGTAGCTCTCCCGGTTCTTCGGCGTAAAGGTGATGATCGCCTTCCTGGCATCCCCTTCCGCCTCGAAGTCCCGGAAATGGCGCCTATCCCGGATCTTTTTGGGAGCGATCTCGATGATATCCTCGACGGCGATCTTCCGCCGATCGCAGACCATCTTGTTCAGCTGCACGACCACCTGCATGTTCTCCATGTCGATGGTGATATCGCCGAACTCGTGGAGCGGAGCGGCCTCGATCTGCCAGCTGACCTCCCGGGCGCGGTCACGGTTGTATGCCCAGTCGTCCAGGAGGTAGACCGCCATCGTCGGGGTGCTCGGCTCGCGGCGGGCGTCCATGATCTCGATGAGCCGGGGAAGACCGAGTGTGACGTTGATCTCGGCCACACCCGCGTAGTGGAACGTCCGCATCGTCATCTGGGTGCCGGGCTCCCCGATCGACTGCGCCGCGACGATACCGACGGCTTCGCAGGGTTCGATCCGGGTCTTCTGGTACTCCGAGAAGATCATCTCCAGGATCCGGTCGAACTGCTCCTCCGTGATCTCCCTGCCCGCGAGGCTCGTCTTCAGATCCGCTCTGGTTCTGAACGGCAGATCCGCCTCGTCGATCCGCCTCTCCATATCGCTGTTCATCAGACCTCCTCCTTCAACACGCTCTCCACGATCCCCTTCACATCCACCGGGGCGCCGAAGCTGCTCCGTGCGGGGTCGGTGCCGTCCTCGCCGTACCTGAACTGGATGATCCGGCCGCCTGTGGTGCGGACCGTGCCGTCGTACGCCACCTTCAGGTCCTGCAGCGCGTTGATCATCCGCCGCTGCAGATACCCGCTCTGCGATGTGCGGACCGCCGTGTCCACGAGACCCTCCCTGCCGCCGATGGCGTGGAAGAAGAACTCGGTGGGCGACAGCCCGCTCTTGTAGCTGTTCGTGATGAACCCGTGCGCATGGGCGCCGAGGTCGTTCCATTTGAAGTGCGGCAGCGTCCGCTTCTCATATCCCCGCATGATCCGCTCGCCGCGCACCGACTGCTGCCCGAGGCATCCGGCCATCTGCGTCAGGTTCAGCATCGAACCGCGGGCACCGGAGACCGCCATGACGACCGCGCTGTTGTTCATCCCCAGGTGCCGGCCCGCGATCTCGCCCGTACGGTCACGGGCCTTGCCGAGCACCTGCATGATCTGCATCTCCAGCGTCTCCTCGAGCGTCCGGCCCGGCATGGGCTCGAGCTGCCCCTCGTTGTAGATCCTGATCCGCCGCTCGACATCCAGGATCGCGTTCTTCAGCACCTCGTCGATCTGACCGTATTCGGTCCTGGTCAGGTCCTCGTCGTCGATACCGAAGGAGAACCCGTCGAGCATGATGGCCCGGATCGAGAGCTTGGTCATGTCGTCGATGAACTGGGCTGCACGCCGGAAACCGTACTGCCGGATCATCCGGTGCAGGATCTGGCCGTCGAACGCGCCGATCGCCTTCTTGTCGATCGCACCGGAGACAAGCCTCCCGTCGACGATCCGAACGTAGGCGTCGCGCTCGCACTGCTCCCGCCGGCAGGTCTCGCAGTTCTGGCAGGAGGACGCGTGGAAGATCATGTTCAGCCCCTCCGGCAGGATCGTGGAGAAGACCTGCTTGTTGGTCCAGAGCGGCCGTCCATCCTCCTCCTTCTCCGCGGGCGGCAGATGTTCGACGGGGGTGTGCTTCAAGAGGTAGAGCACCTCCTCCTTCGTAAACCAGCGCGTTCCGTGGGTCAGCAGGAAGATCCCGGAGACATGGTCGTGGATGCCGCCGATGATCGGCCCCCCCGTGCGGGGGGAGAGGATGTTCGCCTGCACGGAGATGAGGATCTCGGCCTCCGCCCGCGCCTCTTCGGTCTGGGGGATATGCAGGTTCATCTCGTCGCCGTCGAAGTCGGCGTTGTAGGGCGGGCAGACCGCAGGGTTCAGCCTGAAGGTCTTGCCCTCCATCACCACGACCCGGTGGGCCATGATGCTCATCCGGTGCAGGGATGGCTGCCGGTTGAAGAGCACGATGTCGCCGTCTTTGACCTGCCGCTCCACCGTCCAGCCCGGTTCGATCATCTCCGCGACCGTCTCCTTATTCGACTCGGCAAGACGGATTCTCCGGTTGTCGGGACGGATGACGTAGTTTGCGCCGCAGGGCGACCTGATCGTGGGGCGCTCGGGTCCGTTCAGGATGTACCGCCTCAGCTCGTCGATGTTGTAGCGGGTCACCCGGACCGGGATCGTCATCTTGTTGGCGATCGCGAGGGGGA
Organism: Methanomicrobiaceae archaeon UBA206; assembly: GCA_002503105.1. Classification (GTDB taxonomy): domain Archaea; phylum Halobacteriota; class Methanomicrobia; order Methanomicrobiales; family Methanoculleaceae; genus UBA206. The sequence goes on from DAQY01000039.1 coordinate 3,772, forward strand.
CGCCCACCTCGCTGATGGAGAGGTTCGGGTCGGGCGAGATGACCGTGCGCGCCGAGAAGTTGACGCGCTTCCCGGAGAGCGACCCGCGGAACCGCCCTTCCTTCCCCTTGAGCCGCTGCGACAGCGTCTTCAGGGGCCGGCCGCTCCGGTGCCGGGCAGGCGGGCATCCGGCCACCTCGTTGTCGAGGTAGGTCGTCACATGGTACTGCAGGAGCTCCCAGAGGTCCTCGATGATCAGCTGCGGCGCACCGGCGTCCTGATTCTCCTTGAACCGCTGGTTGATCCGGATGATATCCACCAGTTTGTGGGTCAGATCGTCCTCCGATCGCTGACCGTTCTCCAGGATGATGGACGGGCGCATGGTGACCGGCGGGACGGGGAGCACCGTGAGAATCGTCCACTCCGGGCGGGCGACGTCCGGGTTGATGCCCAGCATACGGAGGTCCTCGTCCGGGATCCGCTCGAGGCGCGCCCTGATATCCGCCGGCGTCAGCTTGTGCTCCACCTTCCTCCCCTCCTCGACCCAGGCCTCAAAGAAGGTGGTGGGTTTTTCGAAGTTGATCTTCAGCTGCTGCTCTCCGCAGTGGGGGCAGACCCGCTCCTTCTTGACGTCCTTTTCTGATACCACCTCGGGCACGTGTTCGCCCTCTTCTGCGCCGACGACCTTCTCGATCTCCTCTGCCGTGAGCAGCAGGCGCGAGCAGGCCCGGCAGGTCACCCGGAGGAGTTTCCTGATCAGGCGGGTGTAGCCGACGTGGATGACGGGTTTGGCGAGCTCGATGTGCCCGAAATGACCGGGACATTTGGCCGCCTTCTGGTCGCAGGTCTTGCATCGCAGGCCGGGATCGATCACGCCCAGATGCAGATCCATCAGCCCCTGCGGGTAGGGGAACCCGTCGTCGTCGTAGGTGTCCGCCCAGATGATCTTCCGGACGCTCATCTTGCGGATCTCTCTGGGAGAGAGGAGGCCGAACTCTATCTTTCCAACACGTTTTGGACTTGTCATCGTCTGCCAGCCCCCTTCATACCATATCCTCCAGTCTCAGGCGGGGAGCGATGCCCAGACTCTTCATCTCATCGAGCAGCAGTTTGAATGCGTAGCTCATCTCCACCGGATAGATATCGGTCTCACCGCCGCAGGCGAGGCAGCGGGTGATCTTGCGCTTCCGATCCAGCATCGCCACCATACCGCACTTGGCGCAGACCCATTCGGTCACCTTGTCGGACTCGTCCAGCAGGCGCTCCTTGAGCGCCATCGCCGCACCGTGGCCGATCATCACGTCCCGCTCCATCTCGCCGAACCGGAGACCCCCCTCGCGGGCGCGGCCCTCGGTCGGCTGCCGGGTCAGCACCTGCACCGGACCCCGGGATCTGGCGTGCATCTTGCTCGAGACCATATGATAGAGTTTCTGATAGTAGATCACGCCGATATAGACGTCGGCCTTAAATCGGTGCCCGGTGATGCCGTCGTACATCACCTCGCGGCCGGTGTGGGAGAAGCCGAGGTTCTTGAGCGACGTTCGCAGATCGGCCTCCCGCTCGCCGCCGAAGGCGGTGGCATTGATGCGGCGCCCCTCAAGCGAACCCACCTTGCCCCCCAGCATCTCCAGCATGTGCCCGATCGTCATTCTGCTCGGAATGGCATGGGGGTTGATGATCAGGTCCGGCGTCATGCCCGACTCGGTGAACGGCATATCCTCCTGGGGCTGGATGAGGCCGATCACGCCCTTCTGGCCGTGCCGGGATGCGAACTTGTCGCCGACCTCCGGGATGCGGAGGTCGCGGGTCCGGACCTTCACGAGGCGCGAGCTGTTCTCCCCCTCGGTGATGATCACGGTATCCACGATGCCGTGTTCGTTGCTGCGCATCGTCACCGAGGTGTCGCGGCGCTTCTCCACCGCGATCAGTTCACTCGTCGGCTCCTCGAGGAACCGCGGTGGAGATGTCTTTCCGATGAGCACGTCCTTCTCCCGGACGATGGTTTCGGGGCTGATTACGCCGTCGTCGTCCAGGTTCGCATAGAACTCGGCGCCGTGCGCACCCGCGACCTCCTCGTCCGGGATCTCGATCCGATCGACCTGGCCGCCCGGATACCGCCGCTCTTCCCCGTCATAGGTGCGGAAGAAGTGCGAGCGCCCGAGACCGCGGTCGATTGCGGCCCTATTGATGATGAGGGCGTCCTCGATGTTGTACCCCTCATAGGAGAGGATGGCGACCACAAAGTTCTGTCCGGCGGGTCGGTCGTCGGAGCCGATCACGTCCGACGTCTGCGTGTAGGTGAGGGGTTTCTGGACATAGTGAAGCAGGTGAGCGCGGGTATCGGGCCGGAGCTTCATGTTCGACGCCGCAAACCCGAGCGCCTGCTTGACCATCCCCGCGCCCATGGTGACGCGCGGACTGGCGTTGTGCTCAGGAAAGGGCACGTGCGCCGCACTGATGCCCAGGATCAGCGAGGGATCGATCTCAAGATGTGTATGTTCGGGCGTGATATCCTCTTCGTTGATGGCGATGTACAGGTCCTCTTCCTCCTCGGCATCGATGAATTCTATCAGGCCCCGCCGCACCAGATCGGCGAAGGTGATCTCGCCCGCCCGGACCCGCTCGATGTCTTCCTCGGTGACCAGCGGCTTTCCGTTCTCGACCACGATGAGCGGCCGGCGCGCCCTGCCGCGGTCGGTGTGGATGATCACGTCGTTGTTGAACTCCTTGTAGGAGACGTTGATCTCGCTCGATATCTCTCCGTACCGCCGCATGGCCCGGAGGCGGGTGACCAGGTCGATCGGATCCTCGACGAGCCCTATCAGCGCGCCGTCAACGAATACCCGTGACATCTTCATGCCGTCTCCCTCCGCAGGGCGATGACGCCCATATCATAGAGGATGTTCTTCACCTCGTTCTCGTCCGCAACCCCCCTCGAGATCTCCACCATCTGGGCGAAGTTCTTCACCAGACCGCAGTTCGGGCCTTCCGGCGTCTCGCTCGGGCAGATGCGCCCCCACTGCGTCGGGTGCAGGTCCCGGGCCTCGAAGTGCGGCTGCGAGCGTGAGAGCGGCGAGATCACGCGCCGCAGGTGCGAAAGCACCGACATGTGGTCCACGCGGTCCAGCAGCTGGGAGACGCCCGTTCTGCCGCCCACCCAGTTTCCGGTGGCGAGCGGGTGCAGCAGACGCTCCGTGAGCACGTCCGCCCGCACGGCAGTGCTGATGGAGAGGTCGCGGTGCCGCATACTGGCGCGCTCCAGCTGGTACTTGACGTCGCGCGTCAGACGGTTCAGGGAGATCCGGAAGAGGTCCTCCATCAGATCGCCGGCGAGCTTCAGCCGCTTGTTGGCGTAGTGGTCCTTGTCGTCGATCCTCCTCCGATCCAGCACCAGGTCGAAGCAGGCCTCAGCCATCCGGCCCAGGAAGTGAGCCTTGGCGAGCCTGACGCCCTCCACCGCCTGATGGTACCCGTGGTCGCCCTCCTTTACGCCCACCGGCATCAGGTGGTTGAGGTGCGGCAGCAGATAGTTGTCCAGGACGAACTCCGCACGCTTCCGCTGGTAATCGCGCGTCTGGTTCGGCGCGAGCTTCTTGCCCACGTACATGATCCCTTCGTCCACGGTGTCGCACTCGCTCTCCTCGAGATTCTGCAGCATGAAGGTGAGGATCTCCTCGTCCGTCGAGACCGCCTCCACGATGTCGTGGTCGCTCTGGAGCCCGAGCGCCCGCATCAGGTCCACGAAGCGCAGATGCCCGGCGACCGAGGGGAACGAGACCTCGAGCAGGTTCTTCCGGTTCCGCTCCACGATCACCAGCGCACGGTATCCCCGGAACTGCGAGAAGACCTTGGCGACGTAGATGCGCTCGTTGTAGCGCTCGGTGAACTCGGTCATGATCTTGTTGGACGCGAGATCCTCGAGCGTCATCAGCACCCGCTCGGTGCCGTTGACGATGAAGTAGCCGCCGGGATCGAGCGGGTCCTCCCCGTGTTCGATCCGCTCCGCGTCGCTCATGCCGTAGAGGTTGCAGGCGGCCGATCGCACCATCACGGGCAGCTGCCCGATGGTGGTCACGACCGGTTCCTGCCGCTCTTCGCCCTGCACCAGTGTCATGCTCAGCTGGATGGGTGCGGCATAGGTCAGGTTCCGGAGGCGCGCCTCGCTCGGGAAGAGCTCGGACTGCGAACCGTCCGCTTCGCGCACGAGGGGCTTTTTCACCTCGATCTCCCCGAGCTCGACCCAGACCGCTTCCCTGCCCTTCCCGCGGCTCTCGATATCTGTCTTGATGATGCGCTGTTCATTGACGACTTTCTGGAGATTCTGCTGGAGTAAGTTGTTAAAAGAATCAAGCTGGTGTCGCGCTACGTGCTCCCGCGCAAAATACGCCCTAGACAAAACGCTTCGGTCTAACAGATCGATCAGCTCCCCGGCCAGGATTATTTCTTCGGTCGTTTTATGACAAGACGGTACGATTCGGCTCTTCCCGCCGTGGGACTGTCACGGATGATCCGGATCACGTCCCCGAGACGCCCCCCAATGGCTTTGACTGCAGGATCGTCATGGTAGATCTTCGGCAGCTGCTCCAGCGAGATATCATACGTTGAGAGTAACGTCTTTACCTCTTCGTCGCTCATAATCTGATGGTCCGGTACCATTATATGTTTCAGTACGTCAAATGCGGTGTTCATCCATCATACCCCGCTGACGAAGGAGTCACATATCAGATACATCACCTGTACAAAAACCACCACAGACACAGACAACGCCCGTGGCGACGGGCCCAAGGGGATTTGAACCCCCGACCACCTGGTTAAAAGCCAGGCGCTCTACCTAACTGAGCTATAGGCCCCGCACGTTATGCCACCTAGCATTAGTACAATGCAAGAAAGATATAAAAATCTTACCTCCACACATATCACACCATTCATCGTCGTGTGAGATAGCTTTTTATATATCAGGCCCTGAAGAGCCCCTCGATTCCTCACAGCGCTCTTCTGTGGTTTTTATTCCCCGACCTTCCCCTGAGGCCATCCCGAAACGCCCATGAGGCCGTGCCGGCCGCAGGCCCGACCGCGATGAATAATCGATCATCCGGCAACGACCTGCTGAACGTTTCCGGGAAGATCCCCATCCAGGGTTCGCCGCGACATCTTCGAGGTCATCCCAAAACTCTCTGACGGGAGGGGGACACCCGTCGAGACCCTTCGGGTTTCTCAAGCTCGCTTACCGCTCGCAGCTCGAAGAACCTGAACGATCATACTGCTCAGATCCGCATTGATCCTCGAACGTCGGGCAATTCGGGGACGGGTTCCCTGACTATCGTATCGTGGGGATAGGATGGGCCGGTGCACCCCGTGATTGATCCCGATGGAGGTCGTATACGGACAGAGATCCGGGATTCCATGAACGTCCATCCCGCCGGGTCGGGCCGCATCCACGCGGAGGGGGAACGGGACGATACCGGGACATCCTCTCTTTTACGGGCGCATCGGAATATTTAATGCCTTTCAGGCGCTGTACTCCTGTGCAGAACCTGTATGCGGGGGATTCTTGGATGGACGGTCGTTCAGGTCATACCGATTCGGTCATCTCTGCGCTATCCGGCATGACCATGGGTATTTACATCGCAATCGCCTCTGTGCTCTCCCTGCTCGCCGTCATCTCGCTCCTCGACGCCGCCGGAGAGATCCTCGCGATCTTCTCCGCACCCGGCATCACGGGCGACGTGCTCCAGGTGCTGCGTACGCTCCTCGTGACCATCATCATCGTCGAGATCCTGGAGACGGTGACGGCATATTTCAGGACCAGCAGGCTCCAGATCACGCCGATCCTGATCGCCGGGCTCACGGCGATGGTGCGCCGTGTGCTGATGTTCGGGATCGAACGGACGGATTTGAACGATATGCTCGTCACCCTGGCCGCCATCGTGGTGCTCACCGCCGCGGTGATCGTCGTCGGAAGGCAGGAGCAGTCGGGAGGTGGAATGCTGCGGGAGAGGGAAGAATGAGAGGCGGGATCTGATTCAGGACGTTTCTTCGAAGACTCCGGAGAACTGCTCCCGTATCTGCTGCAGGCGTTCTTCCTGTAACTTGATACTCGTCGCCATGCTCTTGATGGCGCGCGTGATGTTCTCGCCCATCCCCGCCTTCGCATCCTTGATGCTGTAGGTGGTCTCCAGGATCTTCAGGAGGCGCTTGTTGATGTCGACGCTCTTTGAGAGGCGCTCATACTCGTCGATGATGCGCTGATCGACCCCTGCGTCCCTTGCCCGCTCGACATCCGCCGCGATCGAATGCCGGCGTGCGAGCACGTGCTCGATCGCATCGTACAGCTGGTGGTGCGTTGTCGGTTTCAGGATATAGTCCTCGATATAGGCACCGTACGCGTTTGCTTCCTCGGGTGTCAGCGGCTTGGCGGTCAGCATGAGAACGGGTATATTCTTCGTTTCGGGATTTTTCTTGATATTTTCCAGCGTCTCCCACCCGTCCATCGGTTCCATCATGATATCCAGCAGGACGAGGTCGGGTGCGGTCGTCTGTAGCGTCTGCAGGCACTCCTCGCCGCTGTACGCGGTGATCGGCCTGTAGCCGCCACGCTCCAGCATCGTCACGAACACGTCGACGATCATGGGGCTGTCATCAACGACCAGAATCGTGTACATCACATCTACCCCCAATCTTGGCTGCGATCGCTGCCAGCCGGTCCCGAACAGCCCGAAAATCTGCGGATCTCTCGACGACCGCCGTAATCAGTGTCTCCTCCCCGAGACCCATGACCAGAATCGTGGCGTTGTCCGTGGCGATGGTGACCGATGACGGTGACGGAATGTGGATGCTGCTTGCAGCTGCTTCGGCGGATGCAAGGACTGTGGCACTCATTGCTGCGAAGAGTGATGAAGATATATCCTCTTCCTGGAAGTATTTCTCCATAACAGAACCATCCTGCGATACAAGAGCGCATCCGATGACGCCGTCGATCGATCGGACCTCATCGATGTACCCGCGAGCCCTCTCTCCTACCGATGGATGGATGCTCATCACGATATACCCCGGCCGTTGTTCATTGTCATATGCACCTCGCACAATATATCAATATCGAATCACATACCCTCGATAGCGGTTCTTGTCACGTTTTCAGCGCGGGTAATCCGGAAGCAGCGAGTATTCCGTTTGAAAGACGGCAGACCAATTCCGCATCTTCGCCGTATCCCGTTCCGGGTATCGATGCGATCTCATAAACGTATCCTTTCCCGGAGGATCCCGGGTGCGGCGATCCGGATCTCCACGCCGTGCGGCAGATGCCGCAACGCAGACATGGAACGGCGTGCTGGTCTCTGCAGGCTCGTGCAGAGAGGTAAAAAAAATTCCATGGCTGCATCGGTAAAAGAAGGATACCGGATCTCAAAACGGATAAAAAATACCGTCAAGGCTCAAAATTATGGATTCTTATATAAGAATGTTTAAGTATAATTACTTCGATCTCTCCATGAGACGGGTTCGATGATCAGGGCGTACACGATTGCTTCCGGCAAAGGCGGAACAGGAAAGACGACGGTCACTGTGAATCTCGGTACAGCGCTCGCCCATTACAGCAGGGAGACCTGTATCATTGACGCCGATACGGGCATGGCAAACCTGGGACTGATGCTGGGGCTGGAGAATGCGCCGGTCACGCTCCACGAGGTGCTTGCAGGGAAGGCGGCCGTCAAGGACGCGATCTATGAAGGGCCGCGCGGACTGAAGGTCGTGCCGAGCGGCATCTCCCTCCAGGGATTTCAGAATGCCGAACCGCAGCGGCTGAAGGACGTGATGCGGGATCTCATCAGCCGATGCGATTTTCTGCTGCTCGACTCGCCGGTCGGCATCGGCAGCGATGCGGTCATACCGCTCGCCGTCGCCGATGAGGTGATCCTGGTCGTAAATCCCGAGATCTCCTCCCTCGTCGATGCCCTGAAGATCAGGATTCTCACCGAGATGGTCGGGGGCGCGGTGCTGGGGGCGGTCCTGAACAGGACAACGATGGAGGATACGGAGCTGAACCGGAAGAAGATCGAGAAGGTCCTTGGAGTGCCGGTGATCGACGTGATCCCTGAAGACCCGAACGTGCGGCGTGCATCCACGTTCAAGGTGCCGGTCGTGGTGAAGTATCCGGCGTCCGGGGCCTCCAGGGCTTTTTGGCGCATTGCAGCCATGCTGGCCGGCGTCAGGTACGAGGAGCAGGTCGAAGAGAAGAGAGAAGGCTTTATCGAGCGGCTCGCTCGAGCGTTATTCAGGAGATAACCATGACGATCGATAGCATCATGATTGTTATTCTGTCGGTAATCATCAGGTAACGTCTCAGATCTTCT
>DAQY01000012.1 GCA_002503105.1 Methanomicrobiaceae archaeon UBA206
AGAGGCGTTTCGGGATGACCTCGATCTCACCGGGGTACGAAGACCCTGGTGTACACCGGTCTCCTGCGGACGACGGGTGCGACGGCCACGGAGATCCACGAGATCTCGGGGGGTCCCGCGTGCATCCGTCCACCCGGTGCTGGACCGGCTCGTCCAGAAGAATCTCGTCAGCGTCTCCCACGCGACCCCCAGGCGTTTCAATGCCGTTCCGCCCGACGAGGCCGTCGACAACCTCATGCGCCGGATCGAGGTGGATGCCCGCACGGCCCGCGAGGTGCTCAACGAGGTATACCGGGAGAGGGTTCAGGAGGATCGGGGCGATCAGGGGAGCTGATCTGGAGCATCTACGGGAACGAAAGCATCAGAAGCCGCCTGGCCGATATGTTCAGGCAGGCGGAGGGCGAGGTGAAGGTCCTGGCCACCTGGAAACTCCTGAACCAGAGCGTGCTCGATCTGCTCCGACCGGTGCGGGGCTCGGTCGATGTCGAGATCGTCACCGACTGCTGGGAGAGGGCGCGCTGTCGGGCGATGTCACGCTCCACCTGCACCACCGCTGTCTCCGGCACGAAAACTGCGCAGCGTGCGTTCTGCCCATGTCGTCTGAGAATGCGGGCGTCTTTTTAGTGGATGATGCAAAGGCGCTTGTCTGGCTGGGCATGGGCACTGCCGGGGAAGCGCCTTCTGCTCTGTATTCGGAGTCGGCGAGGTTTGGCGCAGTTTCTCAGGCGGTACTGGAACAGCATCCAGGACTGGATGGAGATGGCCGATCAGTAATCCTCCAGGTACCCCAGTTCACCGATATCGATCAGCCCACCGAGTGCCCTGGTCACCACCCAGTAGCCCGCCTCCTTGATCGCCGCCATGGCGTTGGTGCCCCCGACCATCGCCACGCCCATGTACTGCGGGCTGACCGGAACACCGAGCAGGGGAACGTTGGGGATGCCAAAGTCGAGAATCCCTGAAAACCCGCTGGCGGTCAGCTCGTCGAGGACCATGCCCACCAGCGCTTCGGCCTCCATATGGCATTCGCGCATGTTCGCCAGGATACTGCCGCTTCCGTGATGTATGACGTCCAGGATCGACGTGGTCTCCTGGGACACGAGCACCTCGAGGGGGTCGAGCGTCGTCGCCCTGTACAGGAGCATGCTGGTGAACCTCCTCGGTGTGCGGTGGTCGATCTCCACGACGCCGCCGCCGATGGGGTTCAGCGGCACGCCGCGCCGGAGCAGAAGAGCGTCCAGCGTGATGCTGCATACCGTCCAGATGGCGGAGCAGCCCTGCGGCACGGTATAGGAACAGATCCGCTCTCCGGCATCCGTGATCCGGACCCGGTTGCTGACCGAGAGACCCGTACTGTGGGTCTCCTTCATGATCGAGAGGGCAGGCTCGAGGTCTTCGTTCCTGATGAGTGAGAGGTTGTAGATGACGGTGCCGGTGTCCTCCTCTGGATCGTAGGTCACCTGCAACGCATACTCCTCGATGCGGTGATTGGTAAATTTGAGCGGGTCGTTCATCAACTATTCTCCTTCACAGCAATAGAAAAATTGTTCTATACCATGGCGATAATGTACGGCAGATGGATGACAGGACACGGGAGAGAGCGAGGAGCGTACTGAAGCGGATCTTTGAAGCGGCCTCGTACAACGTGGAGGATGTCGGCGATCCGCTGGATCTGTCGGCCATCGGCCACGGGGATGCTTTTGTGGTGCTCTGCTCCGATGATCCGAAGCAGATCGAGACGTTCGATACGACGACCTACCGCCTCAGGAACGTTGATGAGGAGCTGGTCTGCGGGAAGCTGCTGTTCTCCCTCAGCGATTCCGTGGATGCGGCGGGCTGCATCCGGTGGGGTCCGGAGGAGCTTGTCAGATACGCCGGAGAGGCGGCGCTGGCGGAGGTGCTCGATCAGGAGCTGGTGCTGGACCTGCACGCACCGGTGCGGCAGGAGGAGGAGCTCATGCAGGGCCCGGAGATTCCCCACCTTCCGGTGCAGGTGAGCGAGTCCAGAGCGCTCGGCATCGCCGGTCTGCAGGGGGCGGTGAAGTGCAGGTTCATCCCGCACTGGCACTACCGATACGTGAGCAACGGCGAGCGCGAGGTGAAGGACCGGTTGGTCTCCTTTAACGCCGAGGGGGTGGGGGCGCTCAACGCCATCAACGGCCTGAAGACGGAGATCGAGGAAGAGCGGATAGAAGAGAGCCCCGTGCCGTTCAAATCGGAGGTGATTCAGCCGCGGATACAGAAGGAGGAGGCGGAAGAGCGGTTGCGCAGGGAGGTGATCGACCAGCTCACCCGGCGGCTGCACTTCCGCTACGAGAAGGGCGATGCGATCTTTTACGAGGAGAAGATCCTCAAGCCTGACAGGAACAACATCCGGATCGATCTTCGGCTGGTCTACGTACCGGTCTGGCAGGTGCGGGGTGGGAGCGGGATCGTCGAGGTCAACGCATTCACCGGTGAGATCCTCTCCGAGCCGATGGACGAGGGCGTCGAGGTGTTCTAGCGGTCTGGCCTATGATCGTCGTTATCGGTGGGGGGCCTGCAGGGAGAATCGGCGCCATGCGTCTTGCGCAGGGGGGGAGAGACGTCCTGCTCGTCGAGAGCCGGAAGATCGGCGGGCAGTGCCTCCACGGGCGGTGCATGACGGTCTGCGCCCTCGCCGACGTTGCCCGGCTCATCGACCACGCCCGGATCCAGAAGGCGCTCGGCATCGTCGATGCCGTTCCGAAGGTCTCGTACCCCGCACTCATCGCCCGGCTGCACGAGGTCCAGGAGAAGATCGGATCGGTTCTCGATGAGGAGACGCGCCGTGCAGGGGTTGAGATCAGATACGGCGCGGAGGGGCGGCTGGACGGACGGAGGGTGTACATCGACGACGAGGAGGTCCGGGCGGATGCCGTGATCGCCGCGACCGGGTCGCGCCCGGCAGTCCCCGACATCCCCGGCCTCGATCGCGCCGGCGTGTACACCTACCAGACACTTCAGGCGATGCCTGACCTTCCGGAACGCCTCGTCATCGTCGGCGGCGGTGTGGTGGCAGCGGAGTTCGCCTACATCTTCCGGGCGTTCGGCTCGGAGGTCCACATCATCGCCCGCAGCGCGTTTTTGAAGGATCTGGATCAGAAGCTGCGGGCCGCCGCCGTGCGGGACCTTCCGGGCGTGCAGATACGCGAGCATGCACGCCCGGTGAGCATCGAGGGGGACGACCACGTCAGGTCGGTGACCGTGCGGACGGCGGAAGGCGAGATCGGGATCGAGGCGGACGCCGTCCTCCTCGCCACCGGCGTCGTTCCCAGATCCGGATCCCTGCAGGGCATTCGAAAAGGCCCCATCGGCGAGGTGATCGTGGACAGGCGCATGCGCACCAGCGTGGAAGGCGTCTACGCCGCCGGCGACGTCGTCGGCCCGCCCTACCTCACCCCCGTGGCACGCAGGGAAGGGGTCGTTGCGGCGGACAACATCCTCGGGCGGGACACCGTCATGGACTACACCGCCATCCCTCAGTCGATGAGCCTCAGGCACGAGTACGCGTTCGCGGCGCTCGCGGATGAGGCCCCGCTCCCGCTCGCCGCACCAGCACCTGCAGGTGCGGGGTCGTTCTGGGACGTGCCGTCGGGCTGGACGGGCATCGGGCAGATCCGGATCGATCCGGGGGACGGGCGGATCTTCGGCGTCGCTGCCGCAGCGCCCGGCGCATCCCTGCTGCTCCCGTACCTCGCATACCTGATGCGGCGGGGGATCACCGTCTACGACTTCGATGATATCACCGAGGTGCATCCCTCGACGGACGGCGTGTACTGGCTCGCCCGCTACGCGGCCGAGACGCTCAGGAAACGGAGAGACGGGGCTCCCTGACCCGACATCAGAGATCCCTGAAGATCTGCCCGAATTTGGGCAGGAAATCTTTTTTCCGGGATATCACGCCTTCCAGCCGCACCGGCTGTTCACGGAGCCCCAGCTTCGTGAGGCAGGCATCGTCGCCTGCCGCGAAGAGGTCGCTTGCGTCCGCAAAGACGTTGGTGAAGAGGGCGAAGAAACAGTCGACGCCGGTGGCGGTTCTGAGGCGCTCGAGTTCCTCCCTGATCTCCCGCGCATGGGTCTCCGAGAACTCAAAGGACGACGTCATCACCTGCGAGACCATGATGCTCCGCCCGAAGAGGTTGTAGCGCTTCATATCGCGGGTAAGCAGTTCTTGCCGCGGGAGGGCGTCCAGATCCATACCTTTCCGGATCAGATCGGCGCCGTACTCGATCGGATCCACCCCTGCGATCCCTGCAAGGTAGTCCGCCGCCCTGATATCGGCAGGGGTGGTCGTGGAGAGCTTCATCACCATCGTATCGGAGAGAATGCCGGAGAGGAGGAGACCGGCCGTCATGGGAGACGGTTCCGTATCGGCCTCCATGAACTTCTCCGCGATGAGCGTCGAGGTCGATCCCACGGGATCGTTGAGGAACTTCACCGGTTTCAGCGTCGATATGGCGCCGAGACGGTGGTGGTCGATGATCTCCAGGATGTCCGCCCTCTCGATGCCGTCCACGGCCTGCGAGTACTCGTTGTGGTCGAGGAGGATCACCGACCTCTGCACATCCTGCATCAGCGCCGTCCGTGAGATGAGCCCGATATGCTTGTTTCCCTCCTCGACGACGCAGGCGGTCCTGAACTTTGAGTTGGAGACCACCTGCTTCGCGTACTCCAGCGAGTCCTCCAGCCTGAGTGTGGGGATGTCGGTCTCCATGATCATGCTCGCCGGCAGGGAGAGGCTGATCATCTTGCCCACGCTGAAGGCGTCGAGCGTCGAGGCGAGCACCGAAACCCCGCGCGACCGGGCCGCGGCGATCACCCGTTCGCCGACCGGCGCACCGTCCGCGACGATCAGTGCGGCGACTCCGGCGGAGATCAGCGCGAGCTGGGCGGGTTCGTTGTCCCCGACGATGGCGATGTCGTCCGGGGTCATCCGGGAGAGGGTCACGTGCAGGGCGTCGATCACGGTATAGACCCGCCCCTCGCCGAGCATCTCGTGAGCGGCAGCGACCACCCGGGCATCGAGGATGCGGGCGAGCGTCTCCAGCTTCATGGGAACGAGCGAGAGCTGCTCTCTCGGATTCTTCCGGACATACGCCCGTGCGAGGCCGTACTCGCTGACAAGGCCGAGCAGAACGCCCTCCTTGTCCGTAATGGGCATGTTCCGCATATCGTAGGTGTCCATCAGGGCGGCGACGTCGATCGTCGGGACGTCCGCCTGAACGCTCCGCGCATCCAGCGGAATGTCCGATACGGTCGGCTCGACGCTGGCGATGTAGATCGGCGGCTCGGCATGAAACGTCGAGAGCGCAAAACGCGTTTCGGCGTTCACTTCTCCGCACCTGGCCGGTATGTACTTACCCGGTTCGGCCCGGTTCAGGAGTTCCGCATACCCGATCACGCTGCAGATGCTGTCGGTGTCGGGCTGCCTGTGGCCGATGATATAGACGTGACTCAGTCCCATTCCCTCCTCGTGTAGAGCAGTGCTTTCTCCATACCAGTATCGCCCCGCGGTATCAAAGGTGTTATGTCGAATCGGGCCTCCCGGCGTGGAACCGGCCGCCGTCAGTACTCCGACAGGAGCGAGGAGATGAGCCGGGTTTCGGCCTTCCGCAGGTGCTCGATGGCGGCGGTTTTGCTGATGCCCATCTTCTCCGCCAGCTGCCGGCTGGTGATCCTGCGGGGATACTCGTAGTAGCCGTGCCGTTTCGCTGCGATCAGCAGTTCTCTCTGTTTGCCGGTGAGGCGGGAGAGGGCGTCGTTGTCCGAAAAGGACGGCTGCTCGAACGCCACGTTCCGTATCTCCCCGCAGGTGGACATCAGGCGCAGGAATTTGTTCAGATTCTCGTTATCGCCGATATGCAGGTGTAGACGATGCAGTCTCGGCCGATTTGCCGATCGGGGTCGTCCATATGAGGTCCAGGTCGAACTCACGCATCTTCTGCCGCAGAAACCCGTCGTGCACCACGCAGCGGAAGAAGCAGGTGTACCTGTTCCCTTCCGTCTTCAGCACCTCGACGGACCCGAATTCCTCGGGAAACTCGAGATCTTCTATAAAAAAAAAAAAAACCGGCCTTCATCGTGATCTCGCAGATCAACGCCTTCTCGCCCCGCTCAAAGTCGAGTCCGAGCAGTTCGATCAGTTTTGTGGACTCGATTCTGTCGACGATCCGTTTCAGTGCCGGATCAGGTCCATGATGTCGGGAGGGGCATCCATCAGGGGGTCCTTCGGGCAGACCTCGACGATCAGCTTCCGCATGGAAGAGGGTGGGTTGCCGCACCATAATAATATCGTACATGTACGGGACAATCCTCATCCGGTCGGAGTGAAAAACTACCTTTGAGGATTGCTATTAACTCGC
>DAQY01000061.1 GCA_002503105.1 Methanomicrobiaceae archaeon UBA206
AAAAGTGTTCTAAACTATGTGGGTCTCCAACCACAAGGTACTTTCGGGACGACTTCAAGATCATCGGCTTCGGTTCTCCGAATTTCAAGAAAAACGGCGTGAATACACCAATTCAGGTGCCTGCATGCGAAAATCCTAATTGATCGTACATTCAACTCGTTTGTGTGTTTAAACCATCCCGCTATCTTGCTCGTATCATGGGCATCGGCCCGGTTCAGCGGCAGAGCATCATCAGCCTCGCATCGACGGTGGGGCTCACGGCCGTCGGTTTTCTCTCGACGATGTATTTCGCCCACGCGGTGGGTCCGGCGATCCTCGGCGCATACTACCTCTTTCTCGCATACTTCGGCATCTTCAATATCATCGGGGATGGTGGATTCGGCGGTGCCGCCGTAAAGCGGATAAGCGAGGGTGAGGAGAAAAATTCGTTCTTCACCGCATTTGCACTGCTGAGAGTCGCACTGCTCTGCGTCTCCGTTTCTCTGCTCCTGATTGCGCGGCCATTCCTCGTTGACCTCACCTCGTCAGGCGTATATCCCTGGCTGATCGTCGCTCTCGTCGTCAGCGCCCTCACGAGTGTGAGTTCGAGTGGCGTTTACGGGTCGGGAAAGGTCGGGGTCTACCAGATCAGCGGACTGATCAACAATGTACTGAAGATTCTGTTTCAGGTCGCCGCCGTATTCCTGGGATTTGGAGTGGCGGGGCTTGCGGGCGGTTTCGTTGCCGGACTCCTTGCTGCTGCGGTCGTCAACTTCCATTTTCTCGATCTTCGTCCGGCAGCGTTCGGTCTGCACCATATCTCAAGCCTCTTTTCCTATTCATTCTGGACATTTCTGAGTGCAAGTGGATACCTCATCTTCTCCTATGCCGACACGGTGCTGATCGGATACTTCCTGACAGACGCAGATGTGGGCATCTATCGCGTAGCCCTCCAGCTCACCTCCGTAGCGACATTCGTCACGATCGCAATGCACACGACGCTGTATCCGAGGGTGAGCCACTGGAGCGCAACCGGCGACTTAAAGTCCGTTGAAACCGCGCTTGCGCGTGCGTTCACCTACTCGCTCCTGCTTGCGGTCCCGGTCCTTGCAGGAGGTTTGATCCTTGGAGAACGACTCCTTTACTTCTTCTACGGTGCATCGTTCGCTGCAGGGGCAGGGGCGCTTGCCATCCTGCTGGTCGCTCAGGTGGTGCACGTCTTCATGTTCCTCCAGACGATGGGCCTGAACGCTATCGACCGTCCGAGAGACTCATTCAGGGTCACTGCAGTTGCGGTCGCCGTCAATATCGCGCTCAATATGTACCTCATCCCGATGATGGAGATCACCGGTGCCGCCGTTGCCACGCTGGCGACGATGGCGCTGAGCGCAGGGCTCGCATACCGTGCCCTCTCACGAAGCTTCCGGGTGCAGGTCGAGCGCCGCGCTGTGGGGCACATATGCCTCGCCGCATTCGCCATGGCGGCTGCCGTCGGCCTCTATGCGCTCGTCATCCCGCTCTCGAACGTCTTCGTCGTCCTCGGGGGGGTTGCCCTCGGTGGCATCGTCTACGGCATAGCGCTCCTGAAGCTGGATGCGGGTATCCACGACGATCTCAAGGACGTGACGGTCAGGTTGGGCGTTCCCTGGCCGGACTTCCTGTAGCGCTGCACGAACGGGCGAGCGGCCTTCAAGCACAGCCGTCAGACACCTGCAATGCGGCCGCGAACGGTACGGATGATCCCGGGTATCCGGCTTTAAGGTTCCATACGCATTGCGCTCCGCAGAACCTTTCCGGACGCCGGTCAGGAGACACCCCCCTGCGCGGGATCCTGTTCTGACGCATCCAGCAGTGCCGCGTCTCAAAACCTCTCCACCTCCGCTCTCCACGGAAGACGATGGGAACGCGCCCGATATCCCCTTACGGGTCCGGTACGTCTCAGAACAGACCACAGGGGTGCCGCCGGTTCTCCCTTCAACCCCTGCGTGCGATCCTGTGTCTGCGGATACGGGTACGGATACGGATACGGATACGTGGTTCCCCCGCGATCGCCCCGCCGCCGTCCGCCCCTCATCGCCGACCATCCCGTATCCGGCCGTGACCAGGTCTCGGATCTCCTGTCGTTCTGCAAGCTGCATGCCCCCTGCTCGATCTGATCGGGCGTCTTGCCCGCAGGCGGCTGCCGGTCAACAGGGGACGGCACTTTCAAAGACCAAAAACGGTGTGAGGGACACCCGGCTGGTCTTCTTCAGCCGCCGACACCTGTGGGCGGGGGAACATCGGCGAAATTGCCCGGACGGGGACGTCCGGAGGACAGCTGCACCGCAGACAGGTCCCGGATACAGAAAAGCCCTGTTGAAACCGTCCATACCGGCAACGACCTGCTGAATTTTTTTGAATATCTCCTCTTATGATTCACTGTGACGGTCTTCTGGACCGGAGCTTGAGCACCGGGAGGGGGTGTCCCCCTTCCCGTCAGAGAGTTTTTGAGATGACCTCCAGAGCCAAAAAAAAAAAAAAAGACGTCCGCCTACTGCTCTATCTTCCTGATGTGATCGATCGCGTTCTCCGCGAGTCTCTCCCGTCCCTGCAGCTCGGCGACGTCCCTGATCGCCTCCAGCATATGAACGGAATCTTCCAGAAAGCTCAGGATATCGGCGGGATAGAGATCGATCCCGTATTCATCGAGGAGATATGCGGAGATCTGGCGGTGGTCGAGCCCGAGCTCCCGCAGCTCGATGATGGTCATGACAAACTGCCGCTCCGGGCATCCGCAGAGGGGGGCGTCCCTGCACTTGCAGCTGAGAAAATCACGGGAAAAGGCGACGAGCTGCTCGCGCAGCCTCCGATCGAGGCGGTCGAAGTTGATCGCCCTTCCCACCGACTCCAGGAACGCGCCGGAGAAGACATGGTCCGGAAGGCGGAACCCCGCCTCCCTCTCCAGTCTCCGCGCGGCCCGAAAGCGGGCCTTATCCGCGATCATGCCACTTCACCGGGCTCTTCGTCGAACCTGGCCAGGGACTTCATTGCGGCGCTCATAGTATCGATCTCCATGAGCCACTCATCGAAGAGGGTGGGGTTTTCGGCCTCGTCCTTCATGTACCTGGCGCAGCATGAAGCGCCGTCGATCACGGCGGCACCGATATTCGCGGCGATCTCCAGCGATTCTTCGAGGTTCTCCTCGTCGGTCGCCCGGCCTTTCCTGACGAGCGACCTGACGTCCGTGTCGAACGCCCCATCCAGGTACTTCCGGCAGGAGGCGAACAGCACCAGCAGGGCGAGCTGCATCGACCCGACAACCTCCTCGAGCCGGCCCTCGGGCATGCCGGTCATCACGATCAATTCGACCTCGTCGAGCTTCTCCTTCGCCTCCTCTCTGGTGAACCGTCCGTTCTGGTAGAGACGGATGATCTTCAGGACAGAGATGGTAACATCCTCGGTGAACCCGTAGAGTATCTGGTCACCTTCCGACACCTCCTCTCCCTCCACGGGCTCGAAGCTTGCAGTTTCAAGCGCCTGTATCCAGTTGTCCCATCGCTCCTTATTGTAGAAAATATAGAACAATTTCATGGACTCCGTCTGTTTGCTGCTCTTCTTCGCCATAGCAGTACTCATCGTACCGCCTCTGTTAAAATCGTTTTCTCTTCGATTACAGCGCCCCAACGACCACCATTTCCCAACATTCATGTAGATCGAGCGAGCATATGAACAGCAGATGACAGCAGGATGCAGGCTGGAGTCACTGCTGAAATCCTGTGAGCCCCTGGCCGTCGCACTCTCGGGAGGGACGGACAGCTCGGTGCTCCTCGCCTCTGCGCGCAGGCATGGCGTCAGAGCCATCAGCATCAGCATCGAGACGGGCCTTAACCCACCGGGGGAGCTGGATGCTGCACGGCGGCTTGCGAAACGGCTGGGGATCCCCCACTTCACCATCAGGCGCGACATGCTCCGCATTCCCGAAGTCAGGGAGAATGCGCCGAACCGGTGCTATGTCTGCAAGCGAGCGATGATGCGTGCGGTCGTTGAGGAGGCGCGAAAACGCGGCTGCGCCGTAGTGGCGGACGGTACGCATGCCGGCGACCGCCTGGAGCATCGGCCGGGGATGGCGGCGCTCCGGGAACTCGGGATCAGGAGCCCGTTCGCCGAATGCAGCATGGGAAGAGAGGAGGTCGAGCGGCTCGCAGCCGAACTCGGCATTGCCGTGCGCCCACCTTCGGCGTGCCTGGCCACCCGCTTCCCGACCGGTGATGCGCTGACACACGCGGGCCTCGCACTGGTGGGGAGAGCCGAAGAGATGCTCAGAAGCGAGATTGCGGGCACGTTGCGGGTGCGCTGCGTCGATCGCCGCGCTATCATCGAGGCGGACCCCTCACAGCACCGGAGGCTGAAGCGGCTGCTCAACGACATCAGGCGGCTCGGCTTTGACGATGCGGTGATCGCCCCCGCCGGATACCGTCCAGGAGGTGCCGATGCATGGAAGCGGTGATGGTGCGCTACGGCGAGCTCTTCCTGAAGAGCGAGCCGGTCAGGCGACGGTTCATTGCGCGTCTGGAAGAGAACATCGGCCGGGCGCTCGATGCGGCGTCCCTCCCGCACCGCATCGAAACCCACCGCGGCAGGGTGCTGATCTACGGCGACGACGCCCCGCGTATTGCGGATGCGGCGAGCAGGATATTCGGTGTCGTGAGCGTCAGCGTCTGCACGGTAACGACCCCCGACATCGACGGGATCGGCCGGGCGGCAGCGGCACGTGCGGAGGAGCGTTTGAAGCCTGGTATGACGTTCGCCGTCCGCGCACGCCGTTCCGGGGTCTCCGGCTTCACCAGCCAGGACCTCGCGGCGGCTGTCGGTACCGCCATCCTCGATCGGGTGCCGCAGGTGTCTGTGGACCTCTCGGCGCCCGACTATGAGGTCTTCGTGGAGGCACGCGAGTTCGGGGGCCTGGTCTACGATGCCGTGCAGGACGGGGCCGGAGGCCTGCCGTTCGGGACGCAGGGGGTGGTGATGGCCCTGCTCTCGGGGGGCATCGACTCTCCGGTGGCGTCCTGGCTGATGATGCGACGGGGCTGCTCGATG
Source organism: Methanomicrobiaceae archaeon UBA206 (assembly GCA_002503105.1). Lineage (GTDB taxonomy): Archaea > Halobacteriota > Methanomicrobia > Methanomicrobiales > Methanoculleaceae > UBA206. The sequence goes on from DAQY01000061.1 coordinate 5,056, forward strand.
GTGCACCTCCACATGAAGAGCGGGCGGTTCGGCGGCAGAGACATCGAGAAGAACGTCCTGCGTCACCATGCCCGGCTCTCCCGCTGGGTGTCCGGCTATCCCCTCGACCTGCTGGTGGTGGATATGGAGCCCTTCTTCGAGGCGCTGATGACGTTGAAAGCGCCGCGGTATCGGTGCATCCTCTGCAAGCGGTTCATGCTGCGGGTGGCAAGCCTCCTTGCACAGCGTCGTTCGGCCGCCGCGCTCGTCACCGGTGACAACCTGGGGCAGGTGGCCTCCCAGACGCTGGCAAACATGGCGGTCATCGCGCCTGCGGCAACGGTTCCCGTCCTCCGGCCGCTGATCGGGCTTGACAAGGAAGAGATCGTCGATCGAGCCCGCATGATCGGGACATTTGAGACCGCCGCCGGAGACACCGCCTGCGCCGTTGCGCCGCGGTATCCCTCCACGGCGGCGCCGGCAGAGACTATCGCCCGATACGAAAGGGAACTTGATGCGGAGCGCCAGGCAGCCCGGGCCGCTGATGCGGTCAGGTGCTACCGGGCCAGAAACGGTGAGGTCGTGGAGATCAGCTGACGTTCAATCCGTACTCACGCGCGATCTCCACGAACGAATCCGCTACATGCCGTATCTGCTTCTCCGTAAGACCGTAGGTGTTGAACTTCCACACCTTTGTGGAGCCGGGGATCACGCCGACGATGCCCCGCGTCTTCAGGTCTCTCGAGAGGAAGTACCCCCGCTTCTTGTGGGTCCGGGCGACTTTGTCCAGGGAGTTGCGGGTATCGATGCGCGTCAGGGTGTGCTGCCGCGGATGGTCGGAGAGCACCCGTGTTCCCTCGATGGAGAGGAGGGCGTCCACGACCGTCTGGGAGTGCGCCACCTCCCTATCCCAGCGCTGCACGCGCTCTCTGACGTGGGGGAACGACGCCATCATGCCGATGACGGTCACGCCCATGAGCGTGCAGCCCATCATCTCGACCTCCTTGAGGCCGAAGGTCCGCCCGGTCACATCGCCCTTCGCCGTCGTCGTCCTGAAGACCCGCTCGGCGTGCTCGGCGGTCGCCGCGACGAGGCCTGAGGGGGCCGGCGAGGCCATGCTCTTGTGCCCTGAACCCACCACGAAATCCACCTCGAGGGCCTTTCCGTCCACCGGCATGATGCCGACCGAGTACGCCCCGTTCAGGAGGACCGGTATATCGTACTGGTGGGCGACCCTGGCGATCGCCCGCACATCGTGCACGTTGCCGTACTGGTAGTCGACGTGGTCGATGAACAGCAGCGGGGGCGTCCGCTTAAACTCCCGGATCACCGCCTCAATCTTCTCGGCGGTGGCGTCCGGCGTGATGTGGTTGTTCTCGTCCTTCGGGATCTCGCGCGCAACCCCCCCGGCCTCCTCGATCGCCATGAACTCCGTGTAGTGGGCGAGCGACGTGAGGATGACGGGATCGCCTTTCTCCACGTAGGTGCTCGCCACCGCCTGGAACCCCCGCCGTGCTCCCGGCACCACGCGCACCTCGTCCATACGCAGCCATGCTGCGAGATCGGCATGAAACTGGGCTATGGGGGGATTTCTGATGTAGTCCAGCCTGAACGGGCTCAAACAGTGATCGCAGACCGAGTAGCCGTCGCCGTATGCGATGGCCGACTTCATGGCCGCCGGCGTCAGCCGTCCCCCTGCCTGTATGGGGTCGATATTGATATATAACTCCTCAACTTCCCGAACCTCGATATCGAGTGCACACTTCACCGCATCAGCTCCGCTTCGATGATCCCGATCTGATCCTTTGCCTCCTCGATGTACGATGCGGCGCGCCGCTTCTGCTCGTCGTCCAGCTCGTGCTGCGGCGCGGTTTCGCGCATCAGCGACCGCAGGTCCGAGAGGACGAACAGCGCCTGGAAGATTGCTTCAACAGCCCGTTTGGACACAATCTCACCATACTAATATCAGTGCGGGTAATATAGATAGGTGTGATCATGGCAGGATCGCGGGTGCTGGTCACATTCGCCCCACACAGGTCAGACCTTTAAGGGATCCGCACATCCGGAGGTACCGGGCATGAAGATCGTTCACATCGCAGACACGCATCTGGGACTGTCGGCCTTCAACAAGATCGATCCCGAAACCGGCATGAATATGCGCGAGGCCCTCATGTATGACAACTTTCTCGCTGCGATCGATCGGATCATCCGGCTCCGCCCCGATGCGCTGGTGCACGCGGGCGATCTCTTTCACCAGGTCAAGCCGAAGACCCGCGCCTATACAACGGCTTTTGAGGCGCTCCGCCGCCTGAACGAGGCGGGGATCCCGCTGCTCGTGATCGCCGGCAATCACAGCATGGCCAAGACCCGGTATACGGCCTCGCCCCTGGAGGTGCTGGAACGGGGTGGCCATGGGATAGGCGGCTTCCACGCCGCATACCAGTACCGCTACCGGCAGGTCGAGGTCGACGATACGGTCTTCCACCTCATACCCAATATGCTGCAGCCCGCCGGCTACCGTGAGGCGTTCGAAGCGATCGAGTTCTCCCCGGCGCATAACGTGCTCGTCACCCACGGCCTTGCGAGCATCCTGAAGGACAGGCGGCTGCACACGGTCGCCGAGCACGAGCTCGACGCCACCATCATCTCCGATCGGTTCGACTACGTCGCACTCGGTCACTACCATGCGCAGCTGCAGGTGACGGAGAACGCATGGTACAGCGGTTCGCTCGAATACTGCAACTACGGCGAGATCGGCGACACGAAAGGAGGGTTGCTGGTGGATATCGGCAGGAGAGAGGTGGAGCACATCGATCTCCCGCACACCCCCATGCTCGACCTTGGCCGGATCAACTGCGACGGGCTCGATGCGAAGGAGGTCGTGCACGGTATCCAGGAGGCCGTGGAGGGCGCGGGCGGAAGGACGTACCGCGCCATCTGCCAGATCACGCTCGACGGCATCAGGCGTGACACCCTCCGGTCGCTCGATCAGAAGGCCCTCCAGGACGCCCGGAACCGGCTGCTGGATCTCAGGCTCAGAACGGTTACCCCCGAGGAGGAGAGGCCGATCTTCCGGGAGCATTCGCTGGTCGGAGTGGACTACGTCCGGGAGTTTGAACGCTACGTGGAACAGCTGCACCTGACCCGCCGCCAGGAGGAGTTCGTCAGGCAGACGGGAACCGAGGTTCTGCGGGCGGTCATTGCACGGCACCGAGAGGTGGACGATGCTGCTCAATAGGCTGCGGATGAAGAACTTCAAGCGCTTCCGCGACCAGGAGATCATCTTTCGGGACGGCATCACCGGAATCGTCGGGAATAACGGCACGGGCAAGAGCAGCATCGTCAGTGCGATCCTGTTCGCCCTCTACGGTCTGCAGGGAACGGGTCTCGACGGCAGCTACATCGTCAGCTCGTTCGCCGGCCCGCAGGATGCCTGCGAGGTGCGACTCGACTTCTCCGTCGGCGGCAACGAATATACCGTCGTCCGCAGATTCAAACGGCGCCCCTCCTCGACCCTGCACGAGGCAAACATCTATCTGAACAGGAAACTCCTCGCCAATACCGTGCAGCGGGTGGCGGTCGAGGTCCGGCGGATCGTCGGGATGGGGCCCGGTGACTTCCGGAATACGATCTACGCGGGCCAGAAGGACCTCCTCTCCCTGCTGGAGAGCAGGGCGGGCTCCCGCAAGGACTGGTTCATGCAGGTGCTCGGCATCGACTACCTCAAACGAGACAGCATGGAGGAACTGAAGGCACGCATCGACGCCTGCGAGACGATGCACAGCAATCTGCACGGCAGACAGGAGGAGCTGAACGCCGACGGGATCCGGCGGCAGCTCGACGAGCTCAGGGCCGATCTGGACGCTGCCGTGCGCCGCCTGCAGGAGATCGAAGAGGAGCATGCGGCAGCGACAATGCGCCGGGACGAGGCGAAGGCGGAGCGTGATCGGCTGCTTGCGGTCAGGGAGCGGTACGTGCGCCTGGCCGGCGAGGAGGTGGTGCTGTCCGACGAGCTGCGGCGATACGAAGCCGATTGCAGGGAGATAGAAGAGCAGATCGCGTCGATCGAGTCGCTGCTGGGCGAGCTTGAGCAGGTCTCCGGTCTGTCGGCACGGTATGAGGAACTGAAGGGCGTCGTGCGCGATCTCGGCGAGAAGAAGAGCCGGGCCGAGCAGCTGGCGCTCACCTGTGCGGGGTGCCGCGAGCAGTTGAAACAGCTCGAGGAGCGTCGCGGCAGGATCACCTCGACCCTCGACGCGCTCCGGCAGGACGAGCAGCGCTGCCGCGACCTCCAGGGCGATCTGGTGCGGAGGCGGGAGGTTCAGCAGCGCCTCGAGCAGCTGAAGTCCTCCGAGTCCGACTATGACCGGCTGAAAGAGGAGCTCTCAAGGCTCGATGAACGGTTCAAGAGCGTCGAACGGCGAGTGTTCGAGAACAGGCGCGAGATCGAGGTTCTGGAGGCGAGATCCCGGGAACTCGCCACGCTCGAGCAGGAGGTGGCGGAGTACGACGAACTCCGCCGCCGGGAAGAGATCCTTGCGCAGGCGGCAGTGCATGCCCGGCAGCGGGAGAGGTGTATGCAGGAGCTCGAGGAGCGCCTCGAGCAGCTGAATGCGTTTGAGATCGAGATCCGCACGCTCTCCCGCCAGCTGACAGAGATGGGCGCCGTGGAGGAGCAGATCGCAGCGCTCGAGAGGCGCAAGGAGGAGCTGGCGTCCCGGATCAGCGCCTGCACCGCGCGGCAGCAGGCAGTCCGGGACGAGGCGGAGGGGGTGGCAGCGCATCTGGCGGAGATCGTCGGCGCCGGCGCAGATGGGGCCTGCCCGATGTGTCGCCAGAGCCTGGGAGACCGCTACGAGGACCTCGTCGCGGAGCTCGAGGATACCGCCGCGTCGCTGCAGAGATCCCTGGCGGCCATGGAGGAGGAGTTTTCCCGTGCGACGGCCGAGTACCAGCGCCTCGCAGACGAGCTTCAGCACCTGCACCGGCAACGTCTGCGGTACCAGCAGCTGAAGGAGCAGCACGCGCTCTACGTCTCCCGGCGCGAGGATGCCGCGGCGGTGGCGGAGAAGTGGCGGGAGGAGCTGGAACGGCATGCCGCCGCCATGCGTGCACTGGGGGTTGAGCACTACGACGCGCACTCCCATGAGGCTCTCAGAGAGCGGCTCCGCTCGCTCGAAGAGCGACGGGCGGCGGCGGATACCCTCCGCGGCGAGTGCGGCCGCCTCCCGTCGCTCCGGAAGGAGCGGCAGAATCTCATTCGTGAGGTGGAGGAGTTCCTGGCGCAGAAGGAGAAGCTCGAGAACGCGCTCCGCACCATCGACTTCGATCCGGCCGAGATGGAGCGCCTCGATGCCGAGAAGGATCGGCTGGAGACGGCGTACCAGGAGTATGTGAATGCCCGGGCGCGGCTCGGTCAGAAACCGATGTACGAGGAGGAGCTGCGAGCGGTATCCGGGCGAATCGACGCGATCCAGGCGCAGATCCGGACGATCGAGGCGGAGCGCGAAGAGCTGGGATTCGATCCCGGCGAGTACCGCCTCCTGCTGGACGAGTTCGGTCGTGCAGAGGAGGCGCACCTGCGTGCACGGGAGCTGCGGATCCGGCTGGAAGAGGTTCCCCGGCTGCGGGACACGCTGGAGGCGAAGCGGGAACACGTCAGGCAGCGCAAAGTCGATCTGCTCCGCATCCGGGAGGCGATGGAGGAGCTCGGGTTCGATGAGCGGCAGATCGCCGCTGCCGACGAGCGGCTTACGGAGCGGAACGACGAACTGCAGGCCGTGATAGAGCGGAAGAGTTCGCTCGCCGCCCGCGTCCAGGTCTGCCAGAGCAGGATCCGATCGTACGAGCAGGCACTCGGCCGGGTGGACGAACTCGTGCGGCAGTCGGAGAAGATATCGGACGAGATCGAGCTACTGAAACTGACGAGGAGGATCGTCGGCGACTACATCGTCCACCTCCTCGGCGTGGTCAGGGACCAGATCGAGGAGGAGGCGGGCGACGTGCTCGCCGAGATCACGGACGGCAGGTACGGCACGGTCATGCTGGACGATGATTTCAACGTGCTCATTCACGATATGGGGGAGGATTATCCCGCCGATCGCTTCAGCGGGGGTGAACAGGACGACATCGCCATCGCGCTCCGGATCGCGCTCTCCCGGTTCCTCGCCGAGGTGAACGAGATCCACGACAGCACGTTTCTCATCTTCGACGAGATCTTCGGCAGCCAGGATGAGGAGCGGCGGAACAACCTGATTCGCGCGCTCAGGACACAGGAAGCCCACTTCCCCCAGATCTTCCTGATCTCTCACATCACCGACGTGCAGGACGAGTTCTCGACGACGCTGGCGGTCGAGCTGGGTGCCGACCAGGCAAGCCGCGTGCAGGAGATATCCTGATGGACGCACGGCAGGCATACCGGGAGGAGATCGTCAGGATTGCCGGACGTATCAGGGAGTTTGCCCCGCCCGACCTCGTCGAGCGCTTCGCCCTGCGGAGCGGTTTTGACGCGGCCTCCTACCGGACCTGCGGCACCGACTATGACGGCGCCGTCTGCGCGGTGGACGGCAGTAATGCGGTGGCTCTCGACGCCGGATCGTTCTCCATAGCAGCGGTCAGGGCTGCAGAGAGCACCTATGCCGGGGGCGGGAGAGTTCACCGCAGGGTCACGCCGCTACGGCTGGTCACGATCGGGCCCGGGGAGGCGAACGAGGATTACGGGAGGTTCCATGAGGCGTGCTTCGGATGCCCGCCCGATGTCGCGCTGAAGAACGACGACGCTGCGCGCGCCGCCGCCGTCTTCCGGGACGCACTCGAGTACCGGGTGGCGCTCGAGATGGCGTTCGCTCTGGATCCTGGAGATCTGCTGGTGCTGGACGGGGCGCTGCGGGTGAGCCATGCGAGCCACGCAACGGCACTGGAGGATCTGCTCCGGGTCTGCGATAGGCGGGGTGTCCTGCTGGCGGCGGTGACGAAGCGCACCTCGCTCACCTGGGGCGGCGGGCACCCGATCGTTCCGGCGGCCGAGGGGCTCGCGCACCAGCTGGGCGTACCCGAGCCGTGGTACGTCCGCCTCCCAAAAGGAGAGATCGTCGACCGGGAGGCCGCGCACACGTGGCAGCAGCGCGGCGACCAGTATATTGCCCGTCTGCACCCGCGGGCGCAGCGCGCGTTCAAGATCGAACTGCCTGAATACGATGAGAGAGAGAGGATCGATCGGGCATTTGCAGCGCTTGCCGCCTATGCCGACGACGGGAGGGTCACAGGCTACCCCTACCCGTTGCTGGACGCTCATCTGGCCGCCCGGATCAACAGGGATGTGGTCGAACAGATCCGGCAGGACCTTGCACGGCGGATGAGCGAGCTGGGCATGGGCCTGGCCGACTATACCGGCATCTTCGGTGACTACCATGACGAGCTTGAACGATATTGACGGGGGGGATGTCTCGAAGTATCGCCTGATCGGGGATCGGGTGCTCAGTTACCGGTTTGCGGTCCCGCACAACGAACAGCTCTACCTCGGGGAAGTGCTGAAGATCACGGACCCGGTCAAGGGGCTCACGTTCTTCGCAAAAGTGAGCGATATGATCCACGACAGCAACTTCTCCGACCCGAAATGGGACACGCGGCCGCACACCGAGCATTTCTACGGGCTCGGCGAGGACGTGTATATCCTGGTCGAAGCCCTGCCGCTCGGCTACGTGGGCAGGGACGGCATCTTCCGCAAACCGCGGACGATCCCCGCAAAGTTCTCGCCGGTGGAACGGCCCGCATCGGACGACTTCGGGTTCCTGCAGCAGGTGATGGGCGACATCGAGGTCGGGGTGATGAAGAGCGGTCAGGATGTGCTCAGAGACGTGGTGGTTTCGCTCCACTCCGCCGTAATGCGGCAGCACATGGGCGTCTTCGCCACCACCGGCATGGGGAAGAGCAATTTCATGAAGGTCTTCTGCGCCTCCTGCATGCGCGTGCGGCAGTTCGGGCTCCTCATCGTCGATCCTCACGGGGAGTACGTCGCCGGCGGTCGGTCATCGAGCGGGCAGCCCACGCAGGGGCTCGTGCACTACAAGGAGGGACGGAGCGGTCTTGCGGTCTTCACCACCCGTGACGAGCGTTTCCGGAAGAAGTATCGTCTCAACCGTCTCTGGCTCGAATACGATGATTTCAGGACGCCCGACCTGCTGCTGCTCTACGAGCATTCGCCGCCACAGCGCGAGGTGGTCGAGATGCTCGAGCGGATACCCGGGTCCCAGGTGATCGATTTCTTCGTAAAGACCGATTTTTCCGACTTCGAGGCAGACGCATACGACGGCGAGTATCCACAGATCGCCAGGGAGGTGAAGAACTTCTCGCCGAGCACGCTGAACGTGATGCAGCGGCGTATTCAGGGCATGCTTGCGAGAAACAGGCAATTTCTTCGGGGGAAAGGGTCGTCCATTCCCGAGATCATTCGGGCCCTCCATGAGAACGCGGTGGTGCTGATCGACATCCCCGGGATGAGCGAACAGAGCGAACTCTTCGTGCTCTCCATCATCACGCGGAGGATCATGCGCCACCACCGGGGCGAGGACAGAGCGCGGGAGGAGGATTGGGGGCCCGAGAGACAGAAACAGGTGCTCATCACCATCGAGGAGGCTCAGCGTGTCCTCGGATCCGGGGCGGGCAGCACGCAGATCTTCCGCGAGTGCGCGATGGAGGGGCGGAAGTTCGGCGTCGGCCTCTGCGTGGTGACCCAGCAGCCCAAGAATATCGACGCCCGGGTGCTGGCCCAGCTGAACACCTTCGTGGTGATGGGGCTCTCAGACCGGGGGGACCGCGACATCATCGCCAGCAGCGCAAAACAGGACCTCTCCCGCCTCGATACCGAGATCCAGACGCTCGAGCCGGGCGAAGCGATCATCAGCACCCCGGGTATTCCGTTTCCCGTGAGCACCCGGATCCACCTCTTTGAGGATTATATCCGGGAACTCGGCCGGCGGCCGCCACGATCGCCGATAGAAGAGGGGCTTGAAACCAGTTTTTGAGTTCGTGAGTTCGAAACGCCAGCGGGAAGTGAGGTTGGTCTGTGTGGATGGAGTCCGGATCCACTGTCCCTCACCGAACGCCTGACACCCTGCCGAATGTCAGGATTGCTGAGATCGCGTGATTCTTCGGATGGAGACGCAGTTGACGACCGCATCTCCGGCCAGGATGTACCGTTTCACGACCGTCCCGAGCACTTCGACCACGTCGCCCTCGTTCACGTCCTCCTGCGGGGAGGTGAACATCTTCACCGATATCTCACCGGTCCTGTCGGCGATGAGGTACTGAGGGCGGTTGAGGAACCTGAAGTACACTCGTTCGACGACTCCCTGAATCCGCACCGGATTGCCGAGCATATTCAGGTTGATCTTCCGTATTCGAACTGTCTTTGCTTCCTTCTCATACACCGGCACCAGCGACGCGTACTCCCTCTGGCTCATGTAATTGAGCGCAGCAGGAATCACCAGGAGCATGATCAGCGTCGGGATGCCCCAGATGAGAATCGAACTATCTCCTCCTATGAGATAGGCGATCAGTAAAAGAATCGTGAAGATAATGAACACAGCCACCTGAAGGGCTGATATCTTCACGCTCACAGTTCCGATTTTCATCGATGTCTCTTACTTCAGTGCCGCAATCTCCTTCCTGAAGGCGACCCAGTAGAGCACACCGACGAAGAAGAGACCTCCGACGATGTTGCCGATGGTCACGACGATGATGTTGTTCGTCCACATGGTCACCCAGTTCAGCGCATCAAGCTTTTCCGCTCCAATGGCTGCAATCTGATCAGGGCTGAGGAACTTGGAGGTCATGATACCGGCCGGGATGAAGTACATGTTCGCGACACAGTGCTCGAAACCAGAGGAGACGAAGGCCATGATCGGGAACCAGATGCCGAAGAACTTGCCGATCAGGTCGTCGGCACAGATACCGAGCAGAATAGCCAGGTTCACGAGCCAGTTACATCCGATTCCCTTGAGGAAGGCGGACCACATTGCCGCGCCGCTGGTATAACTGACCTTGCCGACTGCGATCTTGACCGCACTCAGACCGAATGCGTTGACGGTTGCCACACCAGCTGCGTCCCAGCCGGTGAAGGGGCCGTATGCCATAATATACGCGTAGACGATGGAACCGATCAGGTTGCCGATGTATACCCAGATCCACAGGTTGACAACACTGGCCCAGCTGACTTTGTGAATGAACGCTGCCATGGGAGCCAGCATCGCGTCACCGGTAAACAGTTCTGCACCGGTAAGCACGATGGTGATAAGCCCAACAGGGAAGACTGCACCCAGGATCAGTTTTCCGAAACCTGCCCCCAGGAACGTGGCAACACCTGTACTGCACACCGTTGCAAGGGCACCACCCATTGCGATGTATGCCCCTGCCATGAATCCACGAAGGATCATGTTCCAGACGGGAAGGCCGACTTTGTACTTGCCAGCATCACCCGCTTTTGCAACAATTGCTACTGGAGGATGAAACACCATACTTAATACACCTCTCTTTACTGTCCGACCTATACCAACAACATATTAAACCTGTGTATAGGACAAGTAAAATGTTCCTTGAAAAGATATTAAAAGGTTTCTAATTATCTCTCTAATTTATAGTTACTGGCTCAACATCTTTGAAGCGTATTTTGGACTCAGGAATGTCTCCGCCCATTTCTCCCAGTAGGTTCTCTTCGCCGCCAGTCTCTTGAGAATTTCGAATAACCGCGTCTCACCCACTCCAGATCCAAAGTACTTTATCGTCTCCGATCAACGTTTTTCCCATGAGCACGTTTACCAATTTCGCGATCCGGCACGAATATAGCGCTCTTGCTGCCCTGGGCGATCGGCTGGGTGAGGTCCG
>DAQY01000059.1 GCA_002503105.1 Methanomicrobiaceae archaeon UBA206
CGCTGGACGAGCAGCGATTGATAACTCTCCTGCAACGCAGGATTTGTCAGGGGTGCCAAAGTTGGCGATTCTGGCAAAGCCCGAATCGCACCCGGTCTTCCCAGAGACCTCAATATCACGCCTCTGATGGCGTGAAAAACGCCCCGGCCACATCTGATACATGCGAGAGAGGGAGAGATCGCCCGTCAGAGGGGCGATATGAGGGCAGGAAAATAGGAGTTATTCGATCTTCTCGACAATAAGGCGTTTCTTGTCTTCCTCGATGGTCACTCGCACTTCTTCGCCCGTCTCGAAGGGGAACCGATCATCGCCGGCGACCTCGGCGGGGACGGTGACGTATCTGGTTTTCGCCTTCCCGACAGACACGATCCTGCCTTTCCCCTCCTTCACCATCTACAATGTAGGTTGCATAGTAAAGTATATATTCCTATGTGTTGTAATTTGTATTGTACAAAGCAATTTACAATGTATGTGAACGAACCATGCCTCAATTCCATCAAGTCGGCAGGATCACCCGGGCGGCGCATGCCCTCCGGGTAGACCTGGACGGGTGGCAGCTCGGAACGCTCGTGATCGGCGCCCGGGAGGTGCAGGGTCTCCTGCAGGGCCGCACCGTGGATGTGTCCTTCGTGCAGCAGCGCGACGGCGGAGAGCCCTTCGTCGGGCATGCGGGCACGGCGAAGATCTCGAAGAGCGGCAAGGCGGCGAACGTCCGGATCGAGGGCCGTCCGATGACCGCCCCACTCCGACAGATCCGATCGGTCCTGGCAGGCGACCAGCATGCCGCGCTCCTCCCCCAACCAGCGCCGGTCATCGACGCGGACACAGTGCAGCGGAAGAACATCAATGCCGGTCTCCCGGTGGGGTTCTGACCATGCACCGATGCAAGGAGTGCGGTCGACCGCTGCATCCGGGGGAAGACCGATACCACCCGGGGCGATGTGCCGGGTGCGCGGAGCTGCGGTTCGGTCCGCCGGGAGACGACGAGCAAGGAGTGTGCCGGGATTGGGGAAAAAAATCCGATCCGCACCCTGCCGGAACATCGCCCGTTGGCGATATGCGCCCCATATCGCCGACATGGAAAACGGATCGCCGTTCACAGGATGTTTGTATGGGTCAACCGACGTTCGCCCCGGATACCCCCGAAAATGGGGTCGTGGAGGTGTGAAAACACGACCCTGCCGCCGACCGTATCCACGCGGGAGGCGTTTCATATCTCTGCACTATGGAACGGCAAACGTTTCAAAATACAGAGATATGAAACGCAGAGGTGCGATCCCTCGCGGCGGCGTCCGCCCGACAGGGCAGGAGACGAAACATGAAGGCAATCCGCAAAGACGTGCTCGAGGCGATGGCGAAGACCCGTCCCGTTGAGCACGCGACTTGGATGCAGTGGATTGATCGCGGCGAAGCCCGGGTCATCGACGACCCGGAGCCGGGGAAGTGAGAACGTGGTAAGAGAGATCAGCGAAACGGAATTGAACGCGATGTGGGACCCGCTCGCACGGATGGTATGGGAGACGTGGATTCGAGAGGGGAAGGCCGTTCTCGTCCCCACGGCGCGGAGGTGCACGGCGTGACTGATATTGATTTCGGCGTCTTTGTGGCGGCGGTCGTGGACGAGATCGAGTGCGTGGAAAGCGATCTCACCGGAGAAGAGAGGGGAGATGCGAAGAAGGCAGCGGAGCACTACAAGCGTTGCCTGGTGGTCCGGATCAGAGGGCTCTTCGACGAGACGGAGGTCCGGGATCAGGCGTCTCCGCCCGCATGCCCCGGGCGCGGCACACCGCATCCCGCAGGGATGAAGTTCTGCAGTGAGTGCAGATCGCCTCTGTCGCGGGAGGTGCGCGCCTCTCTCCGTGATCTCCTCGATGAGATCGAGCAAGAGGTACCGGGGGTGCTTGAGCGGCTCTACAAGCTGCTGGCATAGGCCGGCTGTTGCACGTCCTCTAAACCCTCTTTTCTATTGCGCTTCAACCGCGATTTTAACTGTGCGCGGATGTCCGTTTTAAGGACGAAACGGGCAGAAGATCGGCAGTTATCTATTCATTAAGAAGTTCTGACCCGTCCCGGTTCAGCCGACCCGCTCGGTGAAGACGATCGAGCCCGCGATCCGGGTGATCCTGACCCTCACCGTCTGCCCCGGCTTGGCGTTTGCGACGTACATCGTGTAGCGGTCCATCTTCACCACGCCGTCGCCGCGTTTGGAGAGGAACTGGGGCGTTACGTCGAGGACGGCGCCTTCGGAGAGGCGGTGCGACTCGGCCTCGACCGTTGCCCGCCGCTTCCGGACGGGCCGGTGCCCGCCGCAGGCGTCGCAGCGGAGCATGAGGATCCGGGCATCCTTCACGAGACGGGTGTCGGGTTTGCCGCACTCGGAGCAGATCACGTAGTCGTCCACGTAGCCCTTGATGATCGAGTTGAACTGCTCCTGCTCGAACTTTCCTGAGAACACGGCGCGGGCGCCGTCGATCTTCCCGGCGGTTCCCAGCTCCCCGAGGAGATGTTTCATCAGGTGATCGGGATCGCGGCGGAGCGTGCTGGCGATCTCGGCGAAGTTGTCGAGAACGGTGGTCTTCCCCTCGATAAAGACGCGTGGCGTGGGGATGGTGAACCGTTCGTGGGTCGTGCTGGTCTCGGTGATATTGGCGTACGCTTTCTTGAGGAGTTCTTCGTATGGAGCGGTCATATGTATATGTTGGCGGTGCAGGGACAAAAAAGGGTCGGCGGCGTGCGTGGACACGCTTATGTAGCTCGGCACCCCACTTTTGCTGATATGCTGTCGGCCAGGGACCTTGCAACGCTGCGAAACACGCTGAAACGCGATCTCACCGATGTCGAGATCGCCTGCTTCGAAAATCTCTGGAGCGAACACTGCAGCTACCGATCCACGAGATCTCTGCTCAAAACGCTACCAACCGAAGGGCCGAACGTACTGCTGGGGCCCGGAGACGATGCCGCCATCGTGCGGTTCAGCGACACCTGCGCCATCGCCATCGGGATGGAGAGCCACAACCACCCGAGCTACGTCGATCCCTACGACGGCGCCGCGACCGGTGTCGGCGGCATCGTTCGCGACATCCTCTCCATGGGCGCCCGCCCGATCGCCCTGATGGACCCCCTCTACTTCGGAACGCTCGATCAGGAGAAGAACCGCTACCTCTTCGAGCACGTGGTGAGCGGCATCGCCGACTACGGCAACTGCATCGGCGTGCCGGTTGTCAGGGGCGAGCTGGTCTTCGACCGGTCATTCGCCGGCAACCCGCTGGTCAACGTCATCTGCATCGGAGTCGTGCGGCCCGACCGGTACATCACCGCCCGGGTGAAGAGGCCGGGCAGCCGCCTGGTCCTCGTCGGCTCGTCCACAGGCCGCGACGGGCTCGGCGGCGCATCCTTCGCATCCCGCGATCTCGCCGAGGATGCGGAGGCGGCGGATCGCCCCAGCGTGCAGATCGGCGATCCGTACACCGAGAAGCTGCTCATCGAGGCGGTTCTCGCGATGGTGGAGACAGGAAAGGTCCTCTCGTGCCGCGACCTCGGCGCCGCGGGGCTTGCCGGGGCGTCGAGCGAGATGGCGAGCACCTTCGGCGCCGTGATCCGCGCGGACCGGGTGCACCTCCGGGAGACGGGCATGACGCCGCGTGAGATCATGCTCGCGGAGTCGCAGGAGCGGATGCTGCTCGAGGTGGCGCCGGAGGACGTCCCCCTCATGGGGGCGATCGCCGAGCGTTACGACCTCCGGTGGAGCGAGATCGGCGAGGTGATCGCCGAGCCGCGGTACATCGTGACGTTCCACGGGGAGACCGTCGCCGACCTCCCGATCGACCTGCTCGTCGGGGGCGCCCCGCTCTGCACCTGGGAGGAAAGGCCGTATGCGGCGGAGACGCCGTTCGTCCGACCTGCGCCTCCGCTCCGGGACCTGGCGCTCCGGGTGCTCGCCCATCCGGACGTGGCCCGGAAGGACTGGGTCGTGGAGCAGTACGACAAAGACGTGCAGCTCCGGACGGTCTCCCACGTTCACGACGCCGCCGTGCTCCGCCTGGAGGGGGCGGCGCTCGTCCTCTCCTGCGGCTGCAATCCCCGTCACATCTACCTGAAACCCTACGAGGGGACGGCGAACGCCGTCATCGAGAACGCCAGCAACCTGGCCTGCATGGGTGCGGAGCCGCTCTGCATCGTCGACTGCCTCAACTTCGCCAGCCCCGTCCATCCGGAGGTCGCCTGGCAGCTGGAGCGGTCCGTGATGGGGCTCGGGGATACGGCACGGCGGATGGGGATCCCGATCGTCGGGGGCAACGTCTCGCTCTACAACGAGAGCGACGAGTTCGAGACGCAGATCAAGCCCACGCCGTCGCTCGGGATGGCGGGGCGGAGCGACGAGGTGCGGCGGTGGACGCCGCCGGGCGACGGCGAGGTGCTGGCGCTCATCGGTACCACCCGCCCCGACTTCGGTGGATCGGTCCTCGACGCGGTGACGGGCTGCGGCGGCCCCGCCCCGGAGATCGCCGACATCGGCGTGGTTTCGGCCGTCCGCGACCTCGTCCGGGCAGGCGCGGTGACCGCCGCGACCGACCTCTCCCGTGGCGGGCTCCTCGCCGCGCTCGCGAAGCTCGCACCGCGCTCGACGGTGGAACTAGCCGGCGATCCGCTCGAGGAGCTCTTCTCCGAGACCTACGGCCGGTTCCTGGTCGCCGGCAGGGACGCATCCGCCCTCGCCGGCATCGAACACCGGGTGATCGGGCGGGTCGGCGGCACCGACCTCTTGATCCGCTGGGACGGCGGCAGCCTGACGCTCACGCCCGAGGAGCTCGAATCGGCGCTCTCGACCATGACGCGGCTCATGCGGTACTGACCGATCCCCCCTCCTTTTCCGGGCCCTGGAGGAACGCTTCATACGGATACATGGCGCCGCCCTTTTCTAGGGTATCCCTCTCCTGGTTCGCTGCGACATGCTCGGCGACGCTCCGGGTGTTTCCGGTCTCCGAATGGTAAATGATGCAGACGGACATATCCGGTGGTTGCGCCGGAGAGCATATACGGGTATCGACCGGGAGAAAAAGTGGGTGCCCGTTACTCCTTCCTGAACTGGGGCATGAGGCTGCGGATCTCTCTTCCGATCTGCTCGATCAGGTGCCCCTCGTCCGCCCGGGTGAGCGCGGTGAAGACGGGGCGGTTCACCATATTCTCAAGCATCCACTCGCGGGCGAACTCGCCGCTCTGGATCTCCTCGAGGATCTCCTGCATGGCCCTGTAAACCTCGGGGCCGATGACGCGCGGCCCCCTCGTCAGGTCGCCGTACTGCGCGGTGTTGCTGATGGAGCTGCGCATGCCGGACAGCCCGCCCTCGTAGATAAGGTCGACGATCAGCTTCAGCTCGTGCAGCACCTCCAGGTACGCCATCTCGGGGGCATAGCCGGCGTTCACGAGCGTCTCGAATCCGGCTTTGATCAGCGAGGTCACGCCGCCACAGAGCACCGCCTGCTCGCCGAAGAGGTCGGTCTCGGTCTCCTCGGCGAACGAGGTCTCCAGTACGACCGCACGGGTGGCGCCGATCCCCTGCGCATAGGCGAGCGCGATCTCCTTCGCCCGTCCGGTGTAGTTATGGTGGACGGCGATGAGTGCAGGAACGCCCCCCCCCTCCGTGTAGGTTCGGCGCACCATGTGGCCGGGACCCTTGGGGGCGACCATCACCACGTCGACGGTGGGCGGGGGGACGATCTGGCCGTAGTGAATGTTGAACCCGTGCGAGAACATCAGACAGTCGTTCTCCTTGAGGAAGGGGTGGATCTCGCGCCGGTACACCGCCGCCTGGTTCTCGTCGGGCAGGAGGATCTGAACGACGTCTGCGAGCTTCACCGCATCCGCCACGGGATAAACGTCGAACCCGTCCTCGGACGCCCTCTGCCAGCTGCCGCCCGGCCGCAGGCCGATGATGACCGAATGACCGCTGTCGCGCAGATTCAGCGCCTGACCCCTCCCCTGAGATCCGTAGCCGATGACGGCTATGGTCTTTCCATCCAGAACGCTGGGGTCTGCATCAGATTCATAGTATTTCTGCACCATACGTACTCACTCTTTTATCGACAGCAAAGTTGATAAATATTATATTACAAAAAACCACTAATTTTATGTAGCATTATTTTAAGCCTCTTTATAGGCAACCTTAGTGCCGATAAACTGTTGAGGATTTGTGATGGAACTTCCAGATGTTCAGTCCAGCCTTCCGGACGTCAGGATCAACCTGACGCGGGTGGGCGTCAAGAACGTCAAGAAGCTGGTCGAGGTTGCACGAACCGGCAAGCGGCCAGTCATATTCATCTCCAACTTCGATGTCTTCGTCGATCTGCCGAGGAGCCTGAAGGGCGCAAATCTCTCGAGGAACTTCGAGGTGATCGACGACGTGCTGCAGCAGGCGATTGAAGGCGATGTGAAGGAGATCGAGGACCTCTGCAGCGCGGTCGCACGGAAGCTCCTCGATCGCCACGAGTACGCGGAGCGGACGGAGGTGCGGATGATGAGCCAGTTCATGGTGCGGCGCGAGACGCCGGTGAGCGAGACCAGCTGCCACGAGGTGGTGAACGTCCATGCCAGTGCGGTCGCCCGGCGGAACAACGGGAGTCCGATCATCCGCAAGAGCATCGGTGCGGAAGTGACCGGCATGACCGCCTGTCCGTGCGCCCAGAACATCATGAAGGACCGGGCGATGCACGTGCTCCAGCAGCTCGGCGTGACCGAGGCACAGATCGAACGGTTCCTCGAGGAGGTGCCGATGGCGACACACAACCAGCGGGGCCGGGGTTTCCTCTGCATCGAGACCGACGACGATCAGCATGTATCCCTGGAGAAGATCATCAAGATCCTGAAGGACTCGATGAGCGCACGAATTTACGAGCTCCTCAAGCGTGGAGACGAAAGCTACGTGGTGATGGAGGCTCACAAGAACCCCCTATTCGTCGAAGACTGTGTCCGGGAGATGGCGAAGAAGGTCATCTTACAGTTCCGGAACCTTTCCGGCGACTCCGTCGTCACCATAAAACAGACGAACGAGGAGAGTATCCACCAGCACGATGCGTACGCGGAACGCAAGGCGACGATTGCGGAGCTGATCGGGGAGATGGACAACTCGTCACTGTAACGCGATCTCATCCCGGAATCGCCTGTAGTTCAAGTATCGATCTGGATCTGAGCGGCAAAGCAGACTATGAGGTCATCCCAAAACTCTCTGACGGGAGGGGGGCACCTTCGAAGACCTTCGGTCTTCTCATGCTCCGGTCCTGCGGACCGTCGCACTTCGCACCCAGAGGGTGCTCAAGCACCCGCCGTCCCGCCGGG
>DAQY01000085.1:0-235 GCA_002503105.1 Methanomicrobiaceae archaeon UBA206
GCCCGGATCTTTTCGGTATTCCTCACGAGCGGCGGGTGGTCGAACGACCACATCCGCCGGGTCGTCCAGGAACCCGAGCACCGTGTGCTTGCTCATCCGCAGGAGTTTTTTTTAGATTCCTCTCTGCATCCCTGGGCCTGCGGTGGTCCCGCGGGTAGGGTTTCCCGTGGTACATGCCGAACGACTTCAGGATCCGCCTGACCTGATCCAGACTGCAGGCAACACCGAAGTGAGA
>DAQY01000085.1:573-10881 GCA_002503105.1 Methanomicrobiaceae archaeon UBA206
GGATCAGGCGCTGGGCCTCGACGGTCGTCCAGTGACTTTTCTCGTGGAGCATCTCAAGCAGTTCAGCTTTCTGCTCGTCGGTAAGTTTTGACCGGTGTCCACCGGCATACCTCGGAACCAGCCCGTCAAACCCTTCGGCGTTCCAGCGCTCCTGCCAGTTGTAGCCTGTCTGCCCGGATACGCCGACAGCATCCGCGGCTTTGACAACACTCATTCCCTTCCTTGTACCGCAGCCGGATAAACAGAAGGCGCGGCGTCGGTAACGTTTCAGATTTTCTGTAAAATCGTTGAGCCCTGTTTCCTTGCCTGATCATTCTTCGTCCATCTGCAAATAAGCGCCGCCAGTTCACCGGGGCAGAGGCGATCCCGTTCGCCTGTGCGGTGCCGAACCCGCTGGGTGCCCGCAGTTCGGCGGCATACTCCCAGACGAGTGCGGCATCGTCTTCGTTGAGCCGTTCCTCGACGACGGCACGCCGGATCGATGCATCGGCGTGCTCCGGTTTGACTGGCTGAAACGACTGCAGTGCCGGGATCGGTGCTGTGAATGCTTCCCTCATGCAAGCGAGGTCAGAAAAAGGCTATTTAAGGATTTGGGGATAGAATCGGAATTGAATTCGGAAGGCCAGGGCCGAGATTCGAACCCGGGTCGAGGGATCCACAGTCCCTTAGGATAACCAACTACCCCACCCTGGCAGGATACCCTGCATATTTTGTAGTACGGTTTCATTAAGCTATCTCTTTCACCTCTATTTGCCGTTCGTCCCCGGCCTCATGGATTTTTCAGCAGCATCCCGCAATGCCCGGGATCTCCGGCAGCC
Source organism: Methanomicrobiaceae archaeon UBA206 (assembly GCA_002503105.1). Lineage (GTDB taxonomy): Archaea > Halobacteriota > Methanomicrobia > Methanomicrobiales > Methanoculleaceae > UBA206. The sequence goes on from DAQY01000085.1 coordinate 1,392, forward strand.
TCTACGCCGGTCTACAGAGAGGGCATCGACACGGCCCTTTGAGTTGAATAGGAAAGCTAAAGTGGTTCGAATGAGAACCAACTGTATATTCAGGCGGCGATACCGTGAAACGATGCTGGCACACGCTCATTCTCATTCTGGTATGTGCAGTGACGGTCTGCTCGGCCGGTTGTCTCAAGGAGAGCCGCATCGCGGTAACAGATATGGTCGTCGCACCTGAGTCCGTGACTGCCGGGCAGGCGGTCCTCAACGTCAGCACATCCATCGAGAACATCTTCGGCTTCGGAGCCGATCGGGCGCGAGTCCTCCTCCAGGCATTCGATACCGACACGGGTCTCCTCGTATACGAGAGCACCCGGGATGTCGGTGTGATCGGACGGGGAGAGACCGTGATCGTGCCGTGTGAAATGCTGCTCCCCCGGACGGGGTCGTATCGCATCGTGGCGAAGGTCTTCGAGGGGAGGAGGCAGAAGGCGGAAGGAGAGATCACCGTTTCTTCCCTTGAAACCCTGCCGACGGACAGCGCACGAACGGGAGTCGGCGTCACCGGCATGGACTTCATCGTTAGGGAAGTGACGCAGGGCCAGGCCGTCATCGAGGCCGATGTGTACCTTACCAGCCTGGGAGCCGAACCGAACCCGCCGCTCGCGGTGGAAGTGAAGGCGCGGGAGGCTGATGCCCGTCTCGTTGCCGACCGGCAGTGGACCACAGTCGAGGAGATACAGCCGGGCGCGACCGTCATGCGGAGCGTGACGCTTTCGATCCCCGACCAGTACAACTACGACGTCGAGGTGACCCTCTGGCGCGGCGACGTGATCGTTGAGCGGGGACTGGGACACATCTTCCTCGCACCAGGCAGGACCGTGGATGAGGGGGAGGATTTTGTGACCAAAAAGATTGAAACCGGGCGTTTTATCTCCTCACACCCGACCGCGACGCCGCCGGCGGCCGGGCCTGTCCGGGCGGCCACTCCCGGGTTCGAGGCACTGATCGCCATCACCGCTCTCGTCTGTCTCTGTGTCTGCAGGAGGTGGCGATACCGTGGCTGATTCGGAGAGATCGGAACCGGCCGGTGGAGAAGTGGAGGGAGGGACGGCCCCGTCGCTGGCGGTGCCGTCGGACCACGGAAGCGGTTCAGCATCCGGCGGGCTCGCCGAATCGGTGAGGAAAGTCTTCGTCGCGATCGTTCTCCTCTTCGTGTTCATCGCTGCTCTGCAGCTGTACTTCGCCGTGCAGACGGTGGTTGCGATCTGGTTTGCGGACGAGTATGTCCCGATACTCAATGCGATCTTCTACCTCTGCGTCATTGCAGGGGGGGTATCCGTCATCCGGATCTGCATGAGGAGACGAGCGTGAGCGATCTGCGGTGCCGGCGTCTGTACGGACTGCGAACTCTTCGATCCGTCCACCTCTCCCACCACCGGGAGTGCCGGGTGGGAGTGAATTTTTAATAGGCCGCGTGCTCCACTACATACCAGTGATCGCGGTGCCGGACGGTCCCCTCGCGTAAGCGGAATCACCTCTCATCCGGCGCCTCTCGCCAAAAACCGGTTAAAACTCCAGGTTTTTCGTGAAATATATGTTGATAGCCGATACATACCGGGCGGTGACTGTCATGGCGAAAGAACCCAAGATCAGAACCCCGATCGTCTGCGTGCTGGGTCATGTGGACCACGGAAAAACGTCGCTGCTGGATAAGATTCGCGGATCCTCCGTGGTCGCCACCGAGGAGGGCGCCATCACGCAGCACATCGGCGCCACCCTCGTCCCCATCGACGCGATCAACCGGATGAGCGGAGCGCTCTCCAGGCTCAACGTCAACGTGCCGGGCCTGCTCTTCATCGATACCCCCGGGCATCACGCGTTCACCACGCTGCGGGCGCGCGGCGGGGCGCTCGCGGACATGGCGGTCGTCGTCGTGGATATCAACGAAGGTTTTCGGCCTCAGACGATCGAGGCGCTCCAGATCCTGCGCTCCTACCGCACCCCCTTCGTGATCGCGGCGAACAAGATCGACCGCATTCACGGCTGGCGCGTACACCGGGACGAACCGTTTTCAGAGACGTTTGCCAAGCAGAACGAGCGCGTTCAGGGCATCCTGGAGACGAAGATCTACGAACTCGTGGGCGGACTCTCCGAATACGGGTTCAACGCGGAGCGCTACGACCGGGTGCGGGACTTCGCGCGGACACTCGCCATCGTGCCGACGAGCGCGATCACCGGCGAGGGGATCTCCGATCTCCTCATGATGCTGATCGGGCTTGCGCAGCGCTACATGACCGAGAGCCTCAAACTCTCCGCCGAAGGGCCCGGTGCGGGCACCGTGCTCGAGGTGAAGGAGGAGCGCGGGCTCGGCACCACGCTGGACGTGATCCTCTACGACGGGATGCTCTCCGTCGGCGACGAGATCGTGGTCGCCGGGCACGACCAGATCATCGATACAAGAGTCAGATCGCTCCTAAAACCCAGGCCGATGAGCGAGATTCTGGTGGAAGAGCGGTTCGAGCGGGTGAAGTCCGTTACGGCCGCCGCGGGTATCAAGGTCGCCGCGCCGAGGCTCGAGGGCGTCATCGCGGGGACGCCGCTCCGGGTGGTCCGGGAAGGGAATCGCGACGAGGTGATCGAGCAGGTCAGGCACGAAATCCAGGATATCCAGGTACGACTGTCGGAGGAGGGGGTGATCATCAAGGCGGATACGATCGGTGCGCTCGAGGCGCTCTCCAAGGAACTCGACGAGCACGACATCAGGGTGATGAAGGCCGTGGTCGGACCGGTGACCCGGCACGACATCGTCGAGGCGAGCACTATAAAAGATCCGCTGTACAGCGCCATCCTCGCATTCAACACACCCCTCCTGCCGGACGCGATCGATACCCTGGTGGATGCGTCCATGTCGAACGTCCATGTCTTCGAGGGCGGCGTGATCTACCAGCTGATCGACGATTTCGTGGAGTGGCAGGACGAGAAACGGCAGGAGATCGAGCGTCAGCAGTTTGAGCAGCTCGTCATGCCGGCAAAGATCCGGATCCTCCCGGGCTGCGTCTTCCGCCAGAGCAACCCCGCCGTCGTGGGTGTCCGCGTCCTCGGCGGCAGACTCCGGAGCGGTGTGAACCTGGTTCGCCCGGACGACAGGAAGGTTGGCCGGATCAAGCAGATGCAGCTTCGGGGCGAGACGATCCACGAGGCGGAGGCGGGATCCGAGGTGGCGATCTCCATCGAGGGTCCGACGATCGGGCGCCAGATCGACGTGAACGACGAGCTCTACGTGGATATCCCGGAGCGGCACGTGAAGGTGATCGAGCGTGAGATGTTCGACCGCTTGAACCCAAGCATGCAGGAGGTTCTGGAGGAGTTCACCTCCATGAAGCGCCGTTCCGATCCCTTCTGGGGGAAGTAGTCTTTAATAGCTCCGTTCCCAATGTAGTAGATACGATTGACGGAGTCGACAGCATGGTGGATTTCAAGATAGTCCTTTCAGACCCGAAAACGGGCCGCGCGTATAATATCGACGCGACAGGCGCTGCGGCAGGAGCGTTCATCGGAAAGCGAGTCGGTGACGAGGTAGAGGGCGGTGTTCTCGGTCTCGGCGGATACACCGTCGAGATCACGGGAGGATCGGATAAGACCGGTATTCCCGCACGCAAGGATCTTCCCGGATCGGCACGGAGGAGGCTGCTGCTCTCGGAGGGGACCGGATGCCATCCGCCCCGGAAGGGCGAGCGCCGCAGGAAGTCCGTCCGCGGGGGAGAGATCAATCCGGACTTCGTCCAGATCAACGCCGTCGTAAAAAAGTACGGTGAGAAACCCTTAAACGAATACTTCGAACAGGCAGAAGCCGCCGAATAACCGGCACCTACCTTTTCTTCAGAACGCTTGCGGTAAGGGCGTCCAGCTTGTCCTCGAACGGGACGCTGTACTTCCTGGCGAGAAGCACCGCTGCCGCCTCCGCCCGGAGATTGCCGTCGAAGTGGTCGGAGATGATCGGGTTCATCTCGGCCACGATCTGGTGCGGTGCGCGGCCGGTCGCCGCCGCAATGCGCTCGATGAGTTCTTCGTACGGGTCCTCCTCCTCGAGTATGCCAGATGCGGGTTTGAAACCCAATGGTATCGTGACCCCGGCCACGTCGAAGAGCGGCGTGATCCACCCGCCGTCCATCTCCACGAGCCCGCTCGATCGGGCACGCTCCAGAAGCTGGTTCGCCTGCTCCTTGTTCATCCACTTCCGGTCGATGGCGATGTAGAAGATGAACTCGCTCTTCTGCAGCCGCTCCTTCCGCATGTGCCTGAAGGGTGCGGCGACCGCAACCTTCAGGCTCACCCGCAGGCACCCCTGAGCAGCTGCCTCACATCCATGGCGTCCATGCCGCCGTACCGCCCCTCCTTCGCCACGAAGCACTCGGTCCTCTGCCCCCTGTCCGTGACCCGGATCAGGAAGACGTTCTCTGAAACCGGCAGCCGCCTGTCCGGCTGTAGAAGCGTTTCCTGCAGGTCGATCCTGAAGTCCGCCACCTCGCTGATCGTCTCCTCGAGAGGCGGGAGGCGGTCCAGCTCCTCGAACTGGGTCCTGCCGTCCGATATCTGGATCAGAACTCTCCGTTTCAGGAGCCCTTTCTCCTTCCGCTCCGTCGTATGGGTGTTGTGCATCCGCTGAAGGCACCGGAGCACCTCACGGAATGGGCGATCCAGTTCGAAATCGAGATCGATCCGCTGGGGAAATCGATGGTATATCCTGCGCATTACTACATTTGAGGACCGCAGAACGTAAAAAGAATATGATCGATCCGGCCTCCCCCCGGATCATGTCCGGACGGCGGGGAGAGGAAGGTCGGTGCGGCGCAACCATTTCCGTCTGGCGCGGCGTGAGGGGCAGAAGAGGAGGGTATCATCGCGCACCTCACCATCATGCAGATGAACGACTCGCACGGCTACCCGGATCTGTACCCGGAGCTCTTCTGGGCGGGCGGATATGCCAGAATCGCCGCGCTTCTCGGTGGGGCGCGGGAGCCGCACCCGCGTATGTCCTCACACCCGCCCTGTTCACGCCGGCGGACGCCGTCAGGCTTCCCAGAAGCAGCGGCGGACCCCCCCTGCAGTCTTCGTCGCCGGGGGGACAGGTAACGGAAAGACAGAGAGATCTTCATCGGTCGAGCCTGCGGCCAGCACGGTCTCATGGTCGTTTTGGGACGACCCCTCGTACCCGGGAGCGTCCGGTTCGGCATCCGCGCAAGTACACTCCGTGCGAAAGTTTTGAAACGGGAGGTGTTCCCGAACCGGCGGCGAAGGGTGGTACTGCACCGCCGGTTCCCCAGCGCCGATCTATCTCATCCGGAAAAAAAGCATATACCGTCATGTGATCAGCACGGCGTTGATCACGCCGTGCTGACCGGGTCTGCTGACGATACGTGCGCGCCCGAGTTCGGTCTTGATGATCGCGCCCTTGGTCAGGAGGTTCCGCCGCACGTAGTTGGGGTTGGCGGTGTTCTCCTCCACGGTCTCGATCCGTGCCTTCCTGCTCTCACCGGTCGCCGGGTTGGAGACCGTCGCGTACATCGCCCGCAGGGCCCGCACCTTGTGGTTGCCGCCGTACGTGCGGACGATCTTCCTGCGATCCTCACCGATGTGCGTATCTGCGGGAGCCCTCCCGATCTCGGATCTCCTCTTGCTCCGGGCGGGGTGGTAGCGACCACCCGTAGCCTTCCTCACCGATCTGCCCTGCCACAGCATGTAATCACCGAATCAATGTATTGAGAGCGTATAAATCCTCTATGGGGTGCGGCTCATCGTTAAAGTATTACAGTTTTTCTCAACAGAACTATTTAACCGTGCTGATCAGCGGAAGATCGCGTCGAGCAGCCGCTCCGTCCCCGCCCCCGTCTTCAGATTCGTCCGGAAGACCTGGATTTCGGGATTGTACCGGCACATGTCCTTCTCCATCCGATCGAGGTCCGCGCCCACGTACTCCGCGAGATCGATCTTGTTGATCACCCCGATCGAGCTCCCCCGGAACATCATGGGGTGCTTGTTCACCACATCGTCCCCTTCAGTGGCGCTGACGATCACGATCCGCTTCTCCGCGCCCAGGCGGAAGTCCGTCGGGCATACCAGGTTCCCGACATTTTCGATGAAGAGGACATCGATCTCCTCGAGCGGCAGCTCTTCGATGGCGTGCTGCACCAGGTGCGCATCGAGGTGGCACTCCTTCCCTGTATTGGCGTTAACGGCCGGAACGCCGAGCGCAACGATACGCTTGAAGTCGTCATCACCATACACGTCGCCGGCGATGGCGCCGGCGCGGAGTCCGCGCTGCTTCAGCAGCGGGACGAGGCGCTCGATCAGCGCGGTCTTCCCGGAACCGATCGCGCCCAGGAGATCGAACGCCCGCACGCCGTGCTCTTTCAAGCGCGCCGCATTGGCGTCCGCGATACGGTTGTTGACGTCGTAGACGTCCTTCTCCACATGGACGTCGATATGATGCATGTAGTGTAGTTTGATCATGATCTGTTTATAGATTAACTCCCAAACAGTACCATAATGAGCCCGGAACGCATCCTGTATCCCTGCTATTTCGATGCATCGCTGCTGCGGAGGGAGGGGAGACGGGTTCCCCGAACGCTCGCGATGAAGAGCCCGACGCTATCGGATCTCGAAGCAGCACTCAAAAAGATGAAGGTGCCGTACCGTGTGGAGGAGCACCACCACCCCGCCCGGTGGGCGGAACGGGAAGGACGGATCGCGGTGGAGTGGGAAGAGAGCAAAGAGGATCTTCTCAGGACGGTGGCACGGCACCTGACTGCCAGGAGGAAGTGAACGACATGTACGATCTGCACACACACACCATCATGAGCGACGGGGAGATGCTGCCCACCGAGCTCGTCAGGCGGGCCGCCGTTCTGGGATACCGCATCCTCGCCGTCACCGACCATGCCGACAGTTCCAACATCAGCCGTCTGCTGGAGGGGATCGCCCACATGAAGGAGTCTGCCCGGTGCTACGATGTCGAGCTCCTCGCCGGCGTCGAGCTCACTCACATCCCGCCGTCACAGATCCGGACGCTGGCACGGCACGCGAAGCAGAAGGGCGCCGATATCGTGATAGTGCACGGCGAGACCGTGGTGGAGCCGGTGGCGCCGGGCACGAACCACGCCGCCTGCACCTGCGAGTACGTCGACGTGCTCGCTCATCCCGGCCTGATCACACCTGAGGATGCAGCGCTCGCGGCGGAGATCGGGGTGGCGCTCGAGATCACGTCGCGTGCGGGGCACAACAGGACGAACGGCCACGTGCTACGGGTTGCTCGGGATGCCGGATGCACGATCGTGGTGGGTTCCGACACCCATGCGCCGTCCGATCTGATGAATAAAGAAGCTCGGCGGGCGGTTGCGCTCGGTGCAGGGATGACAGAGACGGAATGTGCAGAGCCCCTCTCTCTGGATATCGATCGGTTCCTGCATCTGCGATAACTATTATTTATACCTTATCAAAAGATTGATATAATGTTCCGTCACACATATATACGTTACTAAACACTCGCCAACCAGATTACCCCTAGAGGTTGCAGTTTGAGAATAGTCGGACGTTCAATAGGTGTCTGTGGTCATCGCTTGTTAATCTTGCGGTGTGATGCTGCACGACTCCCGCGCCTCTATGGTGAGGTCGTCGATCGCCGATTAAAACCCGTGGGGAAGACCGTTGACATCTTTGGGAATATATCAGCTCCCTATGCCGTAGTTCTCTGCTACGATGACTGTTCCACGCAGGTTGGAGAGAAGATCTTTACAAAATAGGAGAATAGTCCATGACCGAAGTTGAGAAGCTGAAACAGCTGCAGCTGCAGCGTGAGGCCCTGAAGAAGAGAGGGAAACTGAAGGTCAAAGAGAAGGAGAAGAAGCGCACCGAAGAGAGTGTCCAGTCCGTCTGTCCCGAGTGCGGCAGCCGCCAGCTCGTTCACGACTACGAGCGGGCGGAGCTCGTCTGCCAGAACTGCGGTCTCGTCCTCGATGAGGAGTTCATCGACCGCGGTCCCGAGTGGCGCGCATTCGACCACGACCAGCGGATGAAGCGTTCCCGTGTCGGTGCGCCGATGACGTTCACGATCCACGACAAGGGTCTCTCCACGATGATCGACTGGAGGAACCGGGACTCCTACGGCCGTGCGATTTCGAGCAAAAACCGCGCACAGCTCTACCGCCTCCGGAAGTGGCAGCGGCGTATCCGGGTCTCGAACGCGACCGAGCGGAACCTCGCCTTTGCGCTCTCGGAACTGGACCGGATGGCCTCCGCGCTTGGCCTGCCCCGCAACGTGCGTGAGACCGCTGCGGTCGTCTACCGCGACGCCGTGGACAAGAACCTGATCCGGGGCCGCAGCATCGAGGGTGTCGCCGCAGCGGCGCTGTATGCGGCGTGTCGCCAGTGCAGCGTCCCCCGGACGCTCGACGAGATCGCCGAGGTCTCCCGGGTGTCCCGGAAGGAGATCGGAAGGACATACCGGTTCATCTCTCGCGAGCTCGGCCTGAAACTGCTGCCGACGTCGCCGATCGACTACGTCCCGCGCTTCTGCTCGGGCCTGAACCTGAAGGGCGAGGTGCAGAGCAGGGCGGTGGAGATCCTCCGGCAGGCGGGCGAGCGCGAGCTGACGAGCGGCAGAGGCCCGACGGGCGTCGCAGCGGCCGCCATCTACATCTCATCCATCCTCGGCGGCGAACGCCGCACCCAGCGCGAGGTCGCCGAGGTGGCAGGAGTGACCGAGGTTACCATCAGGAACAGATATAAAGAACTGGCAGAAAAATTAGATATTGAGATCATACTCTGATCTCAATCCATCGGGCTCGTAGATCAGGGGTAGATCGTTACGTTCGCAACGTAGAGGCCGCGGGTTCAAATCCCGCCGAGTCCATGACTGTTTTTCGTTCGCTGTTCGCGGGAAAAAAACTCTGGTGCGGCGTTATCGCCGCATCCTGCGCCGTATCCCCCAGAATCCCGCTGCTGAGAGGATTCCGAGTAGCGCGCCCCCGCCACCGGCTGCCGCTTCCGCCGCGGCGGCTGTCTGTGCCGTCGGAAGGAGCAGCGCTCGTGATCCCGCACCGACCGGCGCACCGGCGGCGAACGTCCAGCGCACGGTTCCGTCCCCGGTACCCGCCGTTCCGTGTGATATCCACCGCCGTCGCGTCGCTTCCCGTCCGCTCCGTCCATTGGAGTGCATCGTGCACCCGGTACACCTCGATATCTCCGTCCTTGTTGCCGACGACCGCAAACCGCCCGTCACCGGAGAGGGCGAGCGCGAGGATCGGCGCACCCGCCACCTTCAGCCAGGGGAGGCCGCCGTCGCGCCCGTAGACGTAGGGGGTTGTCGTCGTAACTCCCGGCGGCGACCACGGCACCGTCGCGGGAGATGCCGACCGCCGGCACCGTATGGCGGGCGAGGTTCTGCCAGATCAGGCTGCCCTGACGGTTGAGGAAGTGAATGGCACCGTTAGCGCTGCCGGCGACCAGG
>DAQY01000085.1:11198-20208 GCA_002503105.1 Methanomicrobiaceae archaeon UBA206
GCGCTGCCGGCGACCAGGTAATGGCCGTCCTCTGAGACGGCACCGCCCCGCGCAGCCGACGCTCGGGATGCGTAGGGTGGAACTTCCCGAAAAGGCAGCGTGCAGGGCGATCTGCGAGTGGATCTTGCCCGTAGCGTCGATAGAGGCAGCTACGTCGGGTATTAGATCGGCACGATCTCCCGCGACGGAGTGAGGGGATCGACTCCGTCTTCGTCGAACCGCATCTGGCGGTATGCGGCGGCCGGCGGTGCGCCCCCGGACGAAGATGGGGGTGGTATCGGTAGAAACCATGGTATTCTGCAGTTCTGCAGCCGATATGGATTTATGCCGCAGTGTATCGTGCTTTTACAGGTTCTGGAACAATAGGGCGCCTGGTGCAGGGGTATCGCTGGCATGCAAACCTACATCCATGTCGATGTCCTACAGGTCATCGAGAGTGATACCATGAGCAGATCCGATCGTGCAGTCGCCCGTTTCATGGAGGGCTACAGCTGTGCGCAGGCGGTCGCCTCGGCGTTTGCCGACGCCCTCGGCATGCCGGAAGACCTGCTGCTGAAGGCGGCAGCAGGATTCGGCGGCGGCATGGGGCAGACAGGGGGCACGTGCGGCGTCGTATCCGCTGCGGTACTCGTCATCGGACTGCAGCACGGCGGCACCCGTCCGGAGGACAGACAGATACGGGAAGAGACCTATGCACTCGCCAGGGAGTTCGTCAACAGGTTCCGCCTGCGGCACGGCGCCGTCCTGTGCACGGATCTCCTGGGCGCCGACCTATCCACGCCGCAGGGGCGGGAAGAGGCACGGGAGCGGAACCTCACGCGGACGATCTGCCCGCAGTACATTCACGATGCGGTGGAGATCCTGGAGGAGATGCTGTAGACGGGCTCTATCTCCTCACGAGCATCCGTTTCACCCGGACGAGCCGCTCCATTTCATCAACGATAAGTTTCTCATTCGAGCTTGAGAACTTCAGCCGCATCGCGTTCTCGTCGCTGACCGGATAGAAAGCCCTGTCGGTGGCGAAGGCGCGTTCTCGCAGAGAACGGTGCTGAACGATGCCGGCCGGATCCAGCGCCATGAAAAGTGCACCATATCTCCTGCGCGTCTGCACCCCGGGACGACTTCGGTTCCTGAATGGCCTCTTTTGTCCTCCTTGCTCTGGCGGCGCGGACCGCCCGTTCGGATCCGGTGCGCACCCGGCGTGCGAAGGGTGATCGGTCGCCGATGCTCCGAGTCCTGCAGACCGCCCGTGTGAATTTATATACGACTTCGAACGTTCTTCCCCTATGGACTCGCTGGTCGTGGCAACCTTTGCGCTCGTCGCTCTCCTGGAGATCGCCATCCCTCTGGGACTGGGTTACTGGATTGTACGGCGGGGTTCGGAATACCGTGGAAGATCTTCGGCCTCGGTGTCGTGTTCTTCATCGCCGTCCAGGTCATCCATACCCCGCTCGTGCTGGTGACCCAGACGCCGCTCTTCCTCGCACTGCAGCAGGCACTCGCAGATCCGGCAGCGGTCATCGCCGTTATCGCCCTGTACCTCGGACTACTTGCAGGACTTTTTGAGGAGATCGGCCGTTTCCTCGTCTTCCGATACTTCTTCAGGCGAAGAGATATCGATCTTTCACGGGAGAACGGCCTGGCCTTCGGCGCCGGCTGGGGCGGCGTCGAGAGCATCTTCGTTGGCATCCTGGTCTTCGTGACGATGTTCTCCTACATCGCTCTTACGCAGCAGCCCGGGGTGCTGAATGCCGCCACGGGAATACCCGCAGAGGAGCAGATCCGGGTACTCCTGGCGGTGACCCCGCTCGATATTCTGCCGGGCCTGTTTGAACGGCTGATGGCTCTTACGCTCCAGATTGCGTTTTCGATCCTGGTGCTGGCCGCCGTCATCTCCGCGCGATACTCGCTGCTCGTGCTGGCTGTACTCTGGCATACCGCAGTCGACTCCTTCGCGGTCTTCCTCGGGCAGACGCAAGGGATCATCGCCGCCGAGCTCTCGGTCTTCGTGTTTGCGGTCATCGGAGCCGCATACCTCTGGTGGCAGTGGCGTCGGCTGCCGACCGGCGGGAGCCGGAGCTGACGCCCGTCAGTCCGCCCACGCGTGCCGGTACCCCCGCCGCTCCAGCATCCGCCCGTCGGCGAGCACCTGCGGCTCCGCGATCACCCGGCCGATCACGTACGTCTCGACGCCGGGGATCGGGAGGCGGTCCCGTGCACAGGTGAAGAGGAGCTCGAAGTCCCCGCCGCCGTAGAGTGCCAGTTCCCGCGCCTCGTCCTCCGGCACACCGGCGGGAAGCGGCAGCCGGGCGGCCTCGATCGCGAATCCGCACCGGTTTACTGCAGCCAGGTCGTAGAGCGACAGCGCAAGGCCGTCGGAGATGTCCATCATGGACGTCACCCCGGCCCTGCCCAGCGCCTGCCCCTCCATCACCCGGGGCTGCGGTTCAAGGAGGGCTCTCCTGTGCCGTTCGTAGCCTTCCAGCCCCGCCTGCGCCTCTCCGAGCGGCCCGGTGACGGCGACGAGGTCGCCCGGGCGGGACCCCCTCCGCCGGACCAGGTGCTCCGGTGCGACGGTCCCGATGCCGGAGCTGACGATCGTCAGCTCCCGGTGTGCGTCGAGATCGCCGCCTGCCAGCTCCGCCCCGTACGCCCGGCAGCAGTCCCGTGCACCCTCCATGATCGGGACGAGCCGCTCCGGCCGATCCAGGCCGACGGCGAGGAGAACGGCGGCGGGCGCCGCGCCCATGCTGGCGATGTCGGAGAGCGTGACCGCCACCGACATCCACCCGATCTGCCATTCGGTCATGCCGGGGGGGAAATCGGTGCGCTCATGTAGCATATCCGTGCTCGCCACCAGGTACCGACCGCCGATGGGGAGGACGGCGCAGTCGTCCTCCAGGTACTCCGGAGACACGATCCCCCGGAGGCATTTCTGCAGCTCGCGGTCATCCACCGCGCCGCACCTCCTTCTCCCGCTCGCTCCGGTACTCCTTGAAGAGGTACTCCAGCCGCTCCGCTTCCTGCGCACGCCGGTACTCCCGCTGCTCCTCCTCCCACTCGGCGAGGGCCTCTTCGAGGGCGTCGGTCCTCACCGCTCCGGTTCTCCCCCGGATTTCGGCCTGGACCACCCGATCGTGGATCAGCGCGAGGCCCGCCTCCCTGAACGCCTGCATCAGCCGGGGGTCCAGTTCTTCGGGGGTCGCCCTCCCCGCAATCAGCGCCCGCACGCCCATGCCGGCGAGGTCCTTCACCACGGCCCTGCCCCATCCATCGATCCGGAGAAGATAGAGGACGTCCCCCTCTGCGATGCCGACCTGCTCGGAGAGACTCCGGACGGCATCGCGGGTAAACGACTCCAGCACCTTGATCGGTGTGTAGTCCTCGCTGACCTCCAGCTCTGCAATCCTCTTCATCCGGTCCAGCCGCTTCTTCAGCCGCCGGGAATGCCGCCTCTCGCCGCGCAGCTGGTGCCGCAGGTTCTCGATGATGGCGTCCTTGGTGGCGAGTTCGGCATCCCGCCGCAGCTTCCGCTCGGTGGCGGAGCGCGCCCGGTCGAGGGCCCGCCTGAGGCGCCCAATCTCGCGCTCCCTCTCCCGGATCTCTTCCTGGAGCTCCCGCACGTACCCCCGCAGCCGTTTCACCATCCCATCGAGTGCGATCACCCGCTCGTCCTCCGCCTTCCGCTCCGGTGCCGTCTCCGGTGCCGCCTTCGGGGGAGCGGCGGGTGCGCCCTGCAGATCGGCGAGCACCTGGTCGAGAGGCTGCCCCCGGATCACCCGTGCCCGCACCTCGTCGAGATCGAAGCCCGGCTGCACCCGCTTGGCGATGTTCTGGAACTTGTTCCTGTAGCTGCGGTAGGCGTCCAGCGCCGCCGAGAGCGCATCCCGCTCGTGGTCGTTCGTGTACGAGTAGGGGGCGGTGATCTCGTACTTCGTCTCCACCGGGAGCGACTGCTTCGGCGTGTAGGGGACGGCGTTGAAGGCGCGGCGGATCTTCTCGACGGAGTAGGGCATCTGCTGCACGTCGGATGCGATGATCAGGGGCCTCCCGGCCTGGTAGAGCTCATCGATGATATCGGACATCGTCATCTGGCGCGAGCTGGAGAGGTGCACCAGGTTGCCGTCCAGGTCGACGGCGGCGATACCGGTGGTGGTGCCGGGATCTAGCCCCACAATCAGGTACCGGGGCCGTCCGCTGAGCGGTTCGAACCGTATCCGATCGAGCTGTTTGCCGATCACCCGGACCTGCACGTCGGCGCTCCGGACGGCGTGCACCGGCACCATGTCCCGCGGCGCACGGACCCTGAAGGCGGCTCTCGAGAGGCCGCCGAACGCCTTCGTCTCCTTCTTCTCGTACTGCAGTCCGGCGCTCTTCAGCTGCACCTCGATCTCGCGGGCCTTCTGCATCACGCTGCCGTGGATCCTCCGGGCGTAGCGGTTCTGGCTCCAACCGCCCCGCCCCGGCGAACGGTGCCGGCTCACCACGATATCGGTGACGTTCTCGAAGGCGATCACCTCGACGCCGGCGCCGAGCGACGCCACCCGGGCGATGGCGCGTGCCTCCGCGTGCGGGTCGAACCGATTGAAGGCGATGTTGTAGCGGGCCGCCACCTTGCCGAGGCTCTCCGTCCGCTCACCGCCGGTCACCTGCACGAGCCTGGTCGCGGGCGGGAGAGACTGCAGAAACTCGAAGAGCTCGCGCTGGTCGGTGGCGATCTCCTGAATGCTGTCCACCGCCAGGATGTCGGGCCGTTCGCCTGCGAGGAGCCTTCGGAGACGAAAACCCGTCACCTCGTCCACGCCGAGCACCTCGCCGTCCTCCATGCGGCAGAGGGCATAGACGGGCCGGCGGGTCTTCGAGCGCACCGATCCCTTGATGATATCGATGCCGAAGACTTTCACCCGATCACCCGGGCCACCGCCTCGTCAAGCGGATATTCGATCCCGTATTTTCTTCTGAAGTATCGAAGGACGTTCTCCACGTCCCGCCGCAGAATCTCCCGGGCATTGGGGTGAGTGGTCTCGATCCACTGGGGCCAGTCGATCAGCCAGCACTGCGCCTCATCGACCATCACGTTGAACTCGCTCAAGTCTGCGTGGACGACGCCGAGGCGGTACGCCCCGGCCACGTTCTGCAGAATCTCCTCGAGCACCTCCTGCGGCTCCTCGAGGACGGCCCGGGTCAGGTTCACGCCGGGGATGAACGACATCACCACCACGTGCCGGTTCCGATCGATGGGGAGCGGCACGGAGACCGCCGGGTGAAGCCGTTTGAGCGCGTCGTACTCCATCTTTGCCGAGGAGGCCGATGCAAAGATCCAGGGCCAGTGCCTCGTTTCCGGCATGTACCCGCGTTTTATCCGGGCGGCCTGGAACGAACGCTGGCCGACCCGGTGGAACTTCAGCACCACGACGCCGAGCCCCATCGCCTCGTAGACCTCGGACTCTTTCCCGACCCCTATCCGGGATCCGAGCGCCTGGACGGTCCCCCGCCGGGTCAGGGTGTGCAGGGCCAGCGTATCGTACCCGTTGAAGACCAGCGCATACCCCTCGTACGGGACCTTCTCGTACCTGACCATATCCATGTCGATCAGCCTGCCAAGCCGGTAGGTGAGCTCGGACTCCGAGAGGTTCGTGGCGGATCTGAGCATCTCCAGAGGCACCCACCGGTACCGCCGCATCAGGCGCTCGAGTGCGAGCAGAACGTTGAGTTCGTACGCGTGCAGAGATCGCACGTATTCTGCGGGAACAGGCATGTTCTACACCATTTATGTGTTCTGCCGTAAAAGATTGATCGGAACCCATGAAGTGCAGCAGATGCCGCAGGGACGCGATCGTTTTTCAGCGGTACTCCGGGCTGCACCTCTGCGAGCAGCACTTCGATCTCGACTTCGAGGCGAAGGCCAAACGCGCCATCAGGAAGCACCGCTGGATCGAGTCCGGGGATACGGTGGCGGTGGCGTTCTCAGGGGGGAAAGACAGCAGCGCCGTCCTCTACTTCCTGCACCGCCTGCTGCATCAGCGGAGGGACATCCGTCTGCTCGCGATCACCATCGACGAGGGGATCTGCGGCTACCGGGACCCTCTCGCGGCGAAGGCGATCGCAGACCGCATCGGCGTCCCCTGGGTCACGGCATCGTTTGCGGAGGAGTACGGCATCACCATCGACGAGATCGTCCGGCAGAAGGGCGTCGGCATCTCCTGCTCCTACTGCGGGGTGCTCCGGCGCACGATCCTCAACCGGGTCGCCCGGGAGCACGGCGTCACCAGACTGGCGTTCGGGTTCAACCTGGACGACGACGCGCAGTCGGTGCTGATGAACGTGCTCCGGGGCGATGCGGAGCGCCTGACCCGCCCGGTGCGGCCCGTTGCAGGGATGGTCCCCCGCATCAGACCCTTCATGTATATCCCCGAGCGGGAGGTGGCGCTCTATGCCTTCCTGCACGTGGAGGGGTTCGATATCAGGGGTTGCCCCTATGCCGCCGGCGCCCTGCGGGGCGATGTCAGGACGATGCTCGACGCGTATACGTACCGTCATCCGGCGACGAAGTATGCCCTCGTGAACCTGGGCGAAGCACTCCGGAGAGCGGAGGCCGCCCCTGCGGGCCAGATGCGCATCTGCGAGCGATGCGGGGAGCCGTATGAGGAGGTCTGCCGGCGCTGTCAGATTCTGGAGGAGGTGGGGGGCCATGGTGATCGCCGCCGGTGAGAACGGGCGGTAAAGCGGTGAAGGGTCCTGCGTTCGATCGGCAGGCGCCCGCGATCTCCCAGGAGAGGTTTTTTTTCAGAGCGCGAACATGCAGCCCCCGAGCAGCCGCCGGAAGATGTCCATGAACCGCTCCGGACGGTTCAGGAACTCGACCGATCCCGGTCTGCCGACGAGATCGTAGAGCGGGATCGCCCGTTCGATGGAGAGCTCCGGGAGCTCCACGGGGGCGCAGTATCGGACCGGGGGCGCATCGGGATAGTGGATGTTCTTCACGAATACCCTGTCCTCCATCTCGTAGTATGCAGCCCCGCGCCGCTCTTCGTAGGGCGCATAGTTGCTCGAGAACGCCGTCGATACCAGGTTCGACATCACCAGCCGCGTCGGCGACGGGTTGATGGTCACGTGCCCGTACCCGGGCGGGATGAGCACTTTATCGCCGGCCGACGCCTCAACCAGGACGACATCGTCGGCATCCCGGGTCTGGAGCAGGTAGTGCCCCGTCCCTTCCAGCACCTCATAGACCTCGGGATACCCGACCCCTGCCGGGTTCTCCGGGTGGTGGTGGCCCTTGGTCTTGACGTATTCGCCGCAGAGGATCTGCGGCGGAATCACGGTGATATCGTAGCTCAGGCGATGGTCCTGCAGCCATCGCCGGTCCTCCTCGGATCTTGCCAGGTGGCGGTACATATAGTAGAGGGGCTGATCGGCGGTACAGCCGGGTTCGGCGAGGACCGATCGCATATCATCTATCGTCCGCACCTGCGGCTTCGGCAGCGGACCTTCCCAGTAGCCGTTCATCATCCCTTCTTACGCAGCACCAGCATATAATACCCTGTACCCAGCATCGCCACCGCGGCAACAGCGATGACCATCGGGTTCTCAAAGACGGCTCCGCTCTTCTTCTCGAGCTGCACCTGCACCTTCATGGTGTCCGAGATCTGGCTGTTATCGAGCGCGTCGCGGTACCGGATCTCCGTATCGAGCCCGTAGATCTTGATGGTCGCATCGCCGTCGACGTTCACCTTGAACCGCGCGACCGCTTCGTCGCCGGGTGCAAGGTCGCCGAGGAACGCGGTGTCGTCGTTGCTGGTGAAGGGGTCGATCGCACTCAGTCGCGCCTGAGCGTTGTAGGCCGTCGTCGCCCCCGTATTCCGGTACACAACCTCAAGGACGGCCTTCTCGCCCGGGTGAAGGACGGCTGCGGGTGAGACGACTTCAAACGCGGTCTTGCCGCCGACGGGCAGGCCGATCGTCACGGTGTTCGAGGAGGCGGCGTTGCCCTCCGTGTCCTCGTAGTCGACTCTGACGTCGATGGGGTAGGCCTGCTCCTCGGCATTGCCGGAGACGGCCACCCTGAACCGTGCGGGTACCTCGTCGCCGGGTGCGAAATCCCCGATATACACGCTGCCGTCCGTCGGGATGAGGGGACTCGCGCCGTTCCGCACGATCCTGGCGATCGCCCTGGCCCCGGACTCGTACCCCGTATTCCGGAGCGTGAGGTACAGGTAGCCTTCGGTACCCACGTTCAGGTGCTCGGTTCGGACGTCGACGACGTCGATGCGGAGATCGGGCCTGATCCTGACGGCGAGCGGGAGGGTCGCGGTCTTCTTGCTGTAGTAGTATCTGACGGTATCGAAACCGGACTGCTCGGCCTCCCACAAATAGGTGTACGTCACCCGGAGGGGGAGGATGTAGGTGCCCGGCGCTGCGGTATCGGCGACCTTCACGCTGAAGGTGGCGGACGCAGCGCGACCGCCGGCGATGTCGCCCAGGAACTGCGGATCGGACTTGATCGTGAACGCCGTTCCGTTCGGCAGAAGGGCCGCAGTGACCATCTTGGCCGTATTCGGCTGGTCGTCACGGCTGATGATGGTCGAGCTGGCTATTTTATACATATTGAGACCGCTGTTCTCCACCGTCACCGTCAGCGTGAGATCGGCGCCGGGCGTGAATTCGTTGGTGCCGGATATCGAGGCCGAAAGCTCCGGGCTTCCGTAGAGGAACTTCTCTCCGGCCATGGCGGGCACCACCAGCGACGTCAGCAGGACGGCCAGTACCAGTAGCTGCAGTCTTCGCATCGGATCACCATGTTGTTGTTTTAGGAATAACGTTTATTTCGCGCCATTATAAATACGAGCTGGATGAACAGCTCGCGGGATCCTCCCGTACGCCATCATTGAGTCCCTCAAATCGCTGGATGAAGTCGTCCCAAAAGTGCCTCGTGGCTGGAGATCCACACAGTTTAGAGCACTTTTACGTGCGTTCCAGGGGAATTAAGCGATATACTGCGCCGGATTCC
>DAQY01000067.1 GCA_002503105.1 Methanomicrobiaceae archaeon UBA206
TCCCCACGGCGGATCTCACCCCCGGTCCACCGTCCGGGATGTCCCATCCCCGGAGCGAATCCGTGGAACCGGTCGGGAGAGGGGGCCCTGCAGAGCCCGCGATCCGGGCGCGGTGAAGGTCCCCGCGCAGTTTCGGAATATCCTCCGCCGTACAGTCGTTCCTGGGAAAGGCGCCGTTTGAGCGGTGCGGGGCCCGCCTCCGGTCGCTCATGAACATGCTGTATGGCCCATACGCAGCGAACCGCCCCAAAAAACCGTATTATAAAGGGTAAATTTTTGAAATCGGTCACACTCTGCGGCGGTTGAGCGGCGGCGCTGTTATATATCGTTTGAATTTTTCCATTTTTGCACAAACTTAATATAGTGGAGTATCATTCGACCCATCATCTGGATGGAAGCGGGTTGCATGTACATCGTGGTTACTCCCGCGAAGGATGAAGAGGACTACCTTCCGGCGGTCGCGGATGCGGTGATCGGTCAGACGCGAACACCGAAGCTCTGGCTCATCGTGGACGACGGGAGTACCGACGGTACGCCGGAAATAGTCGGTGATCTGCAGGACGAGAATGAGTGGATACAAGGCATACGATTACCCCCACGGGAGCGGGACATCACGTTTCATTACTCCTATGTCTGCAGAACCGGCTTTGATCTTTTAACGGACTACTGCGACTGCGCAGCGAATCATATCGATTACGACTTTATCGGGCTCCTCGATGCCGACACCGTCCCTGAACCGGGATATTTCGAGAAGCTCATCAACGAATTCGATCGGGACGGTTCGCTCGGCATCGCGAGCGGACATATCCACGATATGCCGGACGGGAACGTGCGTTGGGGCGAGATAAAGAGGGACTGGCCGGACGGGCGATTGCCCAGAGGGAGCGGGAGGTTATGGAGGAAGGAATGTTTCTTCGATACCGGCGGATACCCCGTTGAACCCGCGCCGGACTCGATCTCGAATGCGAAAGCGATCATGAGAGGCTGGAACGTAAAGAGGTTCGGTCATATCGTGGCCGTGCAGCTCCGCGGCACACGGAGTGCGGAGGGGTTGTGGAAGGGGTATAAAACCAGCGGCTCGATCGCGCACTACGTCAATAAGCATCCGGTGCTGGTGTTTCTCAACTCGTGCTACCTTGCGGCGAAAAAGCCGCATTACACCGGCATTGCGTACGGCTACGGCTATCTGACGAGTGTGCTCCGGAGGGTGAAACAGATCGACGACGAGGAGATTCGGGACTACTACTGGAACGAACGATTGCGGGAGTACATGAGAGGGGTGCTGAAATCCGTACATCCAGCGGAAAGTGCGTCGAATTCGTTGTACCGTTAAATTGGGATATGAACTGCCTGTGGGGGGAGAGCTGTGACAGAACAGGGTACACGCCTGGTTGTTCAACGTATAGGGGATAACCTCGACATCATCGGGGGAGTGCTTGGAGTTGCGCTCGGTATCGCCATCATCCTGCTGAGTGTCTTCGGCATTCTGCGTCAGCTGTCTATCGGCACCGTCATTCTGGCCGCTTCGGGGCTGTACGTCCTGCTCCACCGGCAGCTGAAGATGCCTGCGGCAGGCGGTATTTCCGTTCAGGGCTACGAGAGGATCCTTCTTAATATCGTCTTCATCGGTCTCGTTCCCGTTGCTGCAGCCCTCTGGTACAGCCAGCCCTACATACGGCCACTGGCGTACTTTGTAACTGTAGCGCTCCTTGCCGGCATTCTCGGCATCGAGATCCTCTTCTTCAGGGAAGGCGAGCCAGTCTGGCCGCTGCTTGGCAAAATTATCGTCGTATCGCTGTTCTTTCGTGCAGGGATCTTCTATAACTACCCGAGCATCATCGGGTACGATGCATACTTCCATGTGAAACTGGCGGACATCATCTCCGGAACCGGCATGATTCCTCCGCTCGACGTCGGGAGCAAATACGTGTATTATCCCGTTCTGCACGTGTTCATCGCCATGCTGGAGAGCGTCTGTTCGATCGACGTCAAGGATGCGGTCTTCCTTTCGATCGGCGTTGCAGGCGTCGTCAGCACGATATTCCTCTTTCTTATCGTGAAATATATCGCCGGGCCGCAGACAGGACTTTTCGCCGTACTCCTCTTCAACATCACGAACGACGTGATTGTCCGGGGAATAGCAAACATCACCGCCGGGTCGATCGTCCTCTGCTACTTCATGCTCCTCCTCTTCCTCATCCTCTTTCGGGGAAAGCACAACAGTATGACAAGCACAGGCTTCGTGATCGCCGTCACGCTCCTGATGGTTCTCTCGCATCAACTGACCACCTTCGTGGCTTTCCTGTCGATCCTGGCCCTCTTCATCGGCGTGAGGGTATTCCATCGACTTTTCAGCCGGAAGGGCGGTGAAACGAACACGTTCATCCTGTCTGGCACGTATCTCATGCTTTTCGCCGTCGCCCTGCTGACGTACTGGATGCATACATTCACCGGCCCGGGGGAGACGATCTTCGAGTCTGGCGCGAACGTATTCGTTTCGGTCATCGAATGGGGAGGCGCCTATGGGAGCGACGTGCTGATCGTCGGCCACAAGTATGCCATGTCGCTGGCTGAAACGCTCTTCCTCCACTCCACGCATCTTATCCTGCCGTTCTTCGCGATCGGCGGAACCCTGCTGTGGCTGTCCCAGAGAGACTCCAGGAAGTTCGCCATCGCGCTGAGCATCGGCCTCCTCTACACCATCATCTACGGCGCCCCGCTGCTGGGCGTCAGGGCGCTCCTCACGAACAGGTGGCTGCCGTTCCTCTCGGTCTTCCTGGTCATCGTCGCTGCAATGTACATCATGAAGAGCGTCGACCTGCTTGCCGCAAAAAAGCAGAAAATATTCGCGATATTTGTAATTGTCGCGGTATTTGCGTTTCTGATGGTGAATACGCCCAGCATCAACAAAGACAACCCGATCGTAGCGAAGAGTTCGACGCCCAGGAACCAGTTCATGGACAGCGAGATCGCTGCAGCGCAGAGTATCGGGTCCCTGTGCGAAGGCAACGTCAGGCTGGACCACACATTTCTAGAGTCCTGCGCATTTTACGGAACCGGAGATATGCCGGCGGCGTATGCCGATGAGGATTCCGGAGCACCGCATATCGAACTGAAGAGAAGGCTTCGAACGTTCGATGAGGATTACCTGAATGGGAACGTCACCGATCTAGGCGGCATGTTCGTCCTCATCCGGAGAGCCACGTACAGCGAACCGATCACCGTACAGGCATCCGAACTGTATGGGGATTACAAGGCGATCATGATCCCCGGGGCGTTCTTTGAGCGCCTGAAGACGGCGCAGTACGATCAGGTCTACGATAACGCGTATGTCGCGGGGTATGTCAGGATATAGCGATACGTGCACCGCCATTGCACCGTGCGGATCGGGATGCGGGCGCGTGCGTGTCGGGCATGACCCGCCCCTCTCTCCTTTCGAGCGCACGCCGGGTGATCCATGAGTGCCGGGAACGAATGTACGGTAAGCATCGTGATCATCGCAAAGGACGAGGAGCGGTTCATCGACCGGTGTATCCGTTCCTGCATCGAAGCGGCGGAAGACCTTTTAAACACCCAGATCATCCTCGTGGACTCGCTCTCCTCCGATGCCACCGTCAGTATCGCACAGCGCCATGACATCGACATCTATCAGCTGAGCGGGGAGGGGCTGCTCTCCCCTGCGGCGGGAAGATACGTCGGATATACCCACTCACACGGCGAGTATGTCTTTTTCGTCGACGGGGATATGGTCGTGGACCGGAACTGGCTCGGTTTCGCCGTGCCGTTCCTCGAAGCCCATCCGGAGGTTTCAGGCATCGGAGGTATGAGGCCGAACGTATTCGAGGACGAACTGAACCGGGCGATCCGTGCCGGCTCCGTTGCCGGCAGCGGCATCCGGGCGGAGCCGGTCACCGTCCTTGAGGGAGGCGCCGCACTGTTTCGGCGATCGAGTCTGGATGCCGCCGGACCGCACAACCCCTTCCTGAAATCCGGCGAGGAAGCGGAGCTGTCGTTCCGGCTGCAGAGCTGCGGTTTCACCGTGGTGCGGGTGAACGTGCCGATGATCTACCATCTGGGCGTCTCCAAGCATCAGGGGGTCGCGGTCGAGCGGCTCAGGTACTACCGGGGAATCGGGCAGATTCTGAGGGAGTACCTGCACAAAAGCAACGGCGGACATGTCTTCCGCTACTACCGCCACCACCTCCTCAACGCCCTGTACAGTGCGGCAAATCTCGGCCTCGCGCTCTCTGCGGTCGCTGTCGATGAAGTCTTCATACTCCCATTTGCGCTGCTCAATCTCTCCTTACTGCTCAAATCGTATGACAACCACAGAAACGTCCGTTCATCGGTCGTCTCCCTCATCAAATACAACTTTAAGGGGTTCTACATCATCGAGGGGTTCATCAGGGGATTGAAGGACGCCGAGCTGTATCCGGTGGATGCAAAGACCATTCAGCGGCGCAGCATACATGGATGACCGCGGAGCGCGGCGGATGTGCGACGGCTCGTGACATCTGCTATCAGAGGGACACCCGGTCCTGCCGTTTTGCGTACCTGGCGACGAACTGGACGACACTCCTGCCCATCTGGATATCCTCGGGAGAAAGACCCCCGAGAAGATGGAATAACGCAAAATAAATGCCGATAACGGCTGCAAGCAGCAGAAACAGATTCATATCCGGCATCACGTAAATGGACGTGCCCATTCCTGCGGACGCGAGGATCGATGCGGTGATTTTCCTGTAGGACGTGAACCGGCCGAAATAGTTCGATGTCAGGTAGAAGTACACCGCAAAGAGCGTTACCTCGGTGAGGATCGTCGCGACCGCCGCTCCGACGTAACCGAGGGCGGGGATGAGCAGGAGGTTCAGGATC
The DNA here is from genome assembly GCA_002503105.1 of Methanomicrobiaceae archaeon UBA206. Taxonomy (GTDB): domain Archaea; phylum Halobacteriota; class Methanomicrobia; order Methanomicrobiales; family Methanoculleaceae; genus UBA206. The sequence goes on from DAQY01000067.1 coordinate 4,876, forward strand.
ACGTTGAAGAACGCGGAGAACCCGACGATCATCGCCATTGAATCCTGCCGGTCGATGGAGACCAGGAAGAAGCTGAGGCACGTATACATGAATAACAGGAGCACGTCGAACGCCAGTATCTGCAACGTGATGACCGAAGGGAGGAACTGTTCTCCGTACAGCAGCAGGATAAATTTCTCAGAGAGCATCGATATGCCGACGGCCATCGGCAGACTCAGAACGAACAGGTAGCTGAAGGACCTTTCGTACACCATTCTGAGCGAGTCTTTTGAAGAGGTGTGGTAGCTGGACATGATCGGGAAGAGAACGTTCATGAACAGGTGGGGAATCATGTTGAACCCGAGGATCAGATTGTACGATGCGTTGTACCATCCGACGGCGGCGTCCCCGACCATGATCGACAGCATGACCGTATCGATGCGCGTGTAGATCAGGCCGAAGATGGACAGGGCGCCAAGCGGCACCGCCGCCCGCAGGCTGCTCTTCCAGAGGCCGAAGTCCCGGCCCAGCTGCGGTTTCACAAGCACCCTTCCGCAGAACGAAAGCCCCAGGAAAAATTCGATGACACTCGACGCAATGAACACGAGGGCAAGTTCGACGAGTCCGTATCCCAGGTAGAGGACCAGCAATCCAATGGAGATGCGGGCCAGCGTCATCAGGATGGTGATGAACGCCTCGTACTCCATCCGCTCGAACGCGCGAAACGTTACCTTGAAGACCGCGGAGAGAGAGGCAATGAGCGTATACGCGCCGAAGAGGTACACGAGCGTTTTGGTTTCGGGAGGATAGTTCAGGATATTGATGGCGATCACGATCAGCGTAAAAACGGCGATCGAGGAGACGAGCCTGATGCCCAGCACGTTGTTCAGGTAGACGCCCGCCTTCGATCTGTCCCTCGCGACCTCCCTGATGAGGAGCGTGTTGTATCCCATATCCGCAAGCACGGCAAATATTGCCGTAAAAGCGACTGCAAACGAATATTTGCCGAATGAAACGTCCCCCTGGGTTCGGGCGATGAAGATGGTGAGCAGAACGCCCATGACGGCGACGGTGATCTGGGCAGAAAAGATCGCTGCCGTGTTCTTTGCGATGCGCTGTACGGTATTCATGCAATCACGCCGAATCCCCACTGTGGTGCGGCATCGCCGCCGCTCCCTGTACCGCGGGATACGATCCGCATCCGCCGCGTGTCGAGATTATCGTCGGTTCGCGCCCCATCGGATGTGCCGCTCTCCGATTCTCCGTATCTCTCACGATCGGGCGCCTCTCTCGAGGTTCTGCGTATCGGCATCCACGGCACAGGAACCTGTGGGTGCAGCGCGGTCGTCCGCCGACCGCCGGTGCTGCAGCGGACGGCTCATGCACGGTATTCGGGTTCGCAGATCGGATGCTCGTTCTTATCGCCCCGTCCGATGCCTTTGTAGATGAATCCGTGTCCGATGAAGGCGTCCGCGTCGATCACGTTCCTTCCATCCACGATCACTGGATGGTCCCGCCCTGTCAGCTCCATCACCCTGGCCGGGTCCAGACGGTCGTAGTAGCAGGTGTGGGCGGTGAAGATCGCAATCACGTCCGCGCCCCTGAGGACGCTGTTCAGGTCATGGGATGTCTCGACGCCTGCATCGTCGTCATGCACCACATAGGGGTCGTGCACCGCCGTCGATGCCCCGGCGCCGATCATCATCTTCATGTACGGGAGTGCGGGCGTGTTCCGTGCATCCCCCGAGTCGCGGATGAACGCCCAGCCGAGGAGGGCCACCTTTGCACCCGCAGGCGTCCTGTCGATTCTGCGCAGCCCCTCGACGCTGAGCCGGTACATGTGGCGCGGCATGGCGTCGTTGATGTTCCGTGCGACGAGGAACACCGATTGCCCTCCGTTCAGGAGGGGGTGCGTCTCTGCCGGGTTCGTCACGCCCCGCTCGAGGTGATAGGAGTCCTTGGTCAGGCAGTGGCCGCCAACGCCGGCCCCGGGCCAGAGCACCGCGCGCGTGACCCCCTCTCCCTTGAGGGAGGCGATCCCTTTCCGGACATCGTAGACGTTGACGCCGATCGCCTCGCAGTACAGCGCCAGCTGGTTGATCGCCGCGATCTGCAGGTCCCGGAAGGCGTTCTCGGCAGTCTTGGTGACCTCTGCGGCGGTTGCAGTCATGGGGATGATCCTTCCGACGGTGAGCACCGGCGAGTACAGCTCGATCGCCCGCTGCGTGCTCGCCGGATCGATGCCGCCGACGATCCGGTCGTGCTCCTGGATATTCCTGATCAGGTGGCCGACCATCACCCGCTCCGGCGCATGAGCGAGGGCGAACTCCTCCCCGGCCGTCAGCCCCGATTCCTCTTCCAGGATCCGGCGTGCAAGTCCGGTTGTCGTGCCCGGCGTGACGGTGGACTCCAGCACGACGAGGGTGCCCGGCGTGAGATGACGGCCTACCTGGCGAAGTCCATCGGTCAGAGCGGAAAAGTCCGGCTCCAGATCGCTTCCGTTCTTGAACGGGGTCTGAATGGCGATAGTGACCGCATCGAGATCCGAAACCTCAGAGAAGTCCGAGGTGCACCGGAACTTGCCGGTATCGACGACCGTCCTGATAAGATCCCGGAGGTCCGGTTCCTCTCCGACGAGCGGGCATTCGCCTCTGTTCAGCATCGGTATCTTGTAGCCGGAAGATGGAGAATCCCGCTGAAATCCGAGGACGGCGTCAAACGCCGGCGAATTGGCAAAGAGCACTGCCGCAGGAATTCCCACATAACCCATGCCCACAACGCCTACGCTCCGGATAGGCCCTCGACGCTCCAGGATCGACGCCAGCGAGCGCTTCACACGATCCCCCTCCCGCTGAAACATGCGGCGATCCGCTCGCAGATCTCGAGGTTGTCGAGCGCCTGCGCCGGTGTAATGGGGAAGCTCACCTCCCGTTTCACGCAGTCCAGGAACCTCGACAGTTCGAGCTTGAGCGGCTCCTGCTTGTTGACGAGCACCTTTTCGATGACGTTCTCCTGGATGTACCGCTCATTGTCGATGGCGTACTGCCCGGGTTTCCTGTGGAGGAACACCTCCTGATTCATGAAATCGCCCTCGATCGTGATATCTTCCTCCTCGATGTAGATCATCCTGACCTTCTTTGCGGACTTTCTGCTCGCCGACAGGTAGACCGGAGTCGCGTCGAAGATGAGGAGGGCGCTGCAGATGTCTTCGTTTCCCGTGCTGGTGAGAGTGAACGAATCGAAGAGCAGCACGTGGCGAATGATATCGATATCGTGTATCATCAGGTCCTCGACGACAGAGCTGCCGTTGACGCGTGCAGATCCCGGATTGTGCCGCTTCATCTCGACATAGAGAGGTTTTCGGATAATTTTCCTGATCTCCTCGACGATGGGGTTGAAGCGCTCGATATGCCCGACACCGACCACGAGATCGTCGGGAATCTGTTCGAGGAGTTCACGGCTCTCCTCCACGGTGGAGCAGAACGGCTTCTCGATGAGAAATGGAACACCGTACCTGATCGCCTGCTCGGCGACATCGTAGTGACGCGGCGTGGGGACACAGATGCTGACGGCATCCGCCCGGGACAGCAGCTGTCCGAGACTGCGGCATGCGGTCGCATCATACCTCCGTGCGAAATCTTCGGCACGCTTCTGGTCGATGTCGTACAGGTACAGAGAGTCTACGGTTTTCAGTTCAGCGTACACGCGAGCGTGGTTTTGACCCATCGCTCCCACACCAATTACGCCGACATGCATGACACGTCCCCCTCCCTCTACACATATTATATTTATATAAATATATCCTGCAAGGAATGAAAATTGCAGAGCACTGATCTTCTTTGAGCAAAACAGGTTTGAGGGATTAAACGGTCAGCAGCCGGTCCTTCTCCTCGTATCGAAGTGCACGCCCAAATTGGGCATATACTGCCTATGGGTGGGTGATGGACGGGTGTGAGGCCATTGCGGGCCTATCGTGTACCGGGAGCGCCAGTAAGGCCATCTGATCCGCTTCAGCCGCCCCTCACGTATGCACCGCTGTTCCTGGCGGTGGTGAGGAGCGTCGCTCCGCCCACGTCCCCGAGCGCCTCCTGCGCCGCCCGTTCCACCGCATCCATGCCGCTGTCGCCGACGGCGTAGACCGTCGGCCCGAACGAGCTCATGCCGGCCCCCGCGGCGCCTGCTTCGCAGAGGAGATCGAGCAGCGAAGGGATGAGCGTCGGCTGCATGGCGATCTCGACCTTCTTAAATCCCAGATGCTGAATCCTGTTGACGGCGGAGCCGAAGAGGTCGAGGTCGTGCTCCACGAGCCCGGGGACCATCCTCATCAGCACCTCATGGCAGAGCTCCCGCACTTCGTCGAGAGGCACGGGGCAGAACCTGCGGAATATGTCCGCCTCCGCGCCTCCGTGCGCACCGGCGCTGATGTGAGGTGTCACCAGGAGGATCTTCCAGTCGTCGGGGAAGGGGTGTCTGGCGAGGATCGGGGGTGGTCGGACTCCCCTAGAGGCGGCGGAGGGCCGGAAGTCCTGTTTATGTCCGGACGGCCCGAACCGATGACCGCCGTCCAGGATGAACCCGCCCAGCTCGAAGGCGGTGGTGCCGATCCCGGACGTCCCGCCGCGACCGACGATCTCCGCCAGATGCCGCACCGACGCTTCCCGCCCGTACAGCCTGCAGAGCGCGCTGGCGGTGGCGAGTGCAAGCTGCGTCCCGCTCCCCAGTCCGACGTGCTGCTGAACGGTGCTCCGAAGCGCGATATATGCCCCCCCCGGGATCTGCAGACCGTTCAGAACGGCGTGCGCTGCCTGCTCGACTCTCTCTCTGCTCTCGCGGTCGCCGCCTGTAACCTCGACGGTCGTGCTGCGCCGTGCCTCGAGGACGACGTGCGGGTCGTCGAGTGCGATGCCGATACCGCCGTCGACCCGCCCGGAGCTGCCGTTCATATCGATGAGGGTGAGGTGCAGGCGTGCAGGCGCGTCGACCAGGACACCGCCCTCACCGATGGACGGCCTGCAGGGAAAGACCTCTTCGATGGCGATCAGAGGCTCTTCGCGGTGGATGATCCGGTACTTCCTGGACAGCAGCGGCTCCTGCTGCCGGATATTGAAGACCCGGCTCAGGTTCGCGTCGGCACGGAGCACC
>DAQY01000022.1 GCA_002503105.1 Methanomicrobiaceae archaeon UBA206
AGAAGATCTGAGACGTTACCTCCCGGTGTTCGGGATCCTGGAAAGAGGAGGGAAGGTCGGGGTAGAAGTGATCACCGACGTACAGGGTGAGACTCTCCTTGAATCGGCTATCAAAAAGGTGAAACGAGGAAGTGTCTCGTATGGATTCAAACACACACCGGAGAATCGATCATGGGAAAAGATCTGCAAACGGGAAGGCGTACATCAACGGAATTGAAGGGTTCTGGTCCTTTGCAAAGCAGCGATTACTGAAATACCATGGAGTTGATGCCCGGAAATCCCCCCTCTATCTCAAAGAGCTGGAGTTCAGGTATAACCATCGCGACCGAGATCTTTTTGATGATCTCATCCAGGTCTTAGTTGGATATACTCCTGTGGCTTATACTGAGTAATCACAAAAAAAGGTGATCAGCAGGGCGATACCCAGTACGGCTCTATCCCATAGTGCCTGTACACCCCTGTCAGCCATTCGCGGTCGAGCGGCCAGCCGGATTTCTCGAAACCGGGCGACTTTTCCAGATGCTCGCGGGGGACGTCCAGGACGAACCTGTGCTCGTGCGGGGCCAGCCTCATCACCCCCCAGGGGACGGCGAACAGCTTCTCACCGAGCCCGAGTATCCCTCCAAACGACAGACAAACGTATGCGACTCGCCCGTAATCGAGATCGATCATCACTTCCTCGATCTTCCCGAGCTCTTCACCCTGCGGGTTTCTCACCGTATCGCTTTTTATAGTGCTTGCCGATAGAATCTGTGGGATTGCTCTCTCCTCTTTTCGTTCCTGCACCGCAGCCCCTCTCATAACTGCATCATCTCCTTCTATCCGTCACCCTGAGGCGATGGCGCCCCATGGCAGAGCGGTAGTGTACTGCATTACTTCACTTAAAGGTTTTCCGCCCCATCCACGAGCCGATGGCAGGCGGTTCGAAGGGGCGAATGCTCCCGGCGGGCGGTTCCATGCACGGAACGCCGTAACCGAAAATACGCAGCGGGTCATACCTCTCCCCTCCGCGGCCGGTCCTATGTCGGAATGGGCAGATTTGGTACAAAACTGTTCAACACCGCCATGCGCACGGACCGTCGACCACACCCGTGATCCGCGCACGCTCAAGCGGCAGAGGGCGTTCGCCCGCTCGATCGCCGACTGCGTCCCTTACGGCACGGTCCGGCTTCCGGTGCATCACCGGATGGCGAGCGGGGGGGGGCGAGCGGTCTCCCGGCGTATCGACATGGTGGAACAGCACGTTTATCGGTACGGGTACAGGACTGCCGACCACCGCCTCCGTCACACCAGGATTACATGTTCGAGGACCACCCTGATGCCGATCAGGATGAGGATAACGCCGCCGATGATATCCACCCGCCTGCCGAGGAGGTGTTGCAGCTGCCTGCCGGAGAAGACGCCGGCGAACGACAGCGCCCATGAGAACAGGCCTATGGTGACCGACGGAAGCAGCGGGAAGATGCCGAGAAAGGCGAAACTGATCCCGACGGCGAGGGAGTCGATGCTCGTCGCAACCGCAAGACCGGTAACGCCAGCCAGGGTGGGCGTTATCCCCCCCTCCTCGCTCCCCCTGACCCCTTCGATGATCATCCTGACACCGATGCCGACCAGGAGAATGAACGCGACCCAGTGGTCGAACGCCGCAATGTGGTTGGCGAAGCCTGCGCCGAGCCCCCAGCCGACCAGGGCCATCCCGAACTGGAAGAATCCGAAGAATCCGGCGATGACCAGTGCCGTCTTCAGCCGGGCGGCGTGATGCGTTGCGCCGACCGCGAGCGAGACCGCAAAACAGTCCATCGCGAGGCCGAGGCCGATAAGAGCGGATGTGACGAGCATACCCATTGAACCTTCTCAGGGTAGGGCAGCAGGGATAATAGGCATAGGCACATGCACCGGGTCAGCGCGAGGGGCTACCGGCCGTACGCCCGTTCGTCCCTCCCCGCTGCCCGCCGGTGTCCGGCTCCGCCTTCCCGGGGCAGAGATATGGCAGGAGGAATTCGGATCGGCGATTGCGAGAACCGCCTTAATCACGCGGACACAGAGCGCTGCACGGTGAGCATTGCGAGGATGCCCGGTCGGATGAGGTCGACGAGCGCCCGATAGGTGGCGCTCTGCCGCTCCAACGCATCATACGGCGGGAGGCGCCGATCAGCCCTCTGTGCCCTCCGCATTCGGGAATGCCTGAAGCCTGAAATGCACCGTAGGTCCGCACCGGCGTGTCTCCTCCGGATATCGTCCCTGCTGTGCACGATCACCGTGGGACGGAGCCACCACAGGAGGACTGCCTGAATTCGTAGAGCGGTCATCCCCGGAGACAGGTCGGGAACCGTGCGGTTTCCGGAGATCGAACAGCGGTGGAACCGAGCCGTTCGATCCGTACAGGGAACCGGCTGCCCGCTTCTCATCGGCAGCACGGAGGCAGCAGCTGCATCAGCGGCGATACGGGGTATCGCGTCGTGCGCTGCGACGTCGACGGCGCCACGCCGTAGCCGGAACTGCGGGTCCAAGAAAGGCGGGTACTACCGCCTGCACCTCCGATCGATCCCGCTGAAGGCCGGAACGGTCGACCTGTACGCGACCCTCACCCCGTCTCGACACCTGCCCGGAGCCCCGCCCGCCCGTGTATCGCTCTGATCGGCGTGGCGGGTGCGGCGATCCTGCCGATGTTTCGCGGGCGGGCGTAGCGGCAGGGTGCTCTTCCTGCTTTTTCGAGCTGATAGAGCAGAATGGGCTGACCCGTTGCCGATCCGATACGCAGATCGGCCACTTCCACACCATCTGTGCTGCAGATGCAAAAATCGCCGCACTGGTGAGAACCGATGCTGTATGCCTCCCGCTGCCTCCCGCTCGCCCCGCCGGTGGAGGGCTGCACACCCGAAGATCCCCGCGTGGCGATCGGCCGCCCGGGTCCCGGGGATTCGATCGACCATCCGCATGGGCATCTGATACCGGTCATGCTGCCGCAGTCCGAGAACCGGAACCGGAACCGGACCATGGTGATGCGCTATTCCGCCGTTCTGTACCGTCGTGGTGAATCCGTGTGTTCGCAGCGGGATCGGCGTATGCGGTGGCGGCGCCTCTGCAACCTTTAAATACCTGAGGGCGGTATGGGGGCTGCAACGGAGGTGATCCAGATGGTCGAGATCGTCAAGCGGGACGGACGACGAGAGCAGTTCGTTCCAGAAAAGATCGTGGTAAGTGCCATAAAGTCCGGCGCCCCGCCGCAGGAGAGCCGGACCATTGCACAGTCGATCGAGGGCGTGGCGCACGACGGCATGTCCACGCAGGAGATCCGCCGGCGCGTCCTCGAGCAGCTCCGAGCCATGAATCCCGAATGGGAGCAGAGCTGGCTCATGTATGACCGATCGGTGAAAAAGCGGGTGGAAGCCGAACCGATCGCGGCTGCCCGGTAACCACTCCGCCTTTTTTAGAGCTCCGGCAGGATCGTGCGTCTGATGCCATCCCAAAAGGGAAAGGCGTGATATTGAGCTGGTAAGGGCACGGCTGGATCTCTCTGGAGAAGCATCTTTCCGAGAATCAGGGGGCTCTCTGGAATCTCAGACGATGATGCGACCCTGCAGAACGACAAGAACTGGATTTCACGACCCATCGTCTTGGGGGGGGAGGGGACCGGGAAGGGGCCTCCGTCAAGGAATTTCAGGATGACCTTTCTGACAGACGAGATCCTGTCGGGATCGCCGATACTGTCCCCTGTCCCGCCCACGGGCGAGGGATGGCAAAGGTACCGGGAATTTAATATAGCGCTTCACAGAATTCAGATCAGGGCAACCCGCAGGTACCGCGGGTATCAGGACGTACGGACCTATGAGCAGCAAGAACCGTGAAGAACTGAAAGGCAGGGTATTGCGCCTCAAGGATCGTCGAGTACCGGGCCGGGACGGTCACCAGCAGAGCGATCGTCTCGACGAAGAGCGGAAGCATCACGCTCCTCTCGTTCGATAGGGACGAGGGGCTGTCAGAGCATATCGCACCCTACGCTGCGGTGGTGACGATCATCGACGGGGAGTGCGAGATCTGGGTGGCGGAAGAGGCGCACCGGATGACGGAAGGGGGGATGATCATCCTTCCCGTCAACACCCCGCACGCGCTCTCGGCGATCACCCGGTTCAAGATGATGCTGGCGATGATCCGCGGATAAGGAACGGGCGTGAACGGGGGAGAAGGGAAGTGCTGCACCGTCTGCGGCGGACCCCACACACACGGGGCGGCCACGGATCGCGGCAGGCGGGAGAGGGGATCGATCGACCCCGACGGGATCGTGGTAGAGGTCCGTAAAACCGGATCCGCCCTCTGCTCCGGACGTGCGGCGTGAGCTGCCCGTCCGGCGCCATGCACGTCGGCTTCGACCAGCCTGGTGCCAGCGCCGGTCCTTGAGATCCGCCTCACACTCTGGCTGGTCACGCAGACGGGGTCCATGATCGTCTCCACCTCGTCATCCGACCATTCGACCGTCTCAGGGGCTGCACGGGCGGCACCGTCAGAACACCCCCTGTGTACGATACTGATTGGACGTGAGCGATACCCGGGAGGCCGGAGGCCCGGCTGGCGGGGACGGCGAGATCCGGCAGGACCGGATCGATCCCGCCGTGCGCGATCCGCCAGACCAGATCGAAGGGAACGCCGCTCTCTGCGAGCATCTCCCGGATCAGCCAGCGATCCCGGGATCGTCCTCGATCAGCAGGATCGCTTCGGTGCTGCCCATCTGCCCATATATCTCACGCTTCCGCCGCTGCACGGCATCGCGGATCTTCCGGGTAAACGCGGGCGGGTGTCCGTCTCATCCCCCTCATGATGTCGTGATTCCTGTGTATGATTCCTGTGTATCCCTGCCGGAAGGCGCGCAGGCTCTCTCACCCGGACCGGATGGGGGTGGCGTGGGCCCGCACGAACCGCCGTACGACCCATTCATTCCTGACCTCCGGGTGGAACATGACGCCGTAGATCGACACCGACCGGTGCCTGATCGCCTGGACGCAGCGGCTGGAGACTGCGATCACATCGAAGGCGTCGGAGGGGCGTACGGCGAGGCTGTGGAGTTCATACGCCTGGAATGCATCTTTGCCGGCAAAGAGCGGATCCCCGGCCACCCGCCTGATGTCGGTCATGCCGATCTCGCGACACCGCCCGGTGCTGCAGCCGTAGACCAGGGCGATGACCAGCATCCCCGCGCAGATGCCCAGGACCGGGCGGCGGCAGTCCCGCAGCCACAGGAACCGGTCGGTATGCCTGGCGAACTCGTTATCCATGAGCGCGGTTCCACAGAGGATCGCACCGTCCGCACGCTCGATATCCTGCGCCGTCACCTCGGAGAAGTGGAGATGCACGGACGGGATTCCCTCGCTGCGGACGATCTGTGCGATCGGTTTCACGAACTCGTCGGCGCTCAGGGAGTCTTTGCGGTAACAGAGGTCGACGAGGAGGATCACTTCGCCACCACCCGCGCCTGCTCGATCCGGAACACACCGTTATAGTTCCGGTACGCCCGGGTTGCCCGCTCGATCACGATCCGCTTCGAAAAAAACGGCGCATCGAGGACGAACGTCTCGAACTCGCCCCCTTCGCCGGTCAGCGTGATCCCGTACCGGTCGGCGATCGCCTTCAGATCCTGCAGCGTCTCTTCGTCGATCACCCGCCCGAGCCACGACTCGTCGAAGGGGTAGGAGAAGACGCCCGCGATCAGCACCAGAAACCCGGCTGCGATCACCTCCTCCATGTACGCCTCCTGGTCGGTATGCCAGAGGGGGTTGAAGCACCAGAGGCCGAGATCGCTGCAGACCCGCTGGATGCGGGTCGCCTGGTAGACCGAGAGAATCGTGCCGGTCACGATCCCCTCGATCCCATGCCGTTCGCGGGCGAGCCGGATCGCCCGTACGAGATCCGACAGCTCCGCCTCCTTCTCCCCCGCCGTCTCCACCTGAACCAGCGGCAGCCCCGCCGCCTCCGCCTGCAGCGCCGCGAGATCGACGTTTGGCGTGTGGAACATATAGGATTCAGGGTTCCGTGATACGACCGTGATGAGGCAGACCACCTCTTCCTTCTGCATAGCCGTATAGCAGGCAACCAGGGAATCCTTCCCTCCGGAGAAGAGCACGCCGAGCTTCATGGCTGTGTAAATCCGTTCACGGTTTGCTGTATAGTGTTCTGTCGTTCCCATGACAAGAAACTGGCGCAGGCGGGGACGGCGATCGCTCGCTGTCCCGGGTCGGCGCTCGAAGGCAGCGAGATCATCTGTGCGGTTTTCGGTCACCGTTTGAGCCTTTGCGAGCCACTACAACCAATCGGCTCGCTTCCGGACCGTACTCGTTGACGTCGAGATCGCCATAGAGGTGGATATCGGTGAACCCCACCTGTTCCAGGCGTTCTTTCAACTCCTGCCCTGAATAGATTCTGAGGTAAAATCCGAACGATCGGGCTCTGTCGCCCCGGATGAGGATCCACTCGTTCCAGATCCGATTCCGATCAGCACGGATCTCGTGTCGCTGCACCAGGAGAGAGCCGTCGGGCATCGTGGTGGATGTCGTCGGCTGGAAGATCCGGGCCATCACTTCCTTTCCCAGCGTGTCGATGAGGCAGGCACCACCTGGTCGCAGGTTCCGGTACATGTTCCGAAGAACCCTGATATCGTCGGACCTTTCATCGAAATAGCCGAACGACGTAAACATGCTGACGACGAGATCGTAGCGCTCCGGACGCACGAAATCTCGCATGTCCGCCCGGACCCATTCGACCTGCACGTTCTCGGCAAGACCCCGTTCCCGGGCCCTCTCCAGGAGAAACGGCGTTCTGTCAACACCCGTGACATGCAATCCCCGCCGGGCCAGGGGAATCGCATGCCTACCGGGTCCGCAGCCGAGGTCGAGCACGGAACCACCCCTGAAATCGGCCAGATGCAGGATCTTTTCGGTCTCCGCCTCGGCAGCTGCAAACCGGTCGGGTGGAAACATGAAAGGATACATCGCCTCCCAGAACGATTCATCCTCAAACCATTCGCTCATCGCATAGACAGCGATTCCGGGTTTAAAAAATGTGGTGTCCGCGGTGCCGTGTTGCGTAAATCTGGTTCTCCGACCCAAACGTAGAAGATGCCGGACGTCCCTCCCACCCCTTCATGACCAAGAAAGAACGCTGGGGACGCCCGCACCCTGA
>DAQY01000013.1 GCA_002503105.1 Methanomicrobiaceae archaeon UBA206
AGAGAGTTTTGGGATGACCTCTCTAAAAGAAAATTTTAGAAATCGATTTTCAGAGACTATCGATAAGCTATTGGACTTTTTGAGGACTGAGCAACCCTTAGAACTTAAAGTTTTAAAAATAGAAGGTTTTAGTGGGCTCGGGGAGATTCGAACTCCCGATCTCCGCCTTGTAAGGGCGACGTCATGACCAGCTAGACCACAAGCCCGTATGCCCTTAAAAAATGCGCGTGTACCGTATTAAATCTGTTGCAGTTCCAGTTTTATGGAAAACCTCCTGCAGGTTGATCGACTGGATTTTCCGTCCACCGTGGCTCCGTGTCCACCGTGACGCACAGAGGTATCCCGGGGATCGAGCACTCCCGAACCTTGGTCTCCCCCGCGAGAGGGTAGCCCAGCAAAGACCGTGCTTGCGATCCGACAGACCCATTGTGACCCGTTCCATCGATGCCCGGGTGAGAGTGTTCTGATCTGAATTGATCCGTCATACCTGGAGGTTATCCCCAAAAAGGGAGACGCGTGATCTCGAGCCGGTAAAGGCACGGTTAGATCTCTCTGGAGAAGCATCTTTCCGGGAATCAGGGAGTTCTCTGGAATTTCAGACAATGATGTGACCCGCAGAACGACGGGGTCATCCCAGAACTCTTGTGGCGGGAGGAGGACAGCCGTCGAAGATGCTCTCGCGTCTTCTCAAGCGCCGGTCCGCAGGACTGGAGCGCGCCGCACCTGGCGGGGCTCATGCTCCCTCCGGTCGCAGCTCGAAGATGCTTCGCATTTTCTCGAGCTCCCGCCCTTCGGCCGGGAGCAGCTCCCATGGCGATTCCCGTCCCGGTCCACTATCCGGGACGGTTGCTGAAGGTCGTCCCGAAGATATCCCGGCGGATCCGGGCAGCTGTGGAGAGGGGAGTTCAGCAGGTCGCTGCCGGTATGGAGTGTTTAAGGGCAGAGCCGATCATCGATCTTTCATCGGTCGGGCCTGCGGCCGGCAAGGCCTCGTGGGCGTTTCTGGGATGAGTTCGCAGTGAAGCAGGGGCGGAATGAGGGAGGGGATATTCTGCAAAAAGAGCAGAGCAGCGGATATACCTCGATACGGAGACTCTCTGCAGAGCCGCGCCGCAGTTCCGTCAACCCTGTTTTCTGCACCGGAATGGACGTCAAAAATAGTTTAGATAAACCCGAACGACCTCAGGGTCACATCAGGGTTCACCGCGCCGACGTGGTAGACGGCGCCCTCACTGAGCTCGTTGATGACGACCTCCGCCGGGGAGAAGAGCGACGTATCGATCTGGTAGAAGTCGAAGTTTGCCTCCTTGAAGATGTCGTAGAACGGTTTCCCGTAGCCCTTGGATCTGTTGGAGGGGATCCTCTCCAGGTACTCCTTGATCTCGGGCGCCTTCATCGTCAGCATGATGCTGCCGTGGTAGATGGTGGCGTCGTTCGTGCTGCCCATCGCCTTCGTGCCGTCCTTCTTGACGGGTGCGATCGGGGCGTGGCCGATACCGGCGGCGATCTTCTTCGTATCGAACCCGAGCTCGCTCAGCTTGTAGACCGCGGTCTCCACGCAGCGCCCCGCGACCTGGATCGAGCCGACCAGCGACGCGGTGGGAGCGACGACGGCGCAGGTGTTCGCCACGTCCACGTTGCACGCCTCGGCGATCTTCTCCATCACGCTGGCGTTGGGGAGGTGGTCGGACTCCAGCGCAATCACCGCGTAATCGAACTCGTCCTCGTATTCGATCACCTCATAGGTGTGCTTGGGCTTCAGGGAGAGCGCCCGGGCGGGTCCGCTGCCCATCGCGAAGTACTTGTTGACGTTGATCGTCCAGCCCGCCTTCTGTGCGCCGAGACACGCGATGGCGGGGAAATCGGTGCTGACCTCGATGAAGGGGATCGGGACATCCTTGATCCGCCCCATCGCGATGTTCACCTCACCGAGGCCGCCCATACAGATCTCTGTGAAACGCCTGCCTGCCAGGTAACCGCCGGCGGTGCTCACGCCGCAGTCGACGATGCGGGCGCCGTTGTCCAGTTCGTGATAGACTGCGTTGTATTCCTCGGCATACTCCGCAATCTCCTCGAATATATCCAGTGCAAGTTCGTTAACGCTGAGCATGGGGAAACCCTCATCAGAATACAAGAGGCATTAGAACAGATAAGGGTTGTTAAATTGTCTCCTCCTCACTGGAGATGCTCCAGCACCCGATCGGGATCGTATCGCAGGCTGATCAGGCGGGTTCGTCCCCGCCCCTGGCGGTAGTGGAGGTTTAGGAGCCGCATCGCGTCGAACTTCCTGATCATCTCGTAGTACCTGGTGTAGCCGAGCGGGACCTTCTCCGCTGCAGAACGGTAGACCTCGCCCGCGGTCATCTCGTCTTCGCCCCGGGCCAGCTCCGCGATCCATCCCAGGAGCTGCTTCTCCTCGTTCTTCAGCGTCCGGAGAGAGAAGGCCAGGTGGAGGTACTTGGAGACCTCGTACGCCTTGCAGACGTCCCCCCGCTCGACGGTGCGCCGGGCGTCGTGCTCTGCGTTCAGGGCCGCCCGCTTGATCAGATCGATGCCGACCCGGAGATCGCCGCTCTTCATCGTCTGCTCCACCACGAGATCCAGCATATCGGAGCTGAACGCACCGGGGTACAGCCCCTGCAGGATGCGCTCCTGCAGGATGGCGTGCACCTCCTCCTCGGAGTACGGCGGGAAGTAGATCTCGGTGGGGCGGAAGACCGACGCCACCCGGGCGTCCACCTCTCCGGGCAGGTCCACGCTCATGTCGCTGATGATGGCGATCACGCCGATGCGGATGCCCGGGTACGCCTCGTGTGAACGGAGCAGCGTATAGAGGACGCGGTTGATCTCGTTCTCGTAGAGGAGGTAGTTCGCGTCGTCCAGGCAGACGATGAGCACCTGGTCCTCTCTCTTCAGGATCCGGGCGATGGCGTCGAAGACCTGCTTGAAGGAGGTGCCCGACGCCGGCGGCAGGTGGCCGGAGAGCCTCCGGTAGATCTGCGAGAAGATGGCGAACTTCGTATTATCGATCTGGCAGTTGATGTAGACGGGCACCAGCTTCTTCGTGGTCTCCTCGATCTCGGCGAAGACCTTCTTGACGCTCGTCGTCTTGCCCGTGCCGGGCAGACCGCGGCAGATGGTGTTGAGGGGCCGTGCGCCCCGCAGCCCCGGACGTATCTGGAAGGCGAGCTCGCGGATCTGGACGTCGCGATGGTTGAACTGCTCGGGGACGTAATCGATCTCGAACACCTCGGGATCCCGGAAGAGCGTTTCGTCCCACATGAGCAGGTTCTTCTTCATCACTTAATTCCTCTCTATGGAAGTATATATAACCTCCAGCAGTTTATTTTCGCACCGCGCTCATCGACGGACATTACGGCTGTTCCATGCACCTCTTGCAGAGCGTTCTGCCCATGAAGAGCTGGGAGAGTTTCGCCTGTGATTTCGTCACGGTCGCACCGCAGTTCTCGCACGCCCCCCCTCCCTCAGCCGGCGGTGCGGCACCCTGCTTCGTCCCGGGCTGTTCCGGCGATCTCCGCTCGATCCCACCGGTCGGTTTCGGTGCGGTCTGCGCTGCCGGTTCCTGCTCCTGGGGTGCTTCCGACGTTGGTTCGGGCTGTTCCTGCGGCCCGGAGATGCCCGGCGGGTGGGGGTGTTCGGGTGCCGGGGGGATCGCCTGCTCGATGGTCTCCGGTGTCGGACACGGCGCCTCTGCCGGCGCAGGAGCACCGGCGCCGGGCTCCGGCTGTCCTGCCACGGTGCCGAAGACGCGGCGGCGGTATGCATCCATGCGCTGTGCGGTCGCCGCATCCCCGCGTCCGAGGCGGGCGAGCATCGAGTCGAGGAAGGCGATCAGACCATCGGCATCCTGCTGGTTCTCGACCTCTCCCTCGACCTCGAGGCGGAGATTCTCGTAGTTGTCGAGGTTGACTGTTATTCCGATGGTGAGTTTCTTCTTTTCCGGCATATATTCCGATAAATATTGTATTCCATTATATACAATTCCTTTGCTTCCATCGTCCGTACCCATACAGCCTGCAGAGCGGCCGTATCTACACGGTCCCGGAGGTTCCGCACTTGCACCCCGCCGGGTGCCGGCACGCTGGTGCGGTTCCCGCATCCTTCTGTTGCCAGATCGGAGCCTTTATCGACGGAACGGGGCACAGGCGGGGTGATACCGCCGGCGATCGATCTGCGCGATGTGCGGGCAGCAGGGGGAGGCGCGGTCGTCCGGATCCCGGTACCGGCGCTCCGGGGATGCGCACGGGCCGGTACGTCGGACTTCCGGCACCGGTTCTTGAGGTCGTATCTTATACTCCGAGTTTTATATTATTAGTAATATTTATATTGTCCTAATGTATCACGGGAATACTAAATCGACAGCTGCTGGACGACTTCGTCAGGGGGGGCGCATGTACAGGGGAAAATCGATCGGTGTTGTCATTCCGTCATATAACGAGGAGCTGCTCATCGGGGAGACCCTCGCTTCGATCCCGGACTATGTCGACAGGATATATGCCGTCGATGACGGTTCGAAGGACGGTACTCCGGAGATCATCGCATCGTGCGCCAGGAGCAATGCAAAGATCGTCCCCATCCGGCACGACAGGAACATGGGGGTCGGAGCGGCGATCTGCTCGGGCTACAGGGAAGCGCTGAATGACGGGATGGATATCGCCGCGGTGATGGCCGGCGATAACCAGATGGATCCCGATCACCTCCCGGCACTGCTCGATCCCATCGTCGATGAACGAGCGGACTACACCAAGGGGAACCGGCTAATCAGCAGGCAATACTGGAAGGGAATGAGCAGATGGAGGTTTCTGGGGAACTCGATCCTGACGTTCCTCACCAGGATCTCATCCGGTTACTGGGACCTGATGGACCCTCAGAACGGGTACACCGCCATCTCGCGGCGTGCCCTTGAGCGGAACAACTTCGATGCCCTGTACCGGGGGTACGGCTACTGCAACGAACTCCTGATCAATCTGAATATCTATGGGTTTAGGGTGGCGGATGTGGTTATTCCGGCGAAATACGGCAGAGAAAAGTCCAAAATTCGCTACATGTTCTATATTCCGAAGGTATCATGGCTTCTTCTGCGGAATTTCTTCCGTCGGCTGAAGATGGAGTACGTCGCGACGACCTTCAATCCGCTGGTGCTCTTCTATCTCTTCGGGTTCCTCGCGACACCGGTGGGCATGCTCAGTCTCTTCTATTCCCTGTACGCCAAATTCGCGCAGGGAGGCCCGATTTTTACTCAGGCGATGCTCTCCTTCCTGATCCTGATGATGGGCGTGCAGTCCCTGTTCTTTGCGATGTACTTCGATATGCAGGCTGGCAGAGAAGGAGCCAAGGGGGGGTAGGGTTGCAGTGCTGAAGACGACGCTCTCCATCACGATCGACATCGAGGATTGGTACCACATCCCTTCGGTCTGCGGCTCTCCGTTTTCGGTCTACAGGGGCGTGGACGAGTTTTTCCGTGAGTGGGACGGCCACTACGACCGCCTGACGCGGTCGACCGAGCGGACGCTCGCTCTCCTGCGCGACTACGGTGTGCGGGCGACGTGTTTCGTCGTCGCCGACGTGGTGGAGCACTATCCCGGACTGGTGGAGTCGATCGTCGACGAAGGGCACGAAATTGCCTGTCACGGCCTGCATCATGCGTGTAAAATCGATTTCAGGTCGAAGAAGCCCCTGATGGCTGCAGAGGAGTTTGAGGCGCGAACACGGCAGGCAAAGAGGATGCTCGAGCGTGTCTCCGGGCAGCCCGTCATCGGGTACCGGGCGCCGAACGCGTTGATCGGCGGGTGGATGCTCGACTCCCTGGAGCGCCTGGGCTTCAGGTACGACTCCTCCGTCTGCGTGAACTCGTTCTACAACAAGACAGACTCTCCGCTGCGCGGCGTCTCCTCCAGCCCATACCGCCCCGGGCGCTCCGGCCTCGAACCCGCCGCCCAGCGGAGGTTCATCGAGTTC
>DAQY01000002.1 GCA_002503105.1 Methanomicrobiaceae archaeon UBA206
ACGGCGGGTGCTTGAGAAACCCGAAGGGTCTCGACGGGTGTCCCCCTCCCGTCAGAGGGTTTTGGGATGACCTCGACCGTTGCCCGTCCCTTCAGTCGATGCTGATCGATTTTCCCCTGATAAACCTCACCTCAAGGACACCGTTCTTGTAGGACGACTGCATGGTGTCCGGGTCTACGGCGGGGAGGTCGACCGAGATGAACTGATCTCCTCCGGCGACGATGAGAGTGCCGTTGATGAGCGACAGGTGAATGGCACCTTCTTCGACACCCGGCAGATCGATCGCCGCTATCACGTCATCGTCGGTCGTGTATACCTCGGCAATCGGCTCGATGGAGCCCTCAGGCGAAGGCTGCGCGGGAGATCCCTCACCAGTCCCGGGCTTCTGGGCTGCGTTTGCGCCGTGGATGGTGATCCTGAATCCGTATGCAAAAGGCTTGTTCGCATCCCGCTGGTCTTTCATCCTCTGTTCCATGAGGCGTTTCATGATCTCGTTGAGTTGCTGGAAGATGTCTGCTGGGTTGTCGCTCATGTGTATCACTGCGGTTTCTGTTCGTGCTGGTGAGGAGGGGGTCTTTCAGATCCTCTCCCCGTGCGGAAAAGCCGGAAACTTCTCCATCAACGCGCTATGCCGATCTGCGGCAGAGGGCGTTCGATCTTCGCCTTCAGTTCCTTGGTGAGGCGCTTGATCTCGCTGAAATCCTTCTTCCTCCTGTAGACCTGCTCCCGCAGGTCCGCCACGAGGTTCACGATCTCGGCCTCTTTCTCGCCGGCCTCCCGCATCTCTGCACGCCTGATCACGGAGATGGCATCTTCGAGTGTCGAACACTGCTCCCGGTTGTATATGAGCTGCCAGGAGTGCCGCTCGTTCTCCTCGAGCCTGTCCATATCGAGCGTGCCCTTCACGCGGGAGAAGGCTTCTTCGAAGTGCCTGCGGGTGAGCTGCACGTTGCCGATCGCCTGCCTCCGCTCTTCCTCGCTCTTCCCGCCCATTGCGGCGATGAACTCGCGCATGGCGGCGATCTTCGCCTCGCGCACCAGCGCCTCGATGTCGGCACCGACGTAGCCTTCCGTCCGGTTCACCAGCTCGTCGATGTCGACGTCGTGAGCGAGGATCTCCCTGTTCCTGAGGTATACTTCGAATATCTTTCTTCTGCCCTCCCGGTCGGGCGGCGGAACGTAGATGATCCTGTCCAACCTGCCGGGGCGCAGCAGCGCCTCGTCCAACATGTCCGGGCGGTTGGTAGCGCCGAGAACCACGACATTGGTGAGCTCCTCGAGCCCGTCGAGCTCTGTCAGGATCTGGCTTACCACACTCTCAGTTACGTGCGATGATCCTATATAAGCACCGCGCTTCGGCATGAGGGCATCAATCTCGTCAAAGAAGATAATCGACGGCGCCGACTGCCGCGCCCTCCGGAAGACATTCCGTACGGCTTTCTCGGATTCGCCGACCCACTTCGAGAGGAGCTCCGGGCCCTTGACGGAGATGAAATTGCACTCGCTTTCGTTTGCAACCGCTTTTGCAAGGAGCGTCTTGCCGGTTCCGGGCGGTCCGAAGAGCAGGATTCCCCGCGGGGGTTCGGTTCCCAGCCTGTCGAATACGTCCGGGTACTTGAGCGGCCACTCGATGGCCTCCGCAAGTTCGGCCTTCACCTCATCGAGGCCGCCGACGTCGTCCCACTTGACGTCGGGGACCTCGACGAGCACCTCACGCATCGCGCTCGGTTCAACGTGCTTGTGGGCCTCGACGAAGTCGCTATGGTCCACGTTCAGATTCTCGATCACCTCGGCGGGGATCTCCTCCTCTATCTTGATCTGCGGGATGACCTGTCGGAGCGCATGCATGGCCGCCTCCTTCACGAGCAGCGCGATGTCGGCGCCGACGAAGCCGTGCGTCGAGCGGGCGTACTCCTCAAGGTCCACGTCGCTGGCGAGCGGCATACCCCGGGTGTGGATCTGGAAGATCTCGAGGCGCCCCTTGGTGTCCGGAATGCCGATCTCGATCTCACGGTCGAACCGGCCTCCGCGCCGTAGCGCCGGGTCGATCAGGTCGGGGACGTTCGTCGCCGCGATGACCACGACCTGGCCGCGCCCCTTCAGCCCGTCCATCAGGGCCAGCAGCTGGGCGACCACCCGCCGCTCGACCTCGCCCCGAACCTCCTCACGCTTCGGGGCGATCGAATCGATCTCATCGATGAAGATGATCGACGGTGCATTCTCCTGTGCCTCTTCGAAGACCTCGCGCAGCCGCTCCTCTGACTCGCCATAGTACTTGCTCATGATCTCCGGGCCCGAGAGCGTGATGAAGTGGGCGTCCACCTCGTTCGCCACCGCTTTTGCGATCAGCGTCTTGCCGGTGCCCGGTGGGCCATAGAGCAGGACGCCCTTCGGCGGTTCGATGCCGAGCCGCTCGAAGAGCTCCGGGTGCCGCAGCGGCAGTTCGATCATCTCGCGGACGAGCTCGAGCTCGCGGCCGAGACCGCCGATATCTTCGTAGTGGACGCCGGTCGTCTCGACCCTGCCTTTCTTCGGCTCGTAGGGCGTCTCCTTCAGCTCGATCTCCGTGCTTTCCGTGACGATGGCGATACCCTTCGGCGCCACTTTTGCGATCACGAACGTGAGGGGGTTTCCGAGGATGCTCACCCGAATCTGCTGTCCTTCGGTGACCGGCCGCCCGCGGAGGATCCGACCGAGGTACTGCTCGCCGCCGACCAGCCGGATCGGCTGCGTCGGCTGGATGGTAATCTTCTTGGCATAGTTCGCTTCGGACTTGCGGATGCGCACTGTGTCGTCGATGCCCGCTCCCACGTTGCTCCGGGTGCTGCCGTCGATTCTGATGATCTTCTTGCCGGTATCCTGCGGAAATCCGGGCCAGACGAGTGTTGCCGCCTTCTGGCGGCCTTCGATCTCGATCACGTCTCCGCTGACCAGGTCGAGGGCCTTCATGGTGTCGATGCTCAGTCTGGCGATCCCTCTCCCCGCATCCTCGTGAGCTGCCTCCTTTACCGTGACCTCAACGTAATTGTCATCAGACATATGGAATGTACCTCTTCGTTTACCATAAGTCAGTGTGCCATACTATATAACAGTAGTCCCCGTGCGATCCTCATATGCACCTGATGATACCCTTTTCTGTAACGATATAGTCCATTTTCACGTCGTTGCTGTCAGCCGGGATGTGCTCGGCCTGCTGGCACGAGAACGCCACGCCGATCCTGATCATGTGCGAGTGCTGCGAAAGAAAGCGGTCGTAGTACCCCGCACCGTAGCCGAGGCGGTTGCCCCGGGAGTCAAACGCGATCATCGGGATGATTGCGACCTCGATCTCGGTCGGAGATGCGGGAACTTCGTTCCCTATCGGCTCCGGAACACCGAAGGTGCTGGGAACGAGGACCGAGAGGTCTTTTATGTATGAGAGCCGGAGGCTGCGGGTCTCCCGTTCGATGATGGGCACGACCACCCGTTTCCCTCGCTCGATGAGGATCGCGATCAGATCCCGCGTCTCGACCTCCGGGCGTTTGGAGACATAGGTCATGATCGTTTTGTACCCGTCCACGAGGTCGAGGAGGGTTCTGCAGATGGCCTGGCTCTGCCGGGCGGCCGCGGCGGGCGACAGCATCGAACGGACATCCTTCGCATATTCGCGGAGGTGCTGTTTTATATGGCTCATTGTACAGCATATGGACCGGAACAATCATAAAGCATGCATAACGGTGGACACTGCAGGGGAGCGCCGCACTCCCTGAACACCACCGGCAGGATGCATCCAGGTTCTCATCCCTCGTTGCGCCTGCCGGGAGCCGCTCTGATGGTACGTGCATGTCCGGGCACCTTTCTGTTCCGGAACCCACCGCTGCGGCGACCGCGGTGAGCCCGATGGTCCCTCCGTCCGGGTTCTCGGGGCGGAGGCGCATGCGAGAGGATGGAGGATACGACCCCCCGGCATCCTGGTATCAGCGGCGGTGTCGCCCCGTATCATCCGGGTAGGCGGAGAGATCGGTGAGAACCTCCAGGACTGCTGGATTCAACGCTGTGCAACCGGGTGAACCTCGATTTTTCCGTTTTCTGCGCAGGGATCGGGTGGCCAAGGAAACGCTGAGGCTGTATCGGCTCTGTGGAGCATCCCGTTCTCTCCCGGCGCTCTTCCGAACACCGGCGGTCAGTAACCCTGTTGAGGCTGGTGTCGGGGACGGCACCTCTTCTCGAGGCGCGAAGAATGCGATCACCGCCGGAGTCCCGGGCTTGCATGGTCCAGAGAGAACGAGATCTCCACAGAGCCGAACGAACAGATTTTTTACGAGTACGATTTGAACGGCTCTGTAGAATTTCCTCAATGATACCAATAATGAGAATGCCCTTGATCCATCGATCCAGGTTGTAGATGAGGATCTTGACCTTGATCTCCTTGACCTGGTACCCGTACTTCCGAGCCTTCAGACTCTCCCCGAACCGGTTTCTCCGATGATAGAGCGCTTGATAGAATATCTTTGCGATCTCCCGTCGATACCTTCCATGAATCCGTTTTTTCTCTTTCTATCCCGGACCGGGATCAGCGATTCCGATTTCAGCCGATCTCGGAACAGGGCATGCAGATCTTCTGAATGAACTCATCCCAAAATTG
>DAQY01000030.1 GCA_002503105.1 Methanomicrobiaceae archaeon UBA206
CCCGCGGCGATCAGGCAGCAATCGCCGAATACGGGCGCCGGAACCGCGCATGCCCCGGAAACCGGAAACTATTATTAGCGTCCGGAATAATCCTCCCGGCGGCAGCATCAGGTAGAGGAGCAGACTCCGTGATACCGGCGCTGTACGGGGGATATGCATGCCGGAGAGGATGTTATCCGAGGCTGAGGGGTACCGGTATCTTGCCGGGTGCGGCATACCCGTCCCATCGCATCGCCTGGTGGAGCGGGCCAGCGACGCCAGAACAGCAGCAGAGAGCATCGGCTATCCGGTCGTCATGAAGGTCAGTTCCCCGCAGATCGTCCATAAGAGTGACGTCGGCGGGGTCGTCACCGGGATCGAGAACCCGGACGATGTCGAACGGGCCTACGAGATCATCCTGAAGAACAGCGCGGCCAACGTCCCCGGTGCCGAGATATCGGGCATCATCGTGGAGCAGCAGATGCCGCCGGGGCTCGAGGTGCTGGTCGGCGGAAGGACCGATCCGGCCTTCGGGAAGGTGATCACCTTCGGCCTCGGCGGGAGACTCGTGGAGCTGCTGAGAGACGTGTCGATCCGGCTGCTCCCGGTCACGGACGAGGAGATCGCCGGGATGATCCGGGAGATCGAGGGGTACCGACTGATACGGGGCTACCGGGGGGAGCCGCCGAAGGACGAACAGGCGCTCGTCGACATCATCCGGAGGATGGCGGAGGCATTCATCGAAGACCCGAGGCTCAAAGAGTTCGACCTCAACCCGGTCATCCTGTACGAGTCCGGAGCCCGCGTCGTCGATGCGCGTCTCATCGTCGAGGAGATGATCGGGGTGGAGACCGCTGTGCAGCTGCGGATGGAGGCGCCCCCGGAGATCTTCTATCCCTCCTCCATCGCCGTCGTGGGAGCCTCGGCGAACCCGAACAAGGTGGGCTACTCCGT
Source organism: Methanomicrobiaceae archaeon UBA206 (assembly GCA_002503105.1). GTDB lineage: Archaea > Halobacteriota > Methanomicrobia > Methanomicrobiales > Methanoculleaceae > UBA206. The sequence continues at coordinate 934 of DAQY01000030.1, forward strand.
CTTTCGAAACCTGCTCTCGTTTCCCGGGAGGCTCTACCCCGTCAACCCGACGCGCAGGGAACTCTTCGGGCGGGAGGTCTATCCGTCGGTGACCGCGATTCCGGACGGAGTCGACTGGGTCGTCGTCGCCGTCCCGGCGCGCCTCGTCCCCGGCATCATGGAGGCGTGCGGAGAGAAGGGGGTGAGACTGGCAGTCATCGTCACCGCCGGGTTCAGGGAGATCGGCGGAGAGGGGGGGCGCCTCGAGGAGAAGGTGGTGGAGATCGCCCGCCGGCACGGGATCAGGATCATCGGCCCGAACTGCCTCGGGATCATGATGCCCCACCAGGATATCAACGCGACGTTCGACCCGGTCACCCCGAAGAAAGGATCTATCGCATTCATCTCCCAGAGCGGTGCGCTCATCACCACCATCGTAGACTGGAGCCTTCCCGAAGATCTCGGGTTCTCCGCGGTCATCAGCGTCGGCAACCAGGCGGACCTCGGGTTTGAGCACTACCTGAAGCTCGCAGAGCAGGACCCCGATACCCGCTCCATCACCCTGTACATCGAGGAGATCAAGAACGGACGCAGCTTCATGAAGATCGTCGAGCAGGTTGCGGAGAAAAAGCCGGTCGTGGCGGTCAAATCGGGCTCGTCGACGAAGGGAAGGGAGGCGGCATCGTCCCATACAGGCTCGCTCGCCGGAAGCTACGAGGTGTACATGGCGGCATTCAAGCGGGCGGGCGTGATTCCGGTCCACGGCCTCCGGGACGCGTTCCATCTGGCCGAGCTCCTCGCATCGGAGGGCTACCCGGCGGGGAGACGGGCCATCGCCATCACGAGTGCGGGCGGTTTTGCGGTGCTCTCCTCCGATTACGCCGATATGTACGGCATCGATCTGGTCGAGCTGCCGGATGATGTGCTCGAAGAACTGAACGCGTTCCTCCCTCCGTATTGGAGCCGTGCAAACCCCATGGATCTCCTCGGTGACGCAGGGGCGGACCGGTTCGCTGCGGTCTTCGACGTGCTGATCCGGCACCAGGACTTCTGGGACATCGCCTTCGTCGTCACCGTTCCGACGACGCTGGCGGATCCGACCCATCTGGCGAACGAGATCGTCAGGTTCTCGCACCATACGCACAAGGTGGTCGTCGGGTGCATGCTCGGGGGCGACAGCGTCAAGAGCGGTCACCGCGTGCTGAGAACCGGTCAGATTCCCAACTTCGAAGAACTGGAGGACGCGTTCAAGGCGATCGGCAGCATCCTCTCGGTGCGGGGCGGCGGAGGCGGCGTGCGGCCGGGTTCCCCGCGATGACAGAACGTTCATATACCACCTGCCGCTGCCGTGAAGGTGAGACGCATGCTGTTTGAGAAGATCGGATCCGACATTCTCGCCCACAACCCAACCCGTACATGATCGGCGCGGGAGGCGAGTCGCGGTCATCGACCCGAGGAGGGACTGCCAGATCTCCTGAATATCGCCGAAGACCGGAACGCGGAGATCACGCAGATCTTCGAGACGCACAGGAACGAGGACTACGTCGTCGGTTTTCCCGGGAGCTCGCCCGTCCGACGGGCGCGGCGATCCTGCACGGTGCGCGGACGAACTTCGGCTACGGAACAGGGGTCCGAGAAGGGGCCGTCTTCTCCGCAGGATCGCTCGAGTTCGAGATGTTCGAGACGCCCGGTCACACCATAGAGAGCATATCGCTGGTCTTCCGGGACCGATCCGTCTCCGACGCGCCGCTCATGGTCTTCACCGGCGACGACGTCATCGTCTGCCCCACCTGAAAGCGCTGACTTCCGGGGATATCCACACCTGCCGGGAGCGGAATGCACAGATCGTCGACATCCGGTCGCCCAGCAGCCTCCACATCCGGCGGGCAGGGCTGCCCATCTTCATGGGGTACTACGACTTCAACCTCAACCTCGACCATGCCGTGCGGGATTTCATCCGGCTGGGATACGACAACATCACCGGATACCTGGCCGGGCGGGTTCTCCGCATGATTCAAGCGGCCTGGCAGCGAGCATCCTGCAGAGGCACGGATACCGAAACGTCGTCAACGTGCTGGGCGGCACGCTCGGCTGGCAGGCAGCCGGCTATCCGCTCACAAAGGAGTGATACACCGCGGCGTGCAGGGAGCCATGAACGCGGAGGAGAGACAGAGAGGAGACCTTTACGGGATCGGTCCCTCCGTCCCTTTCTTCCCGAGCAGCCGCAGCATCTCGCCGACGTCGGTAGTCGGGATGTCGCAGGCGTAGTTGGTGCAGACGTACGCTGTCGCCCGGTCCTCGAGCGCAATACTGTTCTGCGTGAACCCTGCCACGCTCGTGATCTCGGGAGACTCCACATCGGTGGGCCTGAAGAGGATGACCGCGTTCGGCGTGTAGTGCGAGCGGAGCGCCCGGAGCATCGCATTCGTATCGTCGGCGCCCGGCACGCCCGCGATGATCACCTCGTAGCTCGGACCGAGCATGAAGTTGAGGGCGGCCATCAGGAAGGTGTGCGCCGCCGGAGCCGAACGGACGGTCCCGGCGAAGACCCGCCCGATCCGCTGCGCCATCTCTTCAAACTCGAGGTTCGCCGTCAGCCTCCCGAAGATGAAGAGATTCAGCATCGCAGCGCTGTTGGCCGAGGGGGTCGCCCCGTCGCGGACGATCTTCTGGCGGACCGGCACGTCCGCATCGTCCGGCGTGAAGTAGAACCCTCCCGTAGCGCAGGCCCAGTAGTGCGCGATCAGATCCCGCACGAGCCCGATCGCCGTTCTGATGTGATCGACGTTGAACGATGCCTCGTAGAGCTCGAGGAGCGCCCAGAGCATGAAGACGTAGTCGTCGGCGGTGGCGGGAAAGGCGGCCTCGCCGTCGCGGTAGCAGTGGAGGAGGCGGCCGTCCGGCCCCCTCAGCGTGCTGAGGATGAAGGATGCGGCTCGCTCCGCCGCCTCCAGGTACTCCGCACGATCGAATGCACGCGCGGCCCGCGCCAAGGCGGCGATCATGAGGGCGTTCCAGTCGGTGAGGAACGCGTCGTCTCTGGCGGGATGGACGCGCCGTTCGCGGGCCGCATAGAGCTTCTGCCGTGCAGACGCCACGAACCGCTCCAGTTCGTCCGCCGATACGCCGAACTCCGATGCCCATGCCTCCAGTGGGCGCCGCTGGCGCAGGATGTTCCTGCCCGCCCACTCGCCCGTCTCCTCTCTCCTGACGTTGCCCGCCTCCCTCACGTCAAAGATCGCGGAGAACCGTTCACCCTCCTCCTCGCCCAGCACCCGGAGGATCTCCTCCTTCGTCCAGAGGTAGAACTTCCCCTCCTCGCCCTCGCTGTCCGCGTCCTCCGCCGCGCAGAAGCCGCCCTCCGGACCGGTCGTATCCCGGAGGACGTAGGCGACGATCTCCTCCGCCGTCCGCTTGAACTCCTCTTCGCCCGTCGCCACGAAAGCCTCAGTATAGGCCATGGTGAGCAGCGCCTGGTCGTAGAGCATCTTCTCGAAGTGCGGGACGAACCACTCCGCATCGGTGGAGTAGCGATGGAATCCAAAACCGATATGGTCGTAGATGCCGCCCCTCCGCATGGCGCGCAGCGTCTTCTCGACCATGGCGAACGCAGGCGCCTTTCCGGTCCGCTTTCCGTACCTCATGAGAAAGAGGAGGTGGTGCGGCGTCGGGAACTTCGGCGCATCGCCAAAACCACCGTGTTCGCCATCGAATCTCCTGAACAGCGCGTCATACGCCGCATCGAGGGTACGTTCGTCGAGCGCTTCGCCCGGCGATCCCTCCGCGGCCCGGCGCAGCGCCTGCATCACCCGGCTCCCGGCATCCTCGAGCTCGTGCCGCTGCGACACCCAGGCCTTCCGTATGCGGGGGATGAGATCCAGCAGGCCGGTCATGCCGTACCTGCTCTCTTTCGGGACGTAACTCGCAGCAAAGAACGGTTTCCTGTCGGGGGTCATGAAGACGGTGAGCGGCCATCCTCCCCCTCCGGTCAGCACCTCTGCAGCGGCCATGTAGATCTGATCGATGTCGGGGCGCTCCTCGCGGTCCACCTTGACGGAGACGAAGACCTCGTTCAGCAGTTTCGCCACCTGCGGGTCCTCAAAGGACTCCCTCTCCATGACATGGCACCGGTGGCAGGCAGAGAAACCGATGGAGAGGAAGATCGGCTTCTCCTCGCTTCGCGCCTTCTCGAACGCTTCGTCGCACCAGGGGTACCAGTCGACGGGGTTATGGGCGTGCTGGAGCAGGTACGGGCTTTTTTCGTGAATCAGTCTGTTCGGAGGTGCGATCTTCTGTTGATGTCCGTGTGCCGGTGCCATACGCTTCACACCCTGACCTGCCGGTACCGGTTAATAAAAGTGGTGGAGACGGTGATCCCGCTCTCCCGTCCACACCGGCGCGCCAGCACGATCACCCGGAGACGGGTATGACCTTCTCCGGCGTCGGTCGTTCCCTGTACGGCACCTCGACGGTTAACAGCCCGTTCCTGAAGCTCGCCTTCGCCTGCTCGGGGTCCACCGGGGTGTTGATCGCGTACGTGCCGATATACCGGATATCCTCCCGCCTCGCGTCGATGGTGAAGCTCGTCTCCTGCATCCGCAGGTTGATATCCTCCTTGGCGACGCCGGGCAGTTCGATCTCGACGTGGAGATTCTCCAGACTCTCGGTGGAGTACGCACAGACGGCGGGTGCAACTCTCAATTCAGCCATTTCTCTTCGCCTCCCTGGCACGCTACCAGGGAAGCGGGGATACTATTTATACGTGATCCCGCTGCCGGGCTGCATCCTATCTGCGGTGCACGGCACCGCCGCAGGCTGCACGCACCGGGTACCGCCCTGTACATGCTCCTGATTTTCATGATCGGGGGAGTGCGGAACTCCGTCGGGAGGATCATATTATTGCGGATGGTTCGCCAGAGTACCTACCATGAGCGAGCGGTTCATCTTCACCAAGCACCGGACGACCTGCTACAACTGTGGAGACGATGCGGACCAGATCATCAAAGCGGTCTCCGCACAGGCGCAGGTGGTTTGCTCGCACTGCGGTGCCACGCGCATCTTCGTTCCCAGGATCGAGCACGTCGGCGAGAAGGGTACATACACCCCGATCGGGTGCTACGACGTCTGGGAACTGGAGACGGCTGCGCCCTGTAAGCACTGTGGTACGACCGGGCCGCACGACCTGGTGATCGGGTGCAACCACTTCACGACCCGCTGTCAGAACTGCGGCTACACGCACTTCTACCGGTTCAACCTCGAGTACATTGCGCAGTGCCCGATCGAGGAGGAGGGTTAGCGATCCTCTCTCACCATCGCGCTCTTCGGGCACTCGTCGACGCAGATCCCGCAGGCGTAGCACTGCTTGCGGTCCACCTCGGGCCGGAAGATCCGCCATGAACCTGTTTCTCCGGAGGGGGGGTCTCCACAGGTGCGCCGAGCGCCGGTCGCTCTCTCACAGGATCGGATCCCGGTATGCCGCCTCGGCCGCCTTCACGTTTCGTTCATGGAGAGGACTCACCCCGATCGCCGCCCGCGCGGAAGGAGGAGACGGCGACCAGACCAGATCGAGCGAGAGCGCTGTTTCGGTCAGGTCGACGTGGTGATCGGCACGACCGTCCCGTCCAGGCCGTACGTTCCCTCCTCCTCGAGCCCCTGAAGGACGTCCACCACGCCCATCATGCCGGGATCGAGGATTACCACGAGGCGGGCTCGCGGATCCGGTTTTCATGCGAGCGGCGATTGTCGGCCGATCGGCACAGGCGCACCGATGGAGATCGGTGCTCCGGATTCTGTTTTTTTTTGTTCTTCTCCGTGCGATGTGGTATCCCGAATTGATTT
>DAQY01000071.1 GCA_002503105.1 Methanomicrobiaceae archaeon UBA206
TCTCACCCACCGGGTCGGGGAAGACCGAGGCGGCGCTATTCTGGGCGACGACCAACCTCAATGCATCCGGGGGGAGCAGGGTTTTCTACTCGCTGCCATATACGGCAAGCATTAACGCCATGTACCGAAGGTTACTGGGGCGGTTCGGTCCTCGGTACAACGATGAGGGGTGCGTATCGCTGCTCCACGGCAGGGCGTCATATTTCCTGTCCCGCATGTATGAGAATGGTGGCGGATACCGGCTGCACAAGAATGTTGCAAGGAAAATTTACAGCCCCTATAAGATAATGACGCCGTTTCAGTTGCTAAAACACCTCTTTTCGATCAAAGGGTACGAGATGGGGTTGCTTGAGATGTATCAGGGCGTCTTTATACTGGACGAGATTCACGCCTACGACGCACGAACAGTCGGTCTCATCCTGTCGATGTGCGAATTTGTAAAACGCGAACTCGAGGCGAAAATTCTTTTGATGTCGGCGACATTGCCGGAGTTTATCAAGGTACTCTTTACCGACGCTCTCGGCATTCCGAACGTCCTGACGATGGATAAGAGCGAGCTCGGCGCATATACACGGCATGCATGTTCTCTCCTGGATGGAGACATCTTCGACCATTTAGATGGTATCAGGAACCGGATCAGGGGTGGTGATAGAGTACTCGTCGTCTGCAATACAGTAAAGCAGGCGCAGAAGGTTTACGCTGAACTCAAAGAGACAGCAAAAAAATCGGCTCTGCTGCACTCCAAATTCATCCTGCGAGACAGGGAGCGGATTGAACGGGAGGTTGCATCACTCGATCTGCTTGTCGGCACACAGGCAATCGAAGTATCACTCGATATCGACTATGATGTGTGTTTCAGTGAGCCGGCTCCTATCGACGCACTGATTCAGCGGTTCGGTCGAGTCAATCGAAGACGGGAGAAAGGGATCTGCGATGTATATGTATTCACTGAGGGATCGGAACAGGATTCGTTCATCTATGATGGAGAGATCGTCAGGAATACTCTCGATGAACTTTCAAAGATCGATCAACTGCATGAATGGCTGGTGCAGGGCGTGGCGGACAGGATATATCGAGACGGTTTCGGGAAACGTGAGAAGCAGTTCAAAGATACACGAAAAATATTCTCACAGGTCATTGATGAGACTGTTCCATTTGAAAATGCCGATCGGAGCGAATCGGATTTTTATAGGCTATTCGATTCGATAGAAGCAGTTCCGGAAGCATTCCGAGCCGATTACATCGAGAGTGTCCAGGCCGGCGATCTGTACGGTGCGATGCAGTACACACTTCCGCTCAGTGTGGGGCAGTACCGCCGGCTGAAGGGCGAGGGCAGGATATCTGCGAGTGAGGGAATGCTCTTTGTGAACGCTACATACGATTCCGATCTCGGGTTGCTGGCCGAACACCGCGATCCGGGGGCTTTTATGGAGTAGCTGGACGGGCAGTCCTCGGTGGGTATACCAAATTCACAAACCCGAACCCGAAGCTGTTCCGCTCCCCAAACCCCGTATCCAGCCCGAACCCGACGATCTTCTTCTGCAGCGGGTTCATGTAGCTCCACGAAAACTCCCACAGGCTCGCCGCGACGCCGTAGCTTCTCCCGCCGATGATGATCCGGGTGTGCACCGGCTTCTTGAAGAAGAACTGCTCGAAGAGGTTGTCAGCCGCCACTTCCGTCCCGTAGAACCCGTTGTATTTTTTGACCAGGTTCTCGGACAGCTGCTTCACGAACGCATCGAATGATACGGAGGGGCGCCAGTAGACGTACCGGGGCTTCCGCTCATCCTCCGGCACGTCGTAACGATCGTAGTTCCGCTCCGGAATGCGGAGGATGATGGGGGTGGCGCAGGCGATCCTGACCGGGGGAGCGGGGAGGGGAACCTTCAGGCGACGCCAGCTCTGGATAGAGAAGGAGCAGTCGCCGATATGGACGCGTGATTCCGTACGGGCGGAGATCTGATCGGCGAGGGCGTCGATGAGTTGCGTGCTCGGGGAAGAGACGATGAAGCTCCTGAGATCGCCCTCTCTCATGTCGCCGTAGGGAAAAAGGTTCGAGAAGCAGAAGTATTTGTAACCCTCTTTATCGTGGATGCCCGGATACCCCCCTTCCTGGAACATGCGGTAGACGAAACCCTGCAGCTTATGGTAATCCAGGGAGATGTCCTTCTGATCCGCCTCAGCCCGGAGCTTCAGAAGCAGCCTCACAGATCCATCACTCCTCTTCTTCGAGGGATGTGCAACATTCTCCATTCCGTAACGTGCGGATGCATCCGATTTATGCGTTTGCACCGCTCGAGCGGTCCGGCGCGAACAGGGTTCCCATGCAGCTGCCGTATTTGGTCCCCTATGCGGGGTCCTTCGTGTACTCTCTTCTTGAACCTCTTCTGGATATCGCCAAGCCGTAACTCTTCTGGAGATTCTCCCGAAACTCTTGGCGGGAGGGGGAGACCCCCCTTGAAGATGCTCTCGCACCTTCTCAGGCGACTGCCCCCCGGTCAGTCGCAAGTCGAAAATGCTGGCGCATTTTCTCCAGCTCCGGTCCTGGGCCCCCTCACATTTCCCTCGGTCTGATAGCCCGTAAAAAGCCGTGCTCTCGATCCGGCACGTATTCCAGCTCTTTTCTGCTGACACACTGGATGAGAATGCTTCGATCCGAATCGACCTTCGATTACAGGACACTTCTGGGATATGCTCCGGCTTCGTAAACCGCCAGTCACATAAATACGGAGGTGATCCCCCGGTTCGATATACCCCGGCGGACTTCCGAACGTTTAGAACCGACCGACCGTACCGGGGCCCGGCGATCTTGGCACCGCTCAGACCTCTCGCGATCCCGTTTCAGCCTCCCGGTAGAACATCGGCAGGAGGAACACCAGCGCCACAATGAACAGAATCCCCGCAGCCACCGCTCCCCAGGTGAACAGATCGCTGCCGGCAGCGAACATGGCGAGCGCGATGATCGCAGCGACGGTGTTCAGAATCAAAAAGATGCCCGCAACACTCGCATATCCTCCCCGCCGGATCAGGGCGATGCCGAATGCAACCGCCGATATCCCCAGGACCGCGTACCTGAAACCATTCAGAGCCCAGACCGACGATCCCTGCAGCTGCTGGAGAGACGTTCCGACCAGCCCCCGCGTGGCGTTCGTGACCGCCTCCTGAATCGCCGGCCCGACGAGCGGGATCGATGCGATCTCCGGACCGATGACGTCCTGCCCCGAGAGGAGCAGGTTGACGATGCCGAGCTGGAACGCAACGACGATCAGGGTCAGCGCGCAGTAGACCGGGCCGAACAGGAGCCCGGTGACGGAGAGCCCCGGATATCTGGCCCTGCAGGAGAGATACAGGCCGCCGAGCAGGATCGTGGCGAATATCGTCGCGGCCATCCCGGTCAGGTACAGCCCGTTGTAGAGCATACCGAGCTGCTCGACCATCCCGGCTGCTTCCTCAACGGTCATGGACGGCCCGGTGATCCACTCCGCCGCGACGAGGAGGACGACCCAGATCACGGTCAGAATCAGCGTTATTCCGGCAATGACCACATACGCCCGCAGGCTCATCGCCTCACCACCTCCGGGGAGGAGTGCACAGGGAAATATAAAGCTATTCCTCCCTGGCGCTGTGCGTCTCATCGTCCGCGGAGCGCTCGGGTCCGGTGAGGTTACGCCGGACGGTGCTGGCAGCCGTTCGTTGGCGGCTCGCACGCCCGCTGGAAATGGGGGGATGGCGCGGGAATGCCGGAGATCCGCTAAAACTCCCCTGCCACCACGACGAACAGCTCACCCCGCACCGCCGGCGGCTCCGCCGCAGTACCGACGGCGATCCGCTCCCCCGGATAACCGAGGTCCTCGCAGACGGCGATCCGGCATGCTGGCGGGAGCGCGGCGGCGAGCGCCCGCAGGTCGAACGCCGGATCGGCGACGAGAAACACGACTCTTCTCCGCTCGATCTCCTCGCACGCGTCCGCGATGGCCCGGTCGTGATCTTTCCCGTGGGCGGAGATCACCGCCGCCCGCGTTTCCGGGATCTTGAGGCGGGCGAAGGCGACCTGCAGCGACGATATGCCGGGCACCACGTCGCCCGGGAGTGCTCCCAAGCCCGCGAGCATGGGATCGCCCGTCGAGAGCACCACGGCGTCGTCGGGAAGCTCCCGGAGGCGCCCGTAATCGGTGATTGCACGCACCTCGCACCCCGCCTGAAGGTGGGGGCGGGCGAGCGCGATCGCGCGATCCGAGCCGCAGACGAGCGTCGCCTCCCGCAGCACACGGATCGCCTCTTCGGTCAGCATCCCCGGTCCGCAGCCCACGCCCACGATCTTCATGCCGACTCACCGATGATCCTGCCCTCGCGGTTCACGATCACGACCCGGACGTGCGGGTACCGCTCACGGAACGCCGCGATCTCCCGTTCCGCAACCTTCTCCCACGCCGGCGTCGCCGCCAGCTCCTCGACCGTCGCACATCCGGTGCCCGCGAGCACGTCCGGATTCATGAACTTCAGGATCAGCCCGGGGAGCCCGCAGAGGACGACGTCGCCGTGCGCCTGCTCGAGCGCCGGGCGGATCCTGCTGCCGACCAGCACCGCCTCGTGCTGCGGGAAGAAGAGCCGGGAGTAGCGCAGACCGGTGCGCCCCGTCGTCAGCACCACCTTTTCGGCGCGCGCCACCCGGTCGAGCACCGACCCCTCCAGGTGGTCGTTCCAGGGCTCGACGAGTCCGGTCGTCCCCAGGATCGATATGCCGCCCGCGATGCCCACCCGCGGGTTCAACGTCTTCTGCGCGATCGCCGCTCCCCGGGGGACGGAGAGTATAACGGTCGCACCCGGAAGATCCGCCTCCGTCACCGCCTCCCGGAGGGCCCGGTTGATGGACGCGAGGGCCGGGGCGCTGATCGCCGGCGTGCCCGCCCGGGAACGGGGTGTGTCCCGGACGAATATGCCGATCCCCTCACCGGGAACGAACTGGATACCGGAGGATGCGGGAATCGCACAGGCGACGAACTCGAGACCGGCGGTCACATCGTCGGCGTGGTCGCCTGCGTCCTTGAAACAGGACGCGTTCCCGCGGTACGCATCCGCCGCGAGGGTCACGGTCAGCCCGCAGGGAATGGTGACGGTGACCTCCGAGACCTTTCGGGCAAGGGAGATCACCGCCGCCTTGCAGGCCGCCGCCGCCGTGGTGCCGGTCGTATACCCCCGCCTGAGCACGTCGCCGGAGGCGGTGAGGATGCAGAGCCCTCGCTCCACATCAGGCAGCAGTTCGGGCTGCCGGCACGCCCGCACCCAGGCATCGGGGTACCTGAAGTCAGTCACCGGATCTCTCATCACCGCCACGTCCGGCGTGAATGGTAATGATCTCGTTCATCGCCGCCACCGCCACCGGAGTGCCGCCGCGGGTCCCCTCGCTGGAGATCGAGGGGACGTCGAGCGCCCGGAGCGCCTCTTTGGACTCCGCCGCGTTCACGAACCCAACCGGGGCACCGATGACCAGCGCCGGTCGGACACCGCCCCGGATGAGATCGCAGACCTGGAGCAGCGCCGATGGGGCGTTGCCGACCACCACGATCGCGCCTGCGAGCCGGTCCGCAAGCGCGAGAAAACCGGCGGAGGTTCGCGTGATCCCGCGTGCGTGCGCGAGATTCCCGCCGTAGTCGAGGGCGCAGACCACGTCGCTCTCGTGCCCCTTCTTCAGGATGCCGGCCTGCACCATACGGATGTCGGCGACGATCGGCGCCCTCCGTCCGAGCGCTGCCACGCCCGCCTCGACCGGATCACGGCAGAACCGCATCAGGTCTGCCATCGCGAAGTCCCCGACCGCGACCGCACAGCGCTGCCGGATCCGGTCTTCGAGCGTGGCGTCTCCCACCCGTTCACGTGCCAGGGTGCGGCTTTTTTGAGAGATCTCATACGCCTCCCGGGTGACCGCCGCAAGATCAGTATACGTACTTCCGGTGGTATCCCCGCGGTGTGATGATTCCTCTGACATCAGATCCCATCCTCCAGATCCTGCTCTCCTCGCCGCCGACGATGACGATCGAGTGCATGTCCACGGACTCGAGCCGATCCTCGAACGATCTCAGCGTGGTGACCAGCGACTCCTCGCCGTCCCGGTAGGCGTTCCTGACCACCCCGACGGGCGTTTCCGCCGGCAGGTGGCGGCGTGCAACCGCGACCGCCCGTGCCAGGTTGTGCGGCCTCCCGCCGCTCCGGGGGTTGTAGATAGCGACCGGCACGCCCATCCGGAACGCGAGATCGAGACGCCGCTCGATCTCCTCCCAGGGGGTGAGAAGGTCCGAAAGGCTGATGGTGACGCAGTCCCCGGAGAGCGGAGATCCCAGGCGCGCCGCCGCCGAGATCGCCGCCGAGATCCCCGGAATCACCTCCACCGCGGTATCGGACCCCGACCGCTCGACGACTTCGAGGACGATGCTCGCCATCCCGTAGGTGCCGGCATCGCCGCCGCTCACCACCGCAACGACGTGCCGGTGCGCAAGCGCCACTGCCTTCTTCGCCCGCTCGACCTCCCTGCCCATGGAGCTGCGGATCACTCGTTTTCCGGCGAGCAGCGGGGCGACGAGGTCGAGATAGAAGGCGTTGCCGATGACGTACTCGGCCTCAGCGAGCGCCTTGAGCGCCCTCGGGGTCATCTGCTGCAGGTTCCCGGGCCCGGTACTGACGATATAGAGCCGTCCTTTCCTGCTATCGTGCGACTGCAACGGTAACACTCCCATAGATTCGCTTCTCCAGCACCAGTTCTCTGCGCTTTGAGAGGACGAGAGCGCACGGCTCGGCCACCCCGGCAAGCCCGATCAGTGCCGCACGCGAGGGGGCGGTGCCAGGCACGGCGTTGACGGTCCTGTCGTCCAGAAAGACCAGGTTCCCGCCGAGGGCCTCCACCGCCTCCCGCAGCCCCGCCTCGCCCCGTTTCTTCGCCGTCGTCGCGTAGACCAGCACCTCGTCGGGGCGAACCTGCGCCTCGCGTAGCCCCTCCCGAAGCGCAGCGAGCACCTCCCCGGCATCGACGCCCTTCCGGCAGCCGACGCCCACCACGTACTCCCCCTCCCGGACGAGCAGGGAGACTCCCGGACCGGCGATCACGATTCCGGGCCCGGTGATCGTATAGAGGGGGAGGTCGGCATCCAGCATCGACGCGTTCACCGCCCGCGTCGACGTCCGGTTCACCACCTCGCACCGGGAGCGTCTGGCGATCGCCTCCACCGACTCCCGACCGTGCGCCTCGGTCGCAGTGGTGATCACCGGTTCGATCCCGAGCGCGGCGAGGTCGCGGGCCAGGTCGTTCCCGCCGTGGTGTCCGCCGAGGATCGGGACGGCATGGCGCAGGTCCGGGCCGACCACCACCACCGCCGGATCCCGCCACTTGCCGGCGAGCAGGGGTGCGATCTGCCGGACAGCGATGCCGGCGGACATCAGGGCGACGATCCGCCGGTAGTGCGCAAACGCCGACCGGAAGGCGTCCGGAGAGTACTCGATGAAGTCGGCGCCGATCTCACCGGCAATGCGGCGCCCCTCCGGCGCAGACCGGGACAGTGCGATGACGGCCGTATCTGTCATGAGTACAGAACCGACCTCCCGAATCCCGACGTGGCGGGATCCACGACCTTTCCGATGATGATGAGCGCAGTCCGCTCGATACCGGCGTCCCTGGCCTTCTGTGCGATGTCGGCGACCGTGCCCCGGACGACGTTCTGGTCGGGCCAGGAGGCGTGGTACACGACCGCGGCAGGCGTCTCGGGCGGGCACTCCACCTTGGCGAGCACCTCCTCCATCCGCTCGGCGCCCAGGAAGACCACCATCGTCTGCCCGTGACGGGAGAGCTCGGCGATCCGGTCCTCCGCGAGGGTCGCGCCGGCGGGGCGGGTGACGATCAGGCTCTCGGAGACGTCGCGGAGCGTCAGCTGTGTCCCGAGCGCCGCCGCCGCGGCGAAGAGCGACGAGACGCCGGGAACGATCTCCGCCTCGACCCCGCGCCGCGCAAGCTCCGCCATCTGCTCGACGATTGCGCCGTAGAGTGCGGGATCGCCGGAGTGGAGGCGCACCACGAGCTTCCCCGCATTCGCGTGCTCCGCCATCGCAGCGACGATTGCCTCGAGGCTCATCCCCCAGCTGTCGAGCTTGATCGACGCCCCCGATCGCTCCACGAGTGCCGGGTTCACGAGCGATCCGGCATAGACGAGGACGTCCGCCCGCTCCACGAGATCCATCCCCCGGACCGTGATGAGGTCGGGGGCGCCCGGCCCCGCCCCGACGATGTACACCTTACCCATGCGAACGCCTCGCAAACAGGACGGAGAAGTAGTCGCTCTCCTCGGGGAGGTCGTCGTCGCGGTAGACCCGCTGCCCCTCCATGTACATCCGCTCGACAAGGACGAACTCAAAGAAACCCTCTGCGCGCAGCGCTGCCGCCATCTCCGCGGGGCGGCGCACCTTCATGATGATCCGCGCCTCGGGTTCCCTGCCGTCGGAAACCACGAATCCGCCCGCAACCGGGACGTTCGCGACGGACGCAAAGGCGGTGATGGAGCTGATCCCGGGCACGGTGGCGACGCGGATGTCGGGGTACCGATACCGTATCGTCTCGCAGAGGCGGGAGAAGGTCGAGTAGAAGTTCGGGTCACCGACGATGCCGAAGACCGCACACCCCTCCTTCGCCGCAGGTGCGATCCGATCGGCGTTGCACTCCAGGCACGCCCGGATCTCCTCCTCGTCGCTCGTCATGGGAAACTCCAGGGTGACGGCGTCGGGCCGGTAGGGCCTCACCAGATCGTCGGCGAGCTTCCCGGGCACGAAGACCGCGTCCGCCTCCCGCAGGTATCGGACGGCCCGGAGCGTCAGCAGCTCCGGATCGCCGGGGCCGAGCCCCACGCCTACGAGCATGGGATCCTGCCCCCCACGATGATATAGACGGGATTGAGGGGTTTGAACATAATGCCGCCGGCAATCTCCGCAGAGCGAGAGACCTGCAGGTGGACCGCCTCCCGGAAGATGCCCAGGCGCTTCATGCTCCGGATCGCCTCGTACACCGTCTCCACCATGACGGCGTTCACCACGACGGTCCGCCGCACCCTCTCCGACAGGAGATCGAGCACCTCCTGCAGGCGCTGCGATCCGCCGACGAAGGCGCAGTCGAGCGCATCGACGCCCATCAGGAAGTCCACCGCATCGCCTTCGTAGAAATCGATGTTCAAAACCCCGGCATCCGCCGCCTGCCGCCTCGCACGGGCGATCGCCTCCGGTCGCCTGTCCACCGCATAGACATGCCCGACATGCTTCGATGCGGCGATCGAGACCTTGCCCGTGCCGCAGCCGATATCGGCGACCACATCGCCATTGCGGAGCCCGAGTTTTGCGAGGGAGACGGCCATCACTTCATCCTGCGTAGATCCACCCTTCAATCCCATAGCACCCCTTTTGTAAAATAAGTTTGCGTTAGCACTTATGTATTTGTTTAACGAACACAGGACTCCATGCAGACGTCGATCCGTCGGGTACCCTTTTGTCGCTCGGACCACTAAATACGTACCGGTATGCACCACCGGTCGCCGTCGCCCGAAATACGAGCCCAATACCCCTGAATGCATAATTCAAGGCGATTTTACGCCGGAGAGGATGACAGGTTTCCTACATCGGGAGATTAACGTAAAAGTATTTAGAACTGCAACAACGACATATCTACAATGCTCAACATAAACCGAGATGTGTGTGGATATTGCGGCGCCTGTGTTGCCGTCTGCCCGGAAGGGGCGCTCGAGCTGATCGACGCCTACCTGAGCGTGGAGGGGGACTGCATCGGTTGCGGCATCTGTGCACGGGCATGCCCGCTGGGAGCACTGGAGGTTGTCCATGAAGACTAACTACGATCTCCTCGTCATCGGCGGCGGACCTGCCGGCGCCATTGCCGCGAAGACTGCCGCCGAAGCGGGGCTTTCGGTCTGTCTCATCGAGAAGCGCCCCGCCATCGGCACGCCCGTCCGCTGTGCGGAGGGGATCGGCAAGGACCTCTTAAAGGAGTTCATCGAGCCGGACGAGCGCTGGATCTCGGCAGATATCGAGCGGGCAAAGATCATCGCTCCCAACGGAACCGCCATCCACCTCGAACAGGATCAGGCGGGCAACGAGGTCGGGTACATCCTCGACCGGAAGGTCTTCGACAGGGAGCTCGTCTGGCAGGCGGCGGAGGCGGGATCCGACGTTGCGGTCAAGACGCGGGCCGTGGCGCCGATCATGGAGAGGGGCGCCGTGAAGGGTGCACGGGTCATCTCCTGCGGTGCGGCCAGGAATATCGGGGCCGACGCGGTCATCGCCGCCGACGGCGTCGAGTCGAAGTTCGCACGCTGGGCAGGCATCGACACGACGGTCCCGCTCAGGGAGATGATGAGCTGCGCCCAGTACCTCATGACCGACATCCCGATCGATCCCGCATCCACCGACTTCTATCTCGGCAACGAGATCGCTCCTCAGGGCTACGCCTGGGTATTCCCGAAGGGCGAGCGGACGGCGAACGTCGGCATCGGCATCCCCGGGTCGAAGAACCGGGACGGCGGCCGGGCCAGGGACTACCTCGACCGGTTCGTCGCCAAAGCCTTCCCGGGGGGGAAGGTGATCGAGTGCATCGTCGGCGGCGTCTCCGTCTGCAGGCCCCTCTCCTGTACGGTGGCGGACGGTCTCATGGTGGTGGGGGACGCAGCACGGGTCGTCGACCCCGTCACCGGCGGCGGCATCTACAATGCGATGTTCACCGGACGGCTGGCGGGAACGGTCGTGGCCGCGTGCGTATCAGCAGGCGACTGCTCGAAGGACGCCCTGATGCAGTACGATGAGGGGTGGCGCACCTCTCACATGGGCAGGCTGCTCGAGCGGAACTATAAGGTGAAGGAGTTCTTCATCAACCTCAGCGATCCGCAGCTCAACGCCCTGGCAGAATCGATCGCCAGCATCGACCTGCACGAGTTCACGGTCATGGCGCTCATCAAAGAGCTGATCAAGCGGAACCCGAAGATGCTGTTTGAGCTGAAGGGGCTGAAGGATTCACTCTCCTGATGCTCTGAGCTGTCTGTTGAGCAGCTTCAGCGTCTCATCCTCAGCCTCTTTTTTCGTGAACACGGTGATCACGTCGCCGGGACGTATCCGCACCGTGCCGCTCGGGATGATCAGGTCACCGCCCGCACGGCGGATGGCGATGAAGACGAAGTCCCGCACATCCAGTTCCCGGATCTCGTGGTCGACGATCGGAGCGCCCTCTTCGGCGATGATCTCGAAGATGGTGCCGCCGGGAATGGTGGCGAGCTGCTGCATGTTCGAGCTCTTTGCCCAGTAGTACAGCCTGGTCGCGACCAGTTCGTCCGGATTTTCGCTGATCTTCACCCCGACCTCCTTGAAGAGGTCCGAGTGCTCCTTCTGGTTGACGATCGAGACCACGTTCCGGACGTTGTAGCGTTTTGCCAGCCAGCAGGTCATCAGGTTCACCGCATCGTCGCTGGTGGTGGCGACCAGCGCGTCCGCCCGATCGATGCCCGCATCCTCCAGCACTGATTTGTCGGTGGCGTTCCCCGTGATGGCGAGGACGTCGTAGTGCTCGAGGATGTCGCTGGCGCGGAATTCATCCTGGTCGATGACCACCACGGAATCCCCGGCGTTCACGGCGATCGCGGTGAGATTCCGGCCGATGCCCCCCAGGCCAACGATGATCGTGTACATTCCATCTCGTTTTATTCGTGAGCATTCAAATACCTTGCGAAGCAAACATCTCCCGCAGTGATCTGCGGGGTTGACGAAGCTGGAAAGGGTTCGGTGCTCGGACCGATGGTGGTCGCCGCCGTGGGGTGCATGAGCGTGCACGACCTCGACGCCCTGCCCATCCACGACTCAAAGATGCTCTCACCGAAACAGCGTGAGGCGCTCTACGACCGGATCCTCCGCGACTGTGCGGTCTCGATCGTCACCATCGACGCCGCCGAGATCGACGAGGTGCGGAGCCGGATGAGCATGAATGCCGTCGTCGCCGAGCTCCACGCCTCGGCCATCACCGGTCTGCGCCCCGACTGCGCCTACGTCGACGCCTGTGACGTGAACGCGGAGCGCTACGGCAGGCAGGTTGCTGGCCACCTGAGTTTCCCCTGCCGGATCGTTGCGGAGCACCGGGCGGACACCTACCGCCCGATCGTGGGGGCGGCGAGCATCGTCGCCAAGGTCACCCGCGACCGCGCCATCCGGGATCTGAAGGATCGGTTCGGCGAGATCGGGAGCGGGTACCCCTCCGATGCTGTCACCGTCGCGTTTCTCAGAGATTATATCAGGGAGCATGGGGCTCCGCCTGCCTGCGCCCGCCACAGCTGGAAGACGGTGGCGAACCTGTTCCAGAGGAGTCTGATGGATTTCTGACGGGTGCGCGGCATCCGCCGGCCAAATCTCGCCTTCCAGCACGCTGCCGTGAACGATCCCCTTTGACGGCGGATATGGCAGCACGATACAGACATCATCGCCGCGAACCAGTAACCGGAACCGGCACTCCATACCGAACGCTTCAGAAGACGTACAAGGATTTAAGGTGCACCCCCGCGAACAGTAACTGATGAGCTGGCTCCAGATACTCATCCTCGTCGTCGCCGCATACCTCCTGATCGCCACGTATATCCGCAATAGGGGGCTCTTTGCGGACCATATCATGTTTTACGGTCCGATCATGGCGATCAAAACCGATAAAGTCGCTATTTTTGACTGGTTCACCAGGTTCAGGACCGTCCTGCGGGGATACGGGACGGCAGGGGCGGTTACGGTCGTGCTCATATCGGTCTTCATGGCGGTGATGCTCATCGCCGTCCTGCCGCAGTACATCATCCAGCCGCCCGAGCCGACCGGCATCCACGATCCCCGGAACATCCTCACCATACCCGGCGTCAACCAGGCCATCCCCTTCACCTTCGCCGTATGGTTCGGCCTCGTCTTCACCATCGTCGTGCACGAGTTCGGCCATGCCGTCCTCGCCCGGGTCGAGGATATGCGGGTGAAGAGCATGGGCCTGCTGATCGCGGTCGTCCCCATAAGCGCGTTCGTCGAGCCCGACGAGGAGGATGTCGAGCGGGCAGAAGGAATGCCGAAGATCAGGATGTTCGGTGCGGGCATTACGAACAACCTCGTGGCCGCCTTCGCCTGTTTCGCCGTCATGTTCCTGCTCCTCGGGATGGCGGTGCCGACGGCGATGCCGCTTATCCAGGGCGTCTACAGGGATTATCCGGCAGCAGAGGCAGGAGTACCTGGATACTCGATTATCAGGGAGATCAACGGCGTTCCCGTGAGCACGCAGGACGACGTCGCCCGGTTTATGGAGACCACCCGACCGGGCGACCGGGTTTCGCTCACGGTCGAGAAGGACGGCACGCGGACCACGTACCGGCTGACGCTCGCGGAGTGGCCGGAGGCGCTGTCGGATCACGATTCCGGGTTCATGGGAGTCTACTACTACAATGCGGGAGGCGTGGAGAGCACGCTGCAGCAGATCGCGAACCCGGCGGGAGCGCTCATCCTGATGCTGGTCCCCTTCGACGTCTTCATGTGGGGCAACCAGATGCAGCTCGATGTCCTGGTCATCGATACGCCGGCAGCGGTCGCCTGGGATGCCCCCTTCACGCTCTTCTGGGTGCTGATTCAGATCCTCTTCTGGAGCGGGTGGTTCAACCTCGCTGTGGGCACGTTCAACGCACTGCCGCTCGTGCCCCTCGACGGCGGGTACATCATGAAAGAAGCGATCGAGCGCTTGTTCGAGCGGTGGGGGCTGTCACGGTACGCACCGCGGGTGGTGGCGTCGATCAGCGGGCTGATGCTGTTCGCGCTGGTGGTGCTGGTAACGCTCCCGTACATCGCATGGATGGTAAGGTCCGTATTCCCCTGACCTGCCGGAGATGAAGCGGAAACTCCCTCTCGACCTAAACCCCCTCCTCCTCGCTCTTCTTCACCACCTCCTCCGGTCCCTTCCGGATCTCCTCCCTCCCGGGGATCTCGCCCAGGATAGCCTCTAAAGGGACCTCCCCCCTCCGGCATCTTCTCGGTGGCGCCGAGGTACGTGGAGACCTGGCGGATCAGGCTCGAAAACTCGAACGGGAAGACGATCTTCGTCGCCTGCCCGTCCGCCATCCGCTGCAGGGCGTCGAGCGAGAGCACCGTGATCGCCCGCCGATCGGGGGGTCTGGCACCGACCGAAAGGATGCGCAGCCCCCTGCGCTTCGCCCTGCGCCCGGAGGATCTGGGACATCCGATCGCCCTCCGCGCGCAGGATCTTGCCGGGTAGTGTGCGCATAAAGCTGTAAAATTGAAGAGTCCCTGCATCCACTCCAAACTGACAAATGGAGGAATGCAGGGCCATAAATAGTAAAGAGCCGGTAGTAGATTACCTTACCGATAGCGAAGAGGGAATGAGGAATCCCGTCACCCGGTTTCTGAATGAGGTGACGCAGAGAGAGAGGGGCGGATGAGCTGGCCGGGGCCGGGAGATATGAGAGAACCGGATCGAGACGTACCTATCGGAATGGGACCGGGTCACGATCTCTGAAATCGCGATACGGCTCATTAGCCCTCGAGATAAGCCCTTGTTGCGGGACATTCGCTTCAGAACCCGGGTATTCGAACGATATTCAAGGGTAGAAAAGGCTCTTGATAAATACAATCATTGAGCCGTATCTCCAGGGACGTCAGTCGAGAAGATCTCTGATTTTTCGCTGTGTATCCACGAGGAAGAATCCAGATATTCCTTGAAGTCG
>DAQY01000037.1 GCA_002503105.1 Methanomicrobiaceae archaeon UBA206
GGTGAGCATGCGGGGGCCGGTATATTCCCAGTACACGCCCGGAATGCGTACGCCGGCGACGTCCCGCATATTCCGCCGCAGCCGCTCTGCGTTCATCCCGTCCTGGGAGAAGTCCAGCTCCCGCCGGATCTGGGCGGAGAATTCGTCCACCAGACCCCGCGGGTTGTACACCCGCAGATCGGGGAACATGGTCTCCACCCGGTCGGCCAGTGACCGCAGGATCAGAAGGTCCGTCTCGATCAGCTCGACGATGCCGGGGCGCTGCACCTTCAGGGCGACCACGTCTCCGTTCTTCAGCACCGCGCGGTGCACCTGCGAGAGCGACGCGGCGGCAACCGGCTCCTCCTCGATCAGGTCGAAACATTCTTCCAGGTTCGGGCAGTACTCCTCGATGACCGGCCGGACCTGCTCATAGGGGAGAGGAGCGACGCGGTCCTGCAGTCTCTGCAGCTCTTCGATGAGCGGCGGGGGGAGGAGCTCCCTGCGGGTGCTCATGATCTGGCCGAATTTGATGTACGTGGGGCCGAGTTCCTCGATGGCAAGCCGGATCCGTTCGTACACCGATCTCTTCTCGACGCGTGCACGCTTCCTGAACGCCCTCAGCCGCTCGGCGCCGGGAACAAGCTCTTCGACGAGGATGCCGAACCCGTACTTGACCAGCACATCCGCGATCTGCCTGTACCGCTGGAACCGGGTGACCATTTGAGCTACTCTTCTGCTCTCCTGGTACTTAAGGTAAGGGTGGGTGCAGGTCGTACGGGGGAGGCCCGGACCTCCAGAGGGATCTACCGGAGGTACGCCACGGCGAGGAAGGGCATGACGGCGGCGATGATCCCGACCGGAATCGCGGCGGAACCGGGCCCGGGCGGGAGATACCGGCAGGGTGCTCGCTCACGCCGTATCCACGCGCCGCAGGTGTATGACATCGACCCGGATCTCCGCCCGCTCTCTCCGGTGGTGGGCGAAGGTGCGGCGCATCGGGAAGGTGCAGCTGATCACCTCCTCGATCTCCGCCCGTCCTTCCGTATACGCCGCAACGAATGGAGCGGACCCTGCATTGAAGATGCCGTAGACCACATCCGCGATCTCGAGCGCCCGGTCGATGAAGGGCCGATCGGCATGCACCCGCTGCGCACCGAACGGCGGGTTCATGACGACCGTATCGCACCGCAGCCGCTCCCAGTCGAACGCCGGATTCGCGACGTCGGCGACCAGGAACTCCACCTCCACGCCGAGCAGGTCGGCGTTCCTCTTCGCCTGCTCGACGGCGGACGGATCGATGTCGACGCCCGCGACCGCGGCGGCTCCGAGGAGCGCCGCCCCGCACGCCAGGATGCCGGTGCCGCATCCGAGGTCGCAGACCCGCCGGTTCGCGATGGCTCCCTGCATGCAGGCGTGGAAGAGGAGGCGGGCGGCGACGGAGGGCGGCGTCTGGTACTGCTCGAGCCGCGGCGTCGGCCGCTCGAACCCCGCTATGCGCTCCAGTCGCATCTCCAGCTGCCGCAGGTTCATACGTCGAAGAACTCGTCGATGGTGTAGTCGTCCCAGCTCCGAACCCCGCAGACGATCTCGAACTCCGGCGGCGTGAGCACCGGCACCGGGAACCGCGCCCGGTCGTCGTACGCCAGGCGGGGACATGCCGTGTTCACGTACGCGCCGAAGCCCAGGTTCAGCATCTCGTCGGGGCAGACCTCCCGCATGAGGACGACCACCGCGCGGTCGGAGAGCAATGCCAGGCGTCGGGCGAGTTCGATCCGCTGCTGGCCGCTCTTGGTGCTCACGATGATCCCGAAGCTCCCGGCGTCCCGCGCCTTTGCCACCACCGCAGAGCGCTGCCTGATCAGGCGGGAGGCGTCCACCGGCTGCGCTGCACCGGTATAGGGATCGAGCGCCACCACCCGCGCTCCCACCGCCAGCCGGACGCCGACCGGGTGGAAGAGGCCGGTGCCGACGAAGAGGATCTCGTCCGTCCCCGTCTTCCGCGCCGCCTCGAAGCTGCATCCGAGCACCTGGCCGGGCAGGGGCGTCCTCGCACCGCCGGCTGCCACCACCGGTTCAATGCCGTGCCGCTGCAGGAACGCCGCCATCTCGTCGATCAGGTGGACGTGCTGGACGGTGGTGACCAGCCCGACCCGCCGGCACGAAAGAAGGGAAAGGGCGTGTTCCAGGACGTTCACGTCGAAATCGGCGTGCACCGGCTCGTAGATCACGTCGGGGCGCCCTTCGATCGGCGCATGCCCGAAGTGGACCAGCACGTCCGCGAGCGCGAGCGCTTCAAGCGCGAGGTCGCAGGCGCCGTAGCAGGGATCGCCGCTGACGACCACCTCGAACCCGGCATCACGGAGCGAGGCGGCGGTGCCGGGCGCCCTCCTCTTCAACCCTGCGGGGAACTGCAGGGCAACGCGCCGGACATCCCGCCGCCGCAGCTCGTCGATCAGCTCAGATGTATGTATCGACCACACGTACCTGCGACTCCGAGACCTCGACCTTCACCAGGGACTTGAACGGCCGGCCGATATCCTCGTCACCCCTGGTGATGACGACGCAGATATCGGCGATCTCTGCGCCGACATGGTCCAGTGCCCCGATGACGGCGCGCATGGTGCCACCGGTGCTGATGACGTCGTCGACGAGCACGACGCGGTCGCTCCGGGTGACACCGTTCAAGTACAGCTCCCCCTTCGAGTACCCCGTCGCCTGGTGGACCGCCACCTCTCCCGGCAGCCGATACTGGCGTTTCCGCACGATAACCAGCGGAATGTCGGTCATCAGCGAGAGAGTCGCCCCGATGGGGATGCCCATCGCCTCGACGACGACGATCTTGTCCACGCCCGCAAGATTGAGAATCCGCACCATCGCACACCCGATCTCGCGGAGGAGCGCCGGTTCGAGCAGCGGCACTCCATCGGTGATCGGGTGGATGAAGTAATTATACTCACCCCGCTTGACGATCGGTGAGGCCTCCAGCGAACGTACCAGTTTATCCAGCATCTATCTCACCCATATCTGAAAGAAACGCCTCCACCACATCGCGGTGGACGTGCGGCATGCAGACGATCCGCATATGCCCAAACCTCGTCCGCGACACCCGCCACCCCGGGGGGGCGCGATCGCAGACGAACGTCGCCACGTTGACGTCGGGCGTCACGGCCCTGGGATAGCCCAGGGTCTCCATCCCCTCGATCAGCCGCCGCTGGTTCTCCATACACCCGGCGACGACCGCACGCATCCCGTTCATGCCGAGGTATTCGAGCACGGCGAGCGCCGACGCCACCGACGCGCCAGGACGCGTGCCGGCAAGGGTGCACTCCTGCCTGACCGTCAGGTACGGGGTATCGATGTTGAGCGCGTTGAAGACCTTCGGCTCCCGCACCAGGAGGCAGCCCGCGGGGATCGTGCTCATCCCCATCTTGTGGGGATCGACGGAGATGGAGTCGACGCCCGGGAGCCGGAAGTCGAAAGGTATGGGCCGCTCGAGGAACGGCACCACCATGCCGCCGAATGCCGCATCGACGTGGAGAAAGATCTCCCGGTCCTCCGCCACCTCGGAGAGACGCTCGATGGGGTCGACCATCCCGTACTCCGTCGTTCCGACCACGCCCACCAGGCAGATGGTATTGCGATCGATCATGCCGTCGAGCGCCTCCGTATCCATCCGAAAGTTCGCATCGAGGGGGACCGTCCGCATCTCAAGCCCCAGGATATCACATGCCTTCTCGAACGAGAAATGGCTCGACGCCGGGACGACGACGTTCGGGCTCGACGCCGGTTTGTGCTTCTTTGCGATTCTGAGCGCCTGCAGGTTGGACTCCGTTCCTCCCGACGTGGCATAGCCGCCGGCCCCGGTGTGGTGCATCAGGGTTCCAAGCCGGGACACGAGCATCTCCTCGAGCGAGGCCGTGCCCGGGAACAGACCGGGATCGCCCAGGTTGGTCTCCAGAAACATCGCATGCGCCTTCGCCGCGATCGGGTGGGGAGTGGTGCACATCGAACTCAGAATATTCCGGTATCCGAGATCTTTCTCTCTCCTGGCAGCGAGGAAGGAGAAGAGCTCCTTCTCAGGGCACCCGTATTCCCGCATTGTCCTTTCTCGCCGCATCGAGGATCAGCTGCTGCTCCTTCCGGGCAACCGTCGCCCGTATCCGGACGACCGCGTCGATGTTGGCCGAAACGCTCGTGATGCCGTGCTCCACCAGCCAGGCCACCATGTCGGGATCGGAGCCAGCCTGGCCGCAGATGGAGCACTCGACGCCGTGCGCCCGGCACACCCGAATGGCATCATCGATCAGCCTGAGCACGGCGGGATGCGTGGACCTGTACATACCCGCCACGTTCTCATTGTTCCGGTCGATCGCCAGGGTGTACTGGATCAGATCGTTCGTCCCGAAGGAGGCGAACGTGATCCCCGCCTTGATGAAGTCTTCGATGAGGATGGCGCTGCTCGGAATCTCGACCATGATGCCGATGGCCACGTTGTCTACGTCGACGCCCCAGCGTTTCATCATCGCCTTCGCCTGAACGAACTCGTCGGGGTGGTTCACCATCGGGAACATTACGCCGAGGTTGGAGTAGCCGGTCACCCAGAGCCGCTTGAACGCCTCCACCTGCATCCTGAACTGTTCGGGGCTCTGAAGATCGCGCCTGATGCCGCGCCAGCCGAGCATCGGGTTGTGCTCGTGCGGCTCGTCGTCTCCACCCTCCATGTTCCGGAACTCGTCGGTCGGCGCGTCCAGCGTCCGCACCCAGACCGGCTTGCCGGGGAAAGCGTCGAGAACCGTCTTGATCCCGTCGTACAGCGCCCGGATGAACTCCTCTTCCTTCCCGTGGGCGATGAACCAGCCCGGCGTCCTGTTCAACCCCAGGATCAGGTGCTCGATCCGGAGGAGGCCGACCCCGTCCGCACCGGTGGCCGCCGCCCGCTCGGCGGCCTCCGGGAGCGAGACGTTCACCTTCACCAGGGTGGCGGTGGCGACCGGCGGCGCTGCCGGTACGGTCGCCACCGCCGCCAACGCACCCGCCTTCGTCGCAGCCGCGATCTCCCCCTCGTAGACGAGCCCCTTCTCGCCGTCCACCGTGACGATCTGGCCCGGCTGCAGCACCTTCGTGGCCTTCTTCGTTCCGACGACGGCGGGCGTTCCGAGCTCCCTGCTCACGATCGCCGCGTGGCAGGTCATACCCCCCTCGTCCGTGATGATCGCCCTGACCCTCCGCATCGCCGGCACCATGTCGGGATTGGTCATCCTGGCGACCAGGATGTCGCCCTCCTTGACCGAGCCCGCATCCCTGACGTCGTGAACGATCGCCACCTTGCCGCTCGCGATGCCCGGGGACGCCCCCTGCCCCTCCAGCAGGACGGCGCCCGGCCCCTCGCCGGCCTTCTCCCCTTCGACCGGGAGGGGGATCTCCGCCCTCTTGATGGTCGTGATGGGGCGCGACTGGAGGATGAAGACGTCGTCGCCGACGATGCTCCACTCGATATCCTGCGGGACGCCGTAGTGGTCCTCCGCGATCTTGCCGAGCATGGCGAGACGCGCGATCTCCTCGTCGGAGAGGACGGGCATGTCACGCTGTTCCGGGGTCAGTTTGATGGTCTTCGTCCCCTTCTCGCCATTCGGGACGATCGCAACCTCCTTGTCGGCGATCAGGCGGTCGACCACCCGCTCCGTCCGGAGGTCGAAGATGTACTTGTCGGGAGAGACGCTCCCCGATACGACCGCCTCGCCGAGACCCCACGACGCCTCGATGATGGTCAGCGGCTCGCCGGTCACCGGGTGGGTGGTGAACAGGACACCCGCCTTCTCGGAGCGGACGAGCTGCTGGACGACAACCGCGATATTGACGCTCCGATCATCGAATCCCTGCTTCGCCCGATAGTAGATTGCGCGTGCACCGTACAGCGAGGCCCAGCACCGCTGGACCGCCTCCAGCAGGTCGTCATCGCCCCTGATGTTCAGGTACGTCTCCTGCTGGCCGGCAAAACTGGCTTCAGGCAGATCCTCGGCGGTCGCGCTCGAGCGGACCGCAACGACGTCTCCGTCCTCGCCCATGCGGTGGTACGCATCGAGGATCTCCTGCCTGATCTGCTCCGGTATCTCGACGCTCATCACGAGTTCCCGAACGTCGCGGGAGACTGCTTCGAGCGCATCCGCATCGTCGACGTCCAGGCGCTCCAGTTTGCGAAAGAGCGTATCCTCGATCCCTGTCTCAACCAGAAACCTGCGGAACGCCTGGGCCGTCACCACGAACGCCTTCGGCACCGGCAGGCCGATGGCGGTCATCTCGCCCAGAGATGCACCTTTTCCGCCAACAGATACGATATCTTCCTTTTTTATCTCCTCGAGCCACAGAACGTCGGGCAATTGTTTCATGCTCGCACCACACATATACTTCTCATCACAAGTTAAAACATTTCGGAAGAAAAAGCATGAATATTGATGGCGAAGAATAAGTACTGGGTTGTACCGTGAAATATAGAGTACTGGTCAGTGATCCGCTGGCAGAGGAAGGGCTCGATATCCTGAGGGAGGTTTGCGATGCGGATGTCAGGACCGATCTCTCCGAGGATCAGCTCGTCGACATCATCGGGGAGTACGATGCGCTGCTGGTGCGGTCCGGCACGACGGTGACGGCGCGTGTGATCGAGGCGGGGACGAGGCTCAAGTTCATCGGCCGCGCCGGCGCCGGCGTCGACAACATCGATATCGACGCGGCGACCCGCAGGGGTATCATCGTGGCGAACGCCCCCGAGGGCAACACGCTGGCCGCAACGGAGCATACCATGGCGATGATGCTCTCGCTCGCCCGCAATATCCCCCAGGCAAACAGTTCACTGAAACAGCACGAGTGGAAGCGTTCGAAGTTCATGGGGATCGAGCTGAACGAGAAGACGCTCGGCATCATCGGCCTGGGCCGGATCGGACGCGAGGTGGCGAAGCGTGCGCTGGCGATAGAGATGCGGTGCATCGCCTACGATCCCTTCATCTCCAAGGAGCGGGCAGCGCAGATCGGCGTCGAGCTGGTGTCGCTCGAGGATCTCCTCAGGAGAGCCGATGTGATCACGGTGCACACGCCGTTGATCGCGGAGACCCGCCATATGATCAACGAAAAGAGCATCGCCGCCATGAAGGACGGCGTGAGAATCATCAACTGCGCCCGTGGTGGAATCATCGACGAGAAAGCGCTCGCGGACGCGATTAAAGCCGGGAAGGTGGCCGGGGCGGCGCTGGACGTCTTTGAGCAGGAGCCCCCGACCGACTCCCCGCTGCTCGAACTCGACCAGGTGATCGTGACGCCCCACCTGGGGGCAAGCACCGTGGAGGCGCAGAAGAGCGTGGCGATCTCGGTCGCAAGGCAGTGTATCAGCGTTCTGCAGGGCGGACCGGCGAAGTACGTGGTGAACGCCCCGATGGTGCCGCCGGAGCAGCTGGAGCTGATCGAGCCGTACGCCAGGCTCGCGCAGAAGATGGGGAGGCTGCTCATCCAGCTGGTGGAGGGGCGCCTCGAGTCGATCGAGATCACCTATGGGGGCGAGATCGCCCGGATGCCGCACACCAAGTACATCACCCGCACCGTCCTGAAGGGTCTGCTCGACCCCATCCTGCAGGTCCCGGTCAATATCGTCAACGCCGAGTTCGTGGCGAAGGAGCGCGGCACCCGGGTGAGCGAGACCCTCACCGAGGAGGCCGAGGGGTTCAAGAACATCATCACCATCGCCGCGAAGACCGACAGGATGTCGGAGTCGGTGAGCGGGAACGTCTCGGGCCCGAATCGGGTGCGCATCGTCAACATCGGCGGCTACATGACCGATCTCACGCCCACCGGGCACGTGGTGATCTCGCGCCATACCGACAAGCCGGGCGTGATCGGCAGGGTCGCCACCATCCTCGGCCGGGTGAACGTCAATATCGCCGGCATGCAGGTGGGGCGTCACCGGCCGGGTGAGGAGGCGCTCATGGTGCTGACCGTTGACTCCGCTGTGCCCGCAGAGGCGATGGAGGAGATCCGGATGGTGGACGGCATCCACACCGCGAAGTACGCGGAGATATAAGGGGGCCGTAAGGGACCCCGATCCCCTTTCCACGATCCCTCTCCATCTTCGCGGTCCGCACGGTTCGGCGGTCCGTCTGTGCGGACCGCCGATCGCTGCGAATCGTACGGAAGCGAATTGTTTTATATCCAGATGATGTACAGTATAAAGCACCGGTCGTACACGGGCTCGTGGTCTAGCTGGTTATGACGTCGCCTTGACACGGCGGAGATCCTGAGTTCGAATCTCAGCGAGCCCACTCGCAATCGGGGAAACAGTCACAATCGCAGGCTGGATTCCCCTTTCAGCACCTATTATCAGTTCTTCTATGAATCAGGGCGCATTTGTAACCCGGTTCTTCAAAAATTCGTGCGCCTGATCTGATAGTGTGAACGTATATCTTTTCCGTTTACACTCCCATTTTGGTTCTTTTTCGCTTATGCTCTTTTTTCTCTTCCCTATTTTACTGTCATGACAGTTATGTAGCTGTTCATACACATTGGCCATACCTAACACTCTGTGCGGGAGGTCTTAGGTAACGTCTCAGATCTTCTG
>DAQY01000010.1 GCA_002503105.1 Methanomicrobiaceae archaeon UBA206
TTGAGCACCGATCAGGTGCGAGGTATCCCCTGAATACCGGCCGGAAACCTCGATCAGGGCATGTCGGGGTTATCTTCACGCAGACGCATGAGAAACCCGGAGGGTTTCAGTATGCGCCCCCTCCCGTACGGGACGACCTTCAGCAACCGTCCCGGACGGTGGACCGGGATGGGAATCGCCGTGGGAGGTGCGAGCGACAGCGAGCACGAGAAAATGCTTCGCATTTTCGAGCTGCAACTGGAGGGAGCTCGAGCACCGACCGGGTGGGAGCTGCGAGCGAATGCGAGCTTGAGAAGACCTCCGGTCTTCGATAGGGTTTCCCCCGGCGTTGCGATTGGTCGCCTCGGTCCCCAGGATCCGAGGATGCCTGCGGGATCGGAAAAACCACGAGGTCGTCCCAGAACTTCTCTGCCGGAAGGGGATGCCCCCCCTTCCGGCAGTGAGTTTCGGGATGACCTCTTCAACAAAACCGGCGAGACGGGTAAGCGGAGCCGATCCTGCCCCGCCAGTGGCGCCCAAAGACGCATGGCGCAGTTTTTATAATAGTAATTGTATAATTCGAAAATAATTTACAACGGTTTGTGCACCATGACCCCCGTATGAAGGCAGGCCCGTTCCTGATGTGCAATCCCGTGTTTGCTGCTGATCGTGCGTCTTTTTGCCGCAGTCTCTGCCGGACGGACAGGCGGGCGTGCTGATCGCGGCAGTGCTCCTGTCATGCCTGCTCGTCTCCGCCATGCCCCACACATCCCGGCGTGCGCGGCTTTCTCCTCTGCGGTGTCGTGCGATCTGGCGTCGGTACTGACCGGCGATCCCCTCCCTGCTCTCTCCGGAAAAGCGATCTTCCGGAGCTGGATTACGTCCGACGAACCCCGGGAACAGGAGGACGACGATGATGGCGGCGGTCGGGCCGATCCCGCCCGGCCGACGCCTGATGCAACCGCGACACCGCCCGGGACGGCCTGGTTATACAGGGCATCGCCGTTTACCTGACCGGGACACCCGAAACCACGCCCGTCACTGTCGGCGACACGAGTGCGGGCTACCTTTCGAGAGTACTCGACGGCGCGATGTACGAGAACGGTCGGCAGCCCCGGGTCGCCTTCGAACCTGATAGATACCTTCACGGTCGCCGTGACGGTGGAGGCCCGGAGCGTCAGCATCGCGCAGGACGACGGCGTCTACGTCGTGCTCGTGCCGCCGCCCCAGGAGACCGGCGTGTACCGTATCGTGCGCACGGCAGCGCCTGCCCGGCTGTCCTCCGGACCACTTCGCCTTCCATGCATACGCCTTCACCGAGGAGCAGGCAGCGGTATCGACTGCAGTATCCGACCCGGTGATCTCCGCCAGAACCGCGGAGCGCAGCGCGGCAGGCACCGACCCCTATGCGCTCCTGCAGATCGGGAGCACGACGATCGGTCCGGGAGAGACCCTGGGCAGTGCGTGGGCGCGGGGCGCCAACGGCACCGCGATCGCGGCCGAGGCCGGCATGCATCTCGAAGCGATCAGACAGATCGGAAGAGAGGACCTGAAAGCGCTCTACGCGGCTCAGTCGCCCGCTTCGTCCCCGCAGGAAGTATCTCCCTCGCTCTTCGGCGCGATCGGCGCCGCATTCCAGGAGTTCGTGGCATGGATCCAGGAGACGATCCGCACCACCTTCTCCTGAACCGTTCGGGGGCTATTACGGCTCCCTGAACCGTTTCCAGGCCTGCAGGAGCCCGAAGCATCCGGAGAGCATCATGTCGCCGAAGGGGGCCGCCTGGTACGCCTCCGGGAGCAGCCGTCTGCGGTTCGGGCCGGTGACGGCGATGGCATCGGTGACGAGCGGCTTCCTGACCGCCGCACCGTGGCCGCCGTCCTCGAAGATCTCTCTGCCTGTGAGCGCGCCGTCGGCGAGCCGCCAGATGAAGTGCTGCAGCCTCTCCGGATCGAGCGCTGCGGTATGATGCTCGAATATCCCGCAGATCTCCTCCCCCTTCAGGGTGAAGCAGAGGGTGTGGCCGTTTCCCGCGTTCACCAGGATGATGCCGGTCTCCGAACGGTGCGCGACCCACGGGTCGCAGAGGGCGCCAATCAGCGCGGCAGGCCCCGTATCAATGACCAGTGCACCGGGCGCCTGCCGCCGTATCGCCTGCATGCGGGTCATGTCGGGGAGCGGGGGGTCGGCGATGAGCGAGTAGAGCTGCCAGTCACCGGCATCCAGCCGTTCGTGCAGGAGTTCAAACCGGCGGATCCGGTTGCTGCGGTGCGGTGAGAACCCGTGATCCTGCACCGCGACGGCGAGATGCCGGGGGTAGTCCACCTCGAACAGGGAGAGGGCCGTTCGGAGTTCGGCCTGCATGTAGTCGGTCGTCCGGATCTGCTCCGCGTCCTCCGGAGCCCGGCTCACGACCCGCACGCCCATGGCGCGGACACGCTCCAGATCGTCGTGGATGGTTCCCGCCGCCTCTTCGGTGGCGTAGACCGGAAGGCCTGCGGCCAGGTGCTCCCGCACCGCCGCGACGTTCGCACCGCCGCCCATCAGGCTGCCTTCCAGGAAGATCGGCCGCATGCGGCGCCGGGCGCGCCGGATCCTCTCCGCCACCACGACGGTTGGCGACGGGAGTACCAGCTTCATGCTGTTCTCGACGGGCCGGTCGGGATCGTAGACCAGAATATCCTGTGTTCCCCTGCCGACATCGATGGCGAGGAGGGGCGTTGCCACATCGATCATACGGTACTTCACCTCTCTTGCGGCCGATCAGGCGTCTGCCCTGCGGTCCGCCGCCGACAGCCCCGCGGCGGAATCGGTATCGGCCCTGTCCGGTTTGTATTCCTGGAACTCCTTCAACGAGACGGTCAGATCCCGGGTGAACGCGAAGTAGCCGATCTGGCTGGTGCGGCAGAGGTTCATCGCTATCTCCATCAGCCCCCTGGGGTCGGGCCGCCTCTCGCCCAGCCAGATATGGAAGATATTGCCGCCGTCGACGATCGGGAAGAAGACGTGCTCGATCTCGATCCGCTTCGTGAGGGGGACGGGGGCGGCAGGGGTGACGTGCGTTCCGTTGGTGTAGTAGATGGGGAGATCAAGGGTGGCGCCCAGCATCTCAAGCGCCCGCTGCACGTCGCCCTTGACGACCCTGACGGCATGGTCGCGGAACCGCTCGTCCAGCAGGTCTGCCACCGCAAACCGCTGCCCGGTGGTCTCTGCGGGAGTGCGGGCCAGCGCGATCGTCATGCCGTGCCGCTTCGACAGCTCCCGTGCGTACAGCTCGAGTTCGGTCATGGTCCGCACGGCGAACCTGAACGCCTCCTGTGACTCGTGGAGCTGGTGGCCGGTGAAGTGCTGCGCCATCTCGTTGACGCCGACGACGCCGATGGTGTATACGAGCCCGTCCAGGTCGACCGCGATCGCGCCGCGCTCGCCGGTGTTCGGGTCCTTCGGGCGCTGCATGGCGAACGGCATCCTGCCGTTCGCCCGGATCAGCGACATCCACCGGCGCTTGATCCGGAAGATCTCGACCGCGGTGTCCATCAGCGATTTCAGCTCCGCGAACAGGCGGTCCATATCCCCTTCCGCCCTGTACGCCGCCCGCGGGCAGTTGATGGATATCACCTGCCATGATCCCATCGAGAAGTGTTTCCCGTCCCGGAAGTAGAGTTTGTCCTCGAACTCGTCGTCGTTCTCGGCGACCGACGAGAACTGGTAGGCGCAGCAGTTGCCCGTCACGATCCCGAGCGCGTTTGCGAAGGTGTGGGTGCCGGCGACATCGACGAGGTCGTAGACGTAGCCGTCGTAGGGCAGGCTTTCAATGGACCGGATGCGGACCGGGTGAAGGTCGCCGTTGATGAGCCGTTCAACATCACCCGTCCGCGCTTCGGGCCGTACAGGAGAGACCTGTGTGCTGTGGTGACCTGACGCGGCATACTGGCTGGCGTAGACGAGTCCGGTGTACCGGGGCCCGCCTGCCCCGATCGGGAGGCGGGTGAAGGCCCTTCCGGTTCGTCTCCCTGCATCGGCAACCGCCGTTTCGCCGTATCCGGTCTGCTCCGAAAATCGCCGGATCTTGTCCCGGGCGGTGATCCTGCAGGTGTAGGCGGTGAGGGGGTACGGCTCGCCGGTCGGGGGGTGCGCGACGGTCGTCTCCTGTTCGATGTAGTCCATCTGGATGCCGATGCGCTGCGCGAGCCAGATCAGGGTCTGGACGCCGTCCCGCGATACCAGTTTCATCCTGATTCCGTGTGCACGGTGGATGTGGGTCCCCTGCTGTGCCGCCCGGATATCGACGTTCCCGTCGCTGCAGAACGCGGCATCGAGGTACGCGCCCACGAGCTCCCGGCCGACATCGAAGAGCAGGTCCGGCACCCGTTTGTCTGCGGCGGTCTTCCCGCATCCGAGAGCGTCCAGCAGGAGGTAGAGGAGTTTGCTGTTGACGGTGACGTTGACGGCGGTTGCTTCCTCGTGAATAAACGCCTCGTAGCCGAGAGCCGCCTCGATACATGCCGCCGCATCCCGGGCAAGATAGGTCTCGTGTTTTCCGAACGAGAGCCTGACCGTGTGCCGCCGCCCGCTGGCGGCGCTGCACCCTTCCGCAAGGTAGTAGCCGAGGAATCTGACGAATTCTCCGGTGATCGGGAGAATCTCGGGAAGACCGCGTCGTTCTGCGTTCCGTATCGTCACTTCGCCGTCCCGGATCACGATCTCGTCCGCATGCCCGGCGGCCCGGAGCGTTGCGGCAACATCAATCTCTCGTATGGGGCCGTCGCAGAAATCGGCGGTCTTGAGCACTGGCAGGTAGTCTCCGGCGCGAAGCGTTCCTGCCGTCCGTTTCAGGAATGCGCCATTCTGCAGGGTAAAGACCGGGTGGTCCGGCGTGACGGCGATCCGGCGGCCCGAATCGAGGGTGATCCGGAGCATCTCGCCGGCATACCTTCGCCGCATCACCCCGCGGAACGGACGGAGCGATGCCGTCATCCCGGCAAGGTCGGCGCTCGGGGTCTTTCCGTCGTAGTAGGCGAACTCCGTCCCGAACGGATCGATGCACCTGCCGTTTGCGGCCGCTTCGCCGAAGAGGTCTTCGAGCCGCATGATGCGCGTCCTCCCGTCGGGTCCCACGACGGGAACGAGTTCGTCGCCGGCAAGGCACTGATAGCACGATATCCCCTTGCCAGCGCCCCGGTACGGGGGGATCTGGTTGTCGTAGTAGGGGGTGCCGTACTTGGAGGCGAGCTCGAAGGTCATCAGGTAGAGGTCCCGGTAGGTGGGGAGCTCCGGGTGCTCCCGGTTGAACTCCTCGTCCTCCTTCAGGAAGTCCGGCTCGATGCTGATCTCGGGCTTCGGGAAGGAGAAAGGCTTGCCCCAGTAGTCCCCTTCGAGCATCACCTCCATCAGCGCCTTGAAGAGGAGCCGGACCTCGCGCTCGAACTCGCCGTAGGTGCGGTGCGGCGCCTGCTGGCCGTCCCAGACCTTGCCGCGATAGACGCAGGGTTTGTCCTTCCAGAGGGTGGGCACGCCCGGCGAGAGCTGGACGGAGGAGAAGACTACCTGGCCGCCCCGGGCGACCATCATCTGGGTCATCTCGTAGACGAACATCTGCATCAGCTGCTTGATCTCGCCGTACTCCATCCCCTCGAAGTAGGGCGCCATGAAGGTGAGGAAGTTGTAGTAGCCCTGCCCGCCCGAGAAGTTCGTCTGGGCCGACCCGAGCGCCTTGACCGCGTGGAGGACCGCCACCTCCGCCCGCTTCGCGGGTCCGGCGACCGAGGCCTTCGTCCCGTTGCCGTCGGGCATCAGGCCGTAGTAGAAGAAGTAGCGGAGGTCCCAGTCCTGGCAGTTGTGGATGAGGAGGCCGTCGGAGGCGAAGAACGTGTGGCTCTCCTCGGTTCCGTCGCCGTCGAGGAAGAGGTCGTAGACGTAAGCGCCGGTGGGCTCCGCTGGGGATACCTCGACGACAGCCTCGTCCCGCTCCATCGTTCGTCCCGCCTTTACCGCGGAGAGGAAACCGTCGATCTGGTCCTGCCGCTCATCGAGAAACGTGGCATACCGGGCAAACGTCTCGATATCCTTCCGCCCGTCGAGCTGGAGCCGGTAGAGTGTCGGCCGGTCCTCCTCCCCATAGAGCTCGGTGATGCGGGGGGACATCCCGAGCGAGGTGAGCAGGAGTGAGAGTTCCTGCCGGAGCGCCGGTGATGCGGTGGTGTAGTTGACGATGCAGTCGGATTTTTCCGGGCGGTAGTATGCCGAACCGTCCCTGGTGAAGAGGGCGGAGAGGAACTCGTGGAGGAGCACGTCGTTCAGGTGGTATACGATCCAGGGGAGGCGTTTTCCCGCTGCCTCCTCGGGTATGCCGAAGACGTAGCGGAAGAGGAGATATGCCGCCTTGCCGCCGAAATAGAGCTGCAGGGCCCGGTTGCGCTCCACTTCGACCCCGTAGATGGTCGTGGTATCGGGAGCGCCGCCGGCGATCGTTGCAAAGGTGTTCAGGCTGGCGCGTGCCGAGGCCAGGACAGCGGGTGCCTGCCGGTTCTCGGTAATCGCGAGGTTGTACTGCCCGACCGCCGGGGCGGCGTTGTAGTTGCCTTCGGCGACGAAGAACCCGAGAAGCCGGACGAGTTCTGGCGTCAACGGGAGAACGGCGGGCAGTTCGTGTCTGCTCCCAGCGACGCCTATGGTAACCCGATCGTAATCGCTGATGCCGTAATGGCTGCAGAACGCCGCAAACTGGGCGACCGGCATGATGCCGCGCGTATACCACTGCTCCCGGTGTTCGACGCCAAGCGTCCGGGAGATGTCGGCGTACGAGGCGGCCCGCCCCGTTCGCACCGTATCCGCAAAGATCTCTTCGGCACCGCGGACGTAGACGTTCTCGAGGAAGTGCGCCGGGACGGACGCGGGGAGTTCCCGGACGAGATCGATTGCGTCGATCGTCTCCCCGCGGACGGCGCCGGTCCCGGGGATCCTGTAGAGGACGTCTCCGACACGCACCTCGCCCGCCCGGCGGATCGTCATGCCGTCTCCAGTCCGCACCGGTATCCGGTGCTCGCGGGTGACCATCAGCGACCGCCCGCTCGACGTCCGAATCCGGATCGTCTCGTCCGGTTCCACCCTCCGGCGGGTCACCTTCACGACCCGCCTCCATCCCTTCGGCGTGAGCGCGGAGAGATCCGGGGGATGCCATTCGTCACCCTCCTGCACGAGTTCTGCGGGGAGAGCGCTCCTGATCCGGTTCCGCATCCGCACGGGGATGACGGTGCTCCCGTCGATGCAGAACGGCCTTGTCCCGAAGTACTCTAGGTCGTGGATGTGGAGGTTGCCGCAGAGGTGGTGGTCCGCCAAGTACGGGGGGAGCTGCAGGAGGTACTGCTCCTTGCTGATCTTGTCCGCCTTCTTCTTGTGCGAGGTTTCGGCGTTCTCCTGGAGGTTGGCGTTGTCTTTGGCCTCGAATCCCTGCCCGACGTCGATGAGGTGCGCGTCGTAGACCGGTGTACCGACGCGGGTGCAGACGTTGCGGTACGGCGCCATCCCCCGCTCGAGAAGCGTCATATTCACAATCTCCCGGATGAGCGGGCCGGAGAGCGACTGCAGCCCCAGCATCTGGATCTTCTTCTCGACCCGCCGGGCAATGTCCATGGCCGTCTCTTCATCGGCGCCCTCGTAACCGTAAAAGACCTCGACGAGCCTGCTCTCTTCGAGGATCTGGCGGATGATCCGGTTTCGGTCCCAGTCGAGGAGGTATCCCCGCGAGGTGCGTACCTTCGGGAAGGTGGGGATAAAGTCCCCGAATAGGGTCGTCTGCTTGGATCTGCGTGCCACCCTTAAGCCTCCGCAATCAGGCTCGCGACGAGATCTTCCTGAAAGGTACCTCCCGCAAAGAGATCCCGGGATGTGAGGAACCTGGCGCCCTTCTGCAGCACAGGGGCCTCCTGAACGAACACGCCGTTGATGCGGAGCTCGGTCAGCGCCTCGGCGGACGCCATGTCACGCTCGACGTATCCGACCCCTTTCTTATCCAGAAAGTCCTTTAAAACTTCGCAATTCGGGCAGAACTCCAGCGTATAGACGATAAATTGCGACGTATCCGAAATAACGACACCCCCAAAGTCAGTGGATTAACATTAGTCTCTGTCCGTTAATAAAAAATCGTATTTGAAGCCCCGTAGAAATCCCCAATGATAACCATACATAGAGGTCATCCCAAAACTCT
>DAQY01000068.1 GCA_002503105.1 Methanomicrobiaceae archaeon UBA206
AGAGTTTTGGGATGACCTCATTTTTTTGTAGGAGAACGCGTCTTCCATTCAGGCATGTCCGCGCTCCTTCCGGCTCAAGAGGGAGCATCTTGCCCAAAGATCTGTGCCCCTTCCGAACTCCCGTCCTGCAGAGAGTCGTAACTCGCACCTGGGTTCTCGCGCTCCAGACGGCACATCCGAAGGATAGGTTGGACCCGGTTCTTCTCCGGCGACTGTCCAGCCCAACCCCGAAAAAAAGTAATTATTCTCCCTTCAGCATCGTGTTGATCGCCGCCGCCGCACGCTTCGCCGAGCCCATCGCCTCGATCACCGTCGCCGCTCCGGTGGCGATATCCCCGCCGGCGAAGACGTGGGGGATGGACGTCCGGCCCTCCTCGTCGACGACGACGTTGCCCTTCCGGCCGCGCTCGAGCCCCGGGATCAGGGAGACGAGGAGCGGGTTCGGGCTCGTGCCGATCGCCTGGATCACCATGTCCACGTCGAGGGTGAACTCGCTCCCCTCGATCGGTTCCGGGGACGGGCGGCCGCTCGCGTCGAGGCCGCAGAGCGACATCTTCACGCACTCGATCCCCGTGACGCACTGCTCGCCGAGGATCCGGGTCGGGTTCGTGCAGGTGTAAAACTCGATCCCTTCCTCCTTCGCGTGCAGAACCTCGACCCTCCGTGCCGGCATCTCCTCCTCGCCGCGCCGGTAGATCAGGAAGACCCTCGCCCCCAGGCGGCGCGCCACCCTTGCGGCGTCCATCGCGACGTTCCCGCCGCCGATCACCGCGACGCGGGCGCCGTGCATGACCGGAGTGTCAAACTCCGGGAACGCGTCGGCGTGCATCAGGTTCACCCTCGTGAGGAACTCGTTTGCCGAGTAGACGCCGTTCAGGTTCTCCCCCGGGATGCCCATGAACGCGGGGAGCCCCGCCCCGGTCGCGAGGAAGACCGCGTCGTAGGCGAGGAGTTCGTCCACGCCAACGCTCCTTCCTGCGAGGTGGTTCTTCTTCAGCCGGACGCCGAGGGCGAGCACCTGATCGATCTCCGCTTTGACGACGTCCTTCGGGAGCCGGAACGCGGGGATGCCGTAGGTCAGGACGCCGCCGGCCTCGTGGAGCGATTCGAAGATCGTGACGGCGTGGCCGGCGCGGGCAAGCTCGGCCGCGGCCGTCAGCCCCGCCGGGCCGGAGCCCACGACCGCCACCCGCTTCCCGGTCGGCGTTGCCACCTCGGGGTGGGTGGGGTCGTTCTCCCGCTCCCAGTCGGCCACGAACCGTTCGAGCGCACCGATGCGGATCGGCGTCTCTTTGTTGCCGAGGATGCAGGCACCCTCGCACTGAGTCTCCTGCGGG
Organism: Methanomicrobiaceae archaeon UBA206; assembly: GCA_002503105.1. Lineage (GTDB taxonomy): Archaea > Halobacteriota > Methanomicrobia > Methanomicrobiales > Methanoculleaceae > UBA206. The sequence continues at coordinate 1,338 of DAQY01000068.1, forward strand.
CAGACCCGCCCGCAGATGGCCGGGAACATGTTCTGCTCCCTGACGATCCGTGCCGCCCCTCTAAAGTTCCCGGCGGCGACCTCCTGGACGAATGCGGGAATGTCGATGCCGACGGGGCACCCGGAGACACAGAAAGGCTTCTTGCACCGCAGGCAGCGATCCGCCTCTGCAACCGCCTCGACGGGCGAGAGCCCCAGATCGACCTCTCCGAAGTCGCGGATACGGATCTCCGCGGGCCGTTCAGGCACAGTGGTCACCCGCTTCTCCACACCGGCAGGTGCGTTCGGCGTACCGCTCCAGCGCCATCTTCTCCTGGTCGAGGTAGATCCGCTGCCGCTGCATCAGCCCGTCGAAGTCGACCAGATGGGCGTCGAACTCCGGCCCGTCCACGCAGGCGAACTTCGTCTCGCCGCCGACGGTCACGCGGCAGGACCCGCACATGCCGGTACCGTCGACCATGATCGGGTTGAGGCTCGCGAAAGTCTTCACGCCGTACGGCCTCGTCACGCCGGCGGTGACCTTCATCATCATCGCAGGACCGATGATCCAGACCCGGTCGATCCGGCGCCGCTCCAGTTCCCGCTTGAGGACATCGCTCGGAAAACCGTGGATCCCCCTGCTGCCGTCGTCGGTCGTGATGAACAGCTCGTCGCAGATCTCGCGCATCTCGTCCTCCAGAATGAGAAGGTCGGCGCTCCGTGCCCCGATAATGCCGATGACGCGGTTTCCCGCCTCTTTAAGCCCCCGCGCGATGATCGGGGCGGAGGCGATCCCGACTCCTCCGCCGATGATGCAGCACGTGCCGTAGCGACCGATCTCGCTCGGTCTGCCCATCGGCCCCGCCACGTCGCGTATGATGTCGCCCTCGCGGTACGATGCCAGCTCCTGCGTCGTCTTGCCGACCGTCATGAAGATCACCCGGACGGCATCGCCGCCTACGGCGGATATCGTGAGCGGGATCCGTTCGCCACGGTCGTGCAGACGCAGGATCAGGAACTGCCCCGCCCGTGCGTGCCGTGCGACGTGCGGCGCACGTATCCAGAGTTCGTATATCCGATCGGCAAGTTCTCTCGCCACGTCCACCCGATACAACCGCGTCACTCCTTGTTCCATCGATATGAGTGTTTTGTACATGTTATGCCTCAAGCCTCTTTACATCATCTGCTGTGCTCATTCCGGTCGTTGATGGAAGGAGACGCATATAAGCGTAACCATCGTCGGTCTGCGGGCTCGGGCTCCATGCTGCCGGGCGGTGCGGGACTCTGCGATCGCACGACCCGGTATCCGTCGGGCGCCGGCCGGCCTATCTCCTCTATGCGTGCTTTTTTCCGTAAAGGGCTTCCGTCCTGAATTCTGACAGTGCGAATCATTTATCAGATGATCCTCCATACAGTACAGCATGAAAAGCCAGGTGAAGTGGGGGTGTGCACTGGTCGCCGCCGGAGTGGCGATCGCCCTCATCGGCTTTCCGATTCTCCTCCTCTACGCCGTTCCCCTTGCTCTGATCTGAATCGGCCTCATCGCCTTCCGTGGTCGGGAGGAGGAGATCGAGCAGGTTCAGGGGTGATTACCATGATACTGACGACGACAGAAACGGTTCCTGGGCACAGGATGGAGATTCTGGGTGTCGTGTACGGCAATACCGTGCGGGCAAAGCACTTAGGCAAGGATGTCATGTCGGGTTTAAAAAGCATCGTCGGCGGGGAGCTGCAGGAGTACACCGATATGCTCTCTGATGCGCGGACGGAGGCGATCAACAGGATGACCAATGCCGCACGGGATCTGGGTGCGGACGCGGTGGTCAACATCCGCTTCACCACGTCACAGACGGCGGCGGGCGCGGCCGAACTCCTGGCATACGGGACTGCAGTGAAACTCGTTCCCCTGTAATTGCGCGTGACCGGGCGAGCGTCGGGGGGATCCGCCGCAGCTGTGTCTGAAGGATCGGATTTCCTCCGGCATCGGTATAGATGGTGCGTATCGGGTCATCCGCTCCTCCTTCGCAACGAGGCGTGCTACTGAGGTATTTTCCGCACCTTCCGCACTCTGACCGCCACTCCCCGCTGCGAGCGCATCATCTCGTCGGCGCCCATCACAGCGCGACCGGTGGCGACGGCCAGCGGTCCTTCCACGAGCACCTCGTCGCCCTCCCGTATCCGGGGGTCGCAGTCCACGATGCCGGGGGCGAGGACGTCGCCCTGCGGCACGAACGCGTCGATCCTGACGCGGTAACCCTCTGGTATCATCCGCCACCCCTCAAACGTCGGGCGGAAGAGTCCGGTTCCCGCGTCGATGCTGAAGAGTTGCTGTTTCCCGCGGAGCACCGTCATCTGCATACTCCTGCCCCGGATCTGGAGCCCTTTTGTGGTGATCTCTGTTGCGAACTGCCACGATATCGTTCCCCGCACGACGTCGTGCTGCATCCGCCGCTCACCGTGCAGCGCCGCATCCAGCGCCCGCAGTGATGCCTCGCCGGTCGGTCGCCCGATGCAGGTGACCTCGAGGTCGATGCCGCTCGTCTCGGCCGCCGTCTGTGCCACCGCCAGCGCTCCCCCCTCGAGGTGAGCGATCACCCGCCGGTAGGAGTGCTTCGCGAGATATCGGGCGATGACATCGGCGATGAAGGCGCACTCCTCCCGGTCCCAGTAGCCGGTCACCGGTACGTCGTAGTGACCGGCGGGATAGATCCGCTCGAGTTCCCTCGGCACGAGACCGAGGGGCGATGTGACGATCAGCTCGTGCGCGCGGTTCGCGATCACGCTCGCAAACGTCCGGTGGCTCGGCGAGAGGGAGTAAGGTTTGCGGGCGGAGCAGGGGAGGAGGACGGCCACGTCGGTCCGCGAGGGGATGAACCGTTCGACGACACGGTCGGCATACCGCCGGACCTCCACCCTGTTCTGAGATTCCGCGGAATTCACATGCATCGGTGCGGATCGGACGACCGGCAGGCGTCGCTCCATGAAGGTGTAGTGCCGGTCCAGGAACCGGAGGATGGCGACCTGTGCGGGGTCCATGCGGCATCGCGACTCCATGAGCTCCCGCAGGCGCGAGGACTCGATGTACCGCCGCACGAGCGTGATCTCGCGCTGCAGCGCCAGCCGGTTGTGCAGCTTCAGGTCCGCCTGCCGGCACCCCTCGCACCCGCAGATTCCGGTCTCCATTGCGGATGCCGGGAACTCCCCCTCCGGCGTGCAGAAGACGCCCTGCGCCGTCTTCAGGTCGACTCCCGTAAAATCGAAGAGGTCGAACCCCGAGTAGACCAGCAGGCAGACGGTGGACGGCAGCGCCGCAGCCGGCGCATACCAGGCGGTATCGGGGGCGATCTCGTTCTTCAGCGTGATCAGCCAGTCCGTGTAGTTTCGCGGCTGCGCGAGCGCCGTGTGCCAGTTTGCGACCATCACGCAGTCGCCCGATCCAGCCGCGTTTCTGGCGCGGGGATGGACCGGAACCGGCTGCCCCTCCCCGGGCCTGAGGTGCTGCTGCGCGAACGCGCTGTCCGCGCTCAGGTGGATGTTGGAGAGAGCGCGACCGGCAAGGTCCGGGAAGAACGCCTCGGCGTCCAGCGCCGCAGGAAGGGAGACGGTTCCAGCCGCATGCTCAAAGAGCCCGATCCGTGCGAGACCGTCCCGGCTCAGCACCTCATACCTGCTCACAGTGCACCTCGAGACCAGGGAGTTCCTCCCGTATCAGCGGGAGCCACGCCGCACCGCACCGGACCGCAAACCGTGTTCCGGGATGCGCGGCGGTCAGGCGGCGGATGCCGGCGCAGCCGCATCTGACCATCTCGTCGTCCCAGTCCGGAATCTCGCTCTGGCCGACCGGGAACGTCTCGGCGAGCTCCGGAGGATATGGACCGAACGGCGGTTTGAAGAGGAGGACGTCGTCGAATCCGGGCATCGCCTTCCCGTCAAACGAGATCAGTACCCGCTCCCCGAGCGCGATCCGCGAGATTGTCTGCTGGAAGCGGACCACCTCGGTCCGGCCGCAGCTCTCCGCCCCACGGTAGAAGAACCTCCGCTTGGAGACCCGGTCGTGCCGCTCCAGGTCCGCCGCATGGGCGAGGAGTTCGCGATAGCCTGCGAGGAGCCTGGGGTGGTTCCTGCACCGGTCGTCCACCAGTTCCCAGAGGGTGCCGTCCTGGATTGCCTGCCGGATCCGTGCAATCTCCGCGAGCGTCACATGGAGGTTGTGAAGAGCGAGCAGCCGTTCCCGTTCGGGCGAACAGCGGAGTTCCTCCGCTGTATACCCTCGACAGACACGACAGGCGCAGGGAAGCTCCGCGAGCTCGTCCAGCCTGAGGCTCCCCTGGGGGGTGATATACCGCCCTTCACGGGCGAAGAGCGCGTATGCGGCAGAATCGAAGAGATCGCAGCCCATCGCGACTGCGAACGCGAACATAGAGGGGTGGCCCGCGCCGAAGAGGTGCACGCAGGTCGCCGGCGAGAGCCCGCGTTTGGCGGCGAGGACGACCCGCACCAGGTCGCGATAGCGGTAGCTCTCCATCAGCGGTACGACGGCGCCGATCGGACAGAAGGTGAACCCGAGATCCCGCACCGCTGCTGCCGCACCTTCGCGGAGGTCGGTATAGATCCCCCCCTGTACCGGGCCTGCCAGGTTCGCATCGGGGAAGAGCGTCCGCGCCTCCCTGATGCGTTCCATGGTGATCGCAAGGTCTCTGCGGGCCGTTTCCCGATCCGCACCGGGCGGCGTCGGGATATCGAGAGGGATGACGATATCGCTGTCGATCGCCTGCTGGAAGGTGAGCGTCTCCCTGTTCGTGACCTCCACATCGCCGTACACGGAGAGCTGGAACGAACCCGAATCGGTCATGATCACGCCGTTGAAGTCCAGGAGGGCATGCAGCCCTTCTTCGATCGCCCGCTCCCGGAACTCCGTGCTCCGGTTGAAGATATAGGCATTCGTGATGAGCGCTTCGACCCCCATCTCCCGCATCTCCCGGGGTGCGATCAGGGGAATGTGGGGGTTGACGACCGGGAGGAGTGCGGGCGTTCGAACCACCTTTGAGCCCACCCTCAGTCTCCCGGTGCGGCCTGCAATATCCTTGTGGGCAACCTCAAAGCTGATCGACATTCGGATTAAACCGCCTCTTCTTCAAATATCTGCCCTTCGAACGTGAGGACGGAGACGCTGCTCCTCCTCCAGCACCCCGGGGGGAGCCCCGCTTTCTCGCAGGTATGGTCCAGGAACTCCCGGCTGTTCCAGTTGTATTCGAGCGGGACCTGCGGGAGCAAGAGACCGCTGCGGCCCATACCATAGACGATCAGGCCATGGCGTCCCACTTCTACGTATGCCGGCCGCTGCTCCGGTGGGCATTCGAGCGGTTTTGGAGGGGTGAGGATCGTCACTTCGATATCGAGATCCGCAACCTCGTACGTCGACACCGGCGGAAATCTCGGGTCCTGCAGCGCTGCCGAGACCGCAGCCTCTCTCAGTGCCTCCCCGAGCGGTTTGATCGGAAACGGCAGTCCGATGCAGCCGCGGAGCTGGCCGTGCTGTTTCAGGGTGACGAATACGCCGCGATTTTTGCCGAATATCGGCGGGAGCGCCGGAAGCACGAGCTGCTCGCCATCGAGCGCCGCCTCGATGGCGCGACGTGCCAGTTTCACCGCCATCCGGCCCTCCTCTGGGGTCAGCATCTCCATCAGAATGGAACGTATGATGTTGAATACTTTTAGTCTTTCGTGGCGTGCGGCACGGTCCGGTGGCCCGCGCTGGCGGGTCGGTCGCCGGATCCGTCACCGCCGGCGATAGCCGGCGGCGGCACGGAGGGCTGGATCGCCTGCCGGACGGAGAGCGGCGCCGCGTCTTCCGGTCTGATCTTGAGGGTCACCTCGGTGTTCCGTGCAATCGGGTGAGGGGGCGCGGCCAGAATGCCAAAGGCCTCCCCCGGTTCGAGGAGATCGTCATCGTTGCCGTTCTCTCGCTCTGCAATCGCCCATTCGCCCGCTCCGGGAACGGCGCCCTGCACACGGGCGAGGATATCTAGATGACGGAGGGTCATCACAGTCACCGTCACGCGGTCCATATCGACGGGAGCGTCGCTGCCGGTGTGAACGACGGTGAAGAAGAGCATGTCGATGAACGGTGCATCCGGGTCCTGACCGTCCGCAATACCGGTAATGTTCCCGGCGACGGTCAGCAGCGGGTGCTGTACGGCTCTGGTCGGGTAGACGGGCGGCCCGTTCTCTGCGGGCGGGAAGGCGGCACCGCTGAGAGCGATGTAGGAGAAGAGCGAAGTGACGGCGACGAAGGTTCCGAAGGCCAGAACGATCTCCAGTCGGCTGCCTGCACCCGGTGCGGCGCTGATCCCCCCCCATCGGTAACGCCGGAGGTAGTGACCGGGGAACGGGCAGATAAAAGTTTCCCCATCCGGGAGATCCTGCGGTACCCCGCGATTGTCCGACAGCAGGTATGTGCGGTGACGTGAGTAGATTCACGGATCGGGGCATCCGGGGGTCACTCGACGATGGAAGAGATCGGGGTCACGGGTGAATCGTCCCCGGATCAACGGCAGGATTGAGCGATTCTCTGGAGGGGATGGTGCGGAGAGCGCCGAAGTGTTGATCGGTCGATGCGGCGGTTACACCGGTATAATGGTATCAGGCCGCATTGCAGTCTCGATCCTGACGAACCTGCCCATGCCTTCTCATACCGTTTGCCTCCGGAACGGATCTTCGGTTTATGATCGGAGTGGATGTGGGAGGTGGATGGTATGTAAAATTAATTCGGGATATCACGGCTCAGACGTGTTCACCGAGGCTTCTCCTTCCCTGTCCTCACCGCAGGGGCGAACCCCCTCGCGGTCCACCGTATTGGAAGGCCACTGCTCTGTTCATATGGCTGGCAATATGGGAGATTCCGGGATGGGATCGACCGGAACCTGTCATCAGGCGGATTTCAACAGAGCCGATACCACAGCCGTATTTCAGCATGAATGGTTTATATTCTACGGGGATTTACCAAAACGCATTACAAACCCGTGATGCACCCGGATTGGAGCATCTGCGTATGAGGTTTCTGCCATATGGACCGTGAACGGAGTCGGAACGGAAACGTGGCTTCTCTTCGAACTCATCCCAGAATTGCCCGACGTTCGAGCATCAATGCGGATCTGAGCAGTATGATCGTTCAGGTGCGAGCTGCGAGCGATAGCGAGCTTGAGAAGATCGAAGGGTTTCGATGTGCGACTGGC
>DAQY01000083.1 GCA_002503105.1 Methanomicrobiaceae archaeon UBA206
GGTGCCCCCCTCCCGTCAGAGAGTTTCGGGATGACCTCGAGGATTGCGGCTGCCGCGCGGTGACGGAGAGAGCAGGTCATCGGGCACGCCGCCGCCGGTGACCAGCAGCGAAAGGATCGCGATCGCCCGGTTGGTCGGGGCATGCATGTCAAGCAGGCGCCCGATTGCGGTCGTGAGGTTCATGGGCGGGGTGCGGTTGCGGAACGTTCCTGATATGCTTTTGCGTCGGTGATTTTCGGGGTTCACCGTGCGGCGAATCTCTGCCCGCCCATCACCACGTCAGGCTCGCCCCCTGCACCATGGAACGGACATGAACGCCGCGTTCATACTCCAATTCGCCTCTCTGTGCATCAGCAAACTCGCCACCTGCCGATTTTGGTGTTCTGAGATCCGGTGCGCAATTCGCGGGATAGTGGATGTTGAAAAGCGATAATTACACTGCGTTTCCGATGAAAACATCTGCACGAACATGCGGTGCAGTGCGCCTCTCTGCTGTCTCCGCGTGACACCCTGGTGGGGGTGATCGACGATCCCGTTCGCAGGATTGTGTGTGCATAATTCTGCAGAAGATGGCTCTGTTGAAACCACCTATACCGACGAGTCTGCCTCAAAGCTCTCCGGCAGGAGGGGAGACCGCCTCCCGCACCTCTGCACCTGATCGGTGCTCCAGCAACGGTTCTTCGCCCTGTCGGGTGCTTTTGACTCCGATCCTGCAAACCGTCGCAGTTCGAACCGTCGCACGTCCCTCAGGGGATATCTCGAGGTCGTCCCAAAGATCTCTGACGGGAGGGGGATAGCCTCGGTATACCCTGATCGAGGCTTCAGTCGGTTGTCAGGGAGCAAGCAGAAGCAGAGATCTTCAACCTCACCGGGCGGGCAGAGTAATATTCACGCACCTCTGGCAATTTTGGGATGAGTTCTCGATAACAGGCTGTGCTCGCGATCTAGCAAGTGTTGCGGCTCTTTCCGCTGACAAACCGATGAAGAGTGCTTCGATACGAATCGATCCTCAATTCCGAGGTCATCCCAAAACTCCCGCAGCAGGGGGGGAGGGGGGGAGTGCTTCGAAGATGCAGAGGCATCCCGAACATGTCGCAACAGAAACGAAAATTGGATATTTCGAGAGGAAAGGCAGCAAAAGTCTGTCGGCAAGGAGGATATCGGGCAGAAAGATCGTCATCGGTCAAGCCTGCGGCCAGCACGGTCTCGTGGGCATTTTTGGGATGAGCTCATGAACAAAAACAAAGAAGCCCCAGCCGTGATTTGAACACGGGACCTGCTGATTACAAGTCAGCCGCTCTGCCTGCTAAGCCACTGGGGCGTAACCCTACATATTATGTGCCCTGGAGTAAAAAAGGTGGTGCCGCTTCGGCTACGGATCCGTTCCGCGTCCGGATCGCTGTGTTCGCTCCCACATGGTCCGGCCCTCGTAGAGGATCCGGACGATCCGGTGGTAGGGGATGCAGGCGGCGTGCGCACCGGTGCCGCCCTCGACCTCCATGTAGTCGGCGTCGAGACGGAGGATCCGGTCGCCCGTCGCTGTAGATCGGTCGTTCGGCGCTCCGCGGTCTACGTACTCCACGACGACGCGGGAGAAGTCGAACTGCGGGTCGTGGTAGAGCCGCAACAGCAGCCGGTGGCTCGTTCTCATGCGCTCGTCCCGAGTGAGGGTGTACGCGCTCACCGGCAATAGGTTAACCGGTGGCGCGGGGGCAGTTCCGCAGGAACACGCCGGAAAACCGAAATATTGAACGTGCATGATCAATCTAAATGAAGGTGCAGACACAGTAGCGCATCGACGGGATCGCGTATGGCTCGCGGAGATAGCAGAGCGGTTCACGGGGCTGACGGACCTGTGCTGTCGGTGATCGTACCGGCGCGTGACGAGGCCGAAACGATCGGCACGTGCATGCGGTCTCTCGCCCGGCAGGAGATACCGAGGGATGCTTACGAGATCATCGTTGTGGACGGCGATTCCTCGGATCGCACCCGAGACGTTGCCGAAGTCTATGCGGATATCGTGGTGACGCAGAACCGGAAGGGTATCGGCGGCGCCAGAAAAGACGGTGCGGACGTCGCCTCCGGCGACGTGCTGGTCTTCACCGATGCCGACACCCTCCACAGACCGGAGTGGCTGCGGACCATCATCGACAACCTGCTGGTGGAGGGCTACGACGCCAGCACCGGCCCGATCCTCTTCTTCGAACGCACCCTCCGGTCCGACCTCCTCCAGCTCTGGCGGAAACAGTACCTCTTCTTTCATCTCTTCAACTACTACCGGCTGCTCGGGCCCAACATCGCGATCACCAGGTCGGCCTACCAGCGGATCAAGGGGCACCGGGACATATCGCTGCTGGAGGACTACGATCTCTCGCTGCGGATGTTCCGGGAAGGCAACCTGCTCTGCAACTACGACCCCCGGCAGGTCGTCTACACATCGAGTCGGCGGATCCGCAACCTCGTAAGCTACATCCTGGTCTATCTCTACGGGCAGTACCACTACCATATCACCCGCGACCACAGCCGGCTGCTCCGATACCCGCGCTTCGATGAGATGGACCTGAAAGCGATGCTGGGGCGGCTCTGCGAGGAGAAGTAGGCGGACGAGGTCTCCCGGGGGTATCACCATTCATTAAGCTGGAGTGACAGACTGTACCCCTGATGTCCCACCTCACCGTTGATATCGGCGGCAGGCCAGGTCTCGACTGCCGGGGGTTCTGCAGCTACTGCTACTTCAGGCACGTGCAGGGCGCCACGTCGTTCGGCTGCAGATACTGCCTCCCGTTCAGGAAGGGGTGCGACTACTGCACCCGCGGCGTGCGGGAGCAGTACCGGGGGTTCAAGGACCTGCGCACCGTTGCCGACGACGTCCTCGCGCAGCTCCAGATCGCCGATCGCGAACTCTCGCGCATCACCGTCAGCGGCGGCGGCGATCCCAGCTGCTACCCCCGCTTCTGCGATCTGATCGAGCTGCTCTCCAGCACGGAGGTGCCGCTCCACATCGGCTACACGAGCGGCAAGGGGTTCGACGATCCCGCCATTGCGGACTTCCTCATCGACTGCGGTCTCTCCGAGGTCTCGTTCACCGTCTTCGCGTCGGACGCGGACCTGCGCAGGCGCTGGATGCACGACCCCACACCCGAGGCCTCGCTCGCGGTGCTGGAGCGGCTCTGCGAGGCGATCGACGTCTACGCTGCGGCGGTCGTCCTGCCCGGGGTTAATGACGGTGAGACGCTCGCCCGGACCTGCGAGTGGCTGGACGAGCGGGGTGCGAAGGGCCTGATCCTGATGCGGTTTGCGAACAGCACAGATCAGGGGCTCATCCTCGGCAACGCCCCCATCCTGCCGGACCAGCCGGTCCACTCCGTCGAGGAGTTCCGGGGCATGGTCACGGAGATGAACAGCCGGTTTGAGATGAAGATCTCCGGCACTCCCCTCTGGGATCCCGGGATCGGATCGCCGTTCGCCATCCTGCACGAACCGGATCTCCTCAAGAAGCTCCCGCGCGTCCGGAAGCGGGCGACGGTGATCACCGGGAGCGTGGCCGCCCCCTTCATCCGGCGCATCCTCGAGATCCGTGGAAGCCGGTCGCGGGTCGTCCCGACAGAGAAGGAGATCGCCTGCCTGATCACCATCGACGACCTGCGGGACCTGGACCTGAGGGACCTCGAGGAGGTGGTGATCATCCCGGGCAGGGCGTTCGTGCACGATGCCGAGGCACAGCAGGTGCTGAGCGCCGACGGGATCTGCCGCGACGTGGTGCGGGGGCCGGAGACGCTGACGGCGGACGGGGAGACGAGCATGGGCATGACGAAGAACCAGGTGCTCGAGAAGGAGCTCGAAGGGTTCTCCGCCCTGATCAACACCATCAACCTCTACGGGACGTGAGGGCGTTTCGGCAGGTATGCACCGCCGTGTGTGGGGGGGGATGCACGATGCCTGTTTTCCAGCGCCTGCCATGCTCCCGGGAACCGGCCGGACGTTCCGATGCCGAAGGCTGGGAGTACCACGACGGTGTCGATGCCCCGTATAGAACGCGATCGATCCGCCGGCTGGTACGGGTAGCGGGGGCGGCATGCCGAAATCCGCCCTGTCACGCATGAAGCATGAAGCGGGGGATCACGTCCAGACGGGACAGCGTTGTGCAGCACCAGCAGATAGATATGGATTGTGCACGATGATGATTAGAGCATAAAGCTCGAGACGATACGCAGGATCACGGAGAGCGCCATCACCTGTTCGGGAAGTCGTCCCAAAAGTACCTTGTGGTTGAAGATCCACATAGTTTAGAGCACTTTTACGT
>DAQY01000086.1 GCA_002503105.1 Methanomicrobiaceae archaeon UBA206
AAGAACAACATCATCGAGTTCTACCGGGAGATCGCCCGGTACGTCGGGTGCCCGCTCGACCGGACGCTGAACTCCTCGAACGTCATCGACATCTACATCCTCCGGAAGGCGCACGGAAAGTTCGTCCTTCCCTCCAAAGGGTTCGCCGTCGGGGACGAGTTCGAAGGGGCGACGGTCTTCGAGCCGGTGGAGGGGCTACGGGAGAACGTGGTGGTGCTCGATCTGAAATCCCTCTACCCGATGGCGATGATGACCATCAACGCCTCTCCGGAGACGAAAGATCCGGAGGGCGATCTGCGGGCGCCCAACGGCATACGGTTCCGCAGAGAGCCGGACGGGCTGACCCGGAGCATCATCGCCGAGCTCCTCCGGGAGCGGGACCAGAAGAAGCAGCTGCGCAACCGGTATCCCTTCGGCTCGCCGGAGTACGTCCTCTACGACCTCCAGCAGAACGTCCTGAAGGTGATCATGAACACCTACTACGGTGTTTCGGGATACGTCCGGTTCCGCCTGTACGACCGCGAGATCGGATCGGCCGTCACCTCGGTGGGGCGGGCGATCATCGGGTACACCCGCGACGTCATCGGCGATATGGGATATACGGTGCTGTACGGTGACACCGATTCCTGCATGGTCCAGGTGCCACCGGCCCCCCTCGACGAGACGATCCGGACGGCCCGGGCGATCGAGGAGAGGGTGAACGCGAGCTACAGCGACTTCGCCAGGGACGTCCTCAACGCCGACACCCACTATTTCTCCATCAAGTTCGAGAAGGTCTACGCCAGGTTTTTCCAGGCGGGCAAGAAGAAGCGGTATGCCGGGCACCTCGTCTGGAAGGAGGGCGAGGAGGTGGACGAGATCGACATCGTCGGCTTTGAGATACGCCGGAGCGACTCACCGCAGATCACGCGGCAGGTGCAGCGCACTGTCATCGAGATGATCCTCAGGGGGGACGGGTTCGACGACGTGCGCGCCTACCTCCGGGACGTCATCAGGCGGTACCGCCGGGGTGAGTTCTCCCTCGACGAGGTCGGCATTCCGGGCGGGATCGGCAAGAACCTGGAGAGCTACGAGACGGACGACGCCCATATCCGGGGCGCCAAATACGCAAACGAATATCTGGGAACGGACTTCAAACGGGGAAGCAAGCCCAAGCGCGTCTACATCAGGACCGTCACCGCGAAGTACCCGCGAACGGACGTGGTCTGCTTCGAGTACGGCGATCAGGTGCCGCCCGAATTCGTCGTCGACTGGGAGACGATGCTGGAGAAGACGCTGAAGGGTCCTCTCTCGCGTATCATCGAAACGCTCGGCTGGGACTGGCACGACGTCGATCCCTCGAGGACGACGCTCTTCGATTTTGGCCCGTGAACGGCCGCGCCTGGATCGATTTTAAAAAAAAAAACGTGCAGAAGAGTGCTGTTCTATTCCAGGCCTCTCCTCTGGCGCTCTGCCTCGAGGATCTCGCCACGCTCGAGGTTCTTTGCCCAGGCGATGCGGTCGCCCACGACGCGGTAGGTGTCCAGCCGTACAATATCGATTCCCTCGGGCACCAGCGGAACGTCGGCGCCAGCGGGGGCGACCAGGACCGCTTTCGTGACGGGGATATTCTGGTCGGCGAGGTTCTCTGCCTGGGTCACGAGGTCCTCTATCGCGGTCTGCGGGACGGCCTTCGCCATCTTCACGCCGACGAGGACACGCTGGATCTTTCCGGCGTTCCTGCGTGAGATCATGCACTCGGGCTGGACGCCCCCAACCGTCGGCTTCCACGCGAACTCCCAGCCCTCATGCGGGGGGTACTGCTTGCTCAGAGCTTTCATTACGTCGAGATAGGTCGAGTCTTTGTAGCCACCCATGTTAATAACCTCTTGTCTACACTATAGGTACGGCATGATTTAATTATTATAGTTCTTCGCGCCGGGGTGGGTATCGATTCGTTCCGCTGCAGGGGTCCTGAAGGTCGGCTGATCCGCCCGTTTTCACGCACTGTGCGCCCTCCCCGGCAGGCGGTGCCGGATGCCGCGGATGAGGAATGTATGCGCACCGCAGGGGATCGACGTGGGGCGGGCGAAGTCATCCCAGAGCTCCTATGGTGCCGTGCCGGCCGCAGGCTCGACCCGATGAAGATCGATGATCCGGCTCTGCTTTCAACCCTCCATGCCGACAGTGACCTGCTGAAATTCTCCGAGAAGATGCTCTCTCCGCATGATGTCCGGATTCGCTGCGATATCTTCGGGAAGCGGGCCGCGGGGAGTGCTCCGGGTGTCCGAAGGACAGCCGGGGCTTGAGCACCGATCAGGTGCAATATGCCCCCTCCCGGCACAGAAGTTTTGGGACGACCTCTACGTCTCCCGAGAACCTGAAAACCTGGATATATCGTCCGGATCACCGTTACCGGCAGGGATTGCATGCGCGTCTACATGGTACACGGGAAGGTCCAGGCGTTCCATGAGGACGGTTCCGTCGAGGTCCGTGATGTCAGGACCGGCGAGCAGTACACGATCGAGGAGGGGATACGATGAGAGCCATCGGCACGGTCCGGAGATCGGATCGGAGCGGGAGGATGAGAGGGGGCGGTGCTGACATAAGCTGAAGGACCGCCTCTTCAGACGCGTGCTGCGCTTCCTGCCGGTCTTCGCATCCGCTGGGGCGGCAATCGCAGGTCCGGCCTGCACGGCCTCGCCTCTGTCGCGGAGAGCCCCAACCTTTTTCATGAGGGACATCATTTCCGCACACCATGAAGCACCAGGTTGTACTGATTCTCGTTCTGCTGTGCCTTCTGCCGATCGGTGCCCAGGCGCTCACCTTCGTATCGGGAAATCAGCCCGTTATCGACGAGCCCATCGACGACGATGTCTTCGGTTCCGGGGGCACAGTCACGGTCAACGCTCCAGTCTCGAGCCTGACGGTCGCTGGCGGCACGGTGACGGTGAACGCGCCTGTGGACGGCGACGTGGTTGCGGCTGGCGGCACGATCATCGTGAACGGGGACGTCGGCGGCAAGATCCTCGCAGCCGGCGGAACCGTTGAGGTGAACGGAAACGCAACGAATGCGGTGATAACCGGCGGCACGGTCAGGATCGGGGAGAACGCCGTTATTCAGAGGGATGCGGCGATCAGCGGCGGCACGGTCGTCAACGCCGGAACGGTCGTGCAGAATCTGTCCGTATCGGCCAGCTTCTTCGAGAACCCGGGCATCGCTGGCAGCGTGACTTTCCAGGAGGCGCCTGAAGCGGAGCAGATCGTCCCCGGACTCGGTCTGGTCGGCATCCTGCTCGCCATCGGGTTCTTCATCCTCGGCGTCGTCCTGCTCCGTCTCTTCCCGGCGCCGTTTTCGAGCGTCGTTCGGGAGGTCGAGAGCAGGCCCTTGATCAAGACGATCGTGGGGTTCTTCATGATCATCGTGTCGGCGGTCGTCATCCTGATCATCGCCATCACCGTCATCGGTCTGCCCGTTGCGGGTCTGTTCGGGCTGCTCTATATCGCTGCGCTGCTGCTGTCGTACCTCTTCGTGGCGTACGCGCTGGGAGACGTGATCGCTTTACGGTTCAGACAGCGGTGGAGCCCCATCGCCGTCTTCGCACTGGGGTTCATCATCCTGCATCTCCTCTTCCTCATCCCGGTGGTGGGCGGCATCATCTGGGGCATCTCGATCAGCCTCGGCTACGGGGCGCTGCTCTACGCGATCAAGGGGGCCCGGAGAACGCTTTCAGGCGGATGCGGCGTATCGGCGTGACGCCCTCCCCTCCCCTCCCTCCCTTTCATTCCGGAGAAATTGCAAACTCTTTTCCCGCACCGCCGCGAAGTGGCAGGAGACGCAGATGAGCCTTCGTGACCTGAATCTTGCGCCTGTCCCGTGCCGGTGGTGCGGCGGCACCGGCGTCAACAATACCCTTCATATCCGCCATCCCGGCGGCGCCTGCCGGGTCTGCAGGGGTGCGGGATCGCTGCTGGTCTACCGGCCGCCGCAGCCGTGTCCTCGGTGTGGGGGGACCGGCGTTGAGGGGGCGGCCGATCGGTTCCATGGCTGTGCGCCGTGCCGGAGCTGCGCGGGGACCGGGTGGCAGTTCTATCTGCTCCGCTTCGACGGGGACGTCTCCCCGCAGGAACCGTGACGGCGGCTACGCCTCTTGCTCCCCGGTCCTCCCGCACCGCACGGGCTCCACCCCCGGTATCCGGCTGTACGACGAGGTTGTAGGCTCTGCGATCACAGTTGAAGCGGACGAGCACACCGAAGAGCTGGACGATCCCGCCGTAGGGGACACTTGCAAAGGCGTTCCGGACACTCCCCCGTGACGTGGCGGGGGATCACCGCGTAGACCGGGTCCTCCCCCCCGCCCTTCCGCATGACGGCGGACGAGTACTTGATGTCCACGTTCAGATACCGGTATGCTTCCGGCCCTTCGGCCAGGCGCTTCATCAGGCGTGTCGGCCTGATGTCGCCTTTCTGTTCGAAGGTCCGGCACCGGGACGGGTTTCAGCGGGTGCCCCAGATGGAGGAGCGGGGGCTGTAGATGGAGGGCCCGCGGTCCGCGATCGCCCCGTCGTCGGCGAGTTTCTTCGACAGCGCAACGACGAGATCCGCTCGAGCACCAGCGGGCCGTCCCACGTCTTCCGGGTCTTCTTTGCGATGTACTCCTCGATGAGCCGCTGGATGTATGCCGGCACCTCCGGCCGCCGGAAGAACGCCAGCTGCCGCTGGCGCTCCCGGTCGGTCGGGATCGCCGGTGTGCCCGGCGGCGGGCGGACGATCATATGGTCGTCCGCATCCGCATGGATATCGAGGTCGAGATCGGCGAGCACGGGGCGGATCGCGTCCGCTAGCTCGAGGAGCGGGCGCTTGTCGGCGAGGGAGTCGCGCACTTTGGAGAGGAGGAAGGTCGGTCCGGCCCCGGCGAGTTGCCGGAGGGCGGCCGTGATCTCCCGTTCGTCCATGGCAGCACCATGCCTTGCGGGGTTAATACAGGTTGTGGCCGGACAGGCCCTCGTCGGTCTGGTCCAGGCGCGCCCTCGCGAACTCGACATACTCCCTGACGATCTCGAACCCCAGGTACCGCCGTCCCATCTCCTTGCAGGCGACCGCGACCGTGCCGGATCCCAGGAAGGGATCGAGGACGAGGTCACCGGGGTTGCTGGAGAAGCGAAGGATCTTCCGGACGAGCTCCAGCGGGAGCTTCGTCGGCGTCTTCTTCTTTCCGGTCCAGTACTCGCGGTTGATCACCCAGACGTCTTCGGGATAGTGCTCCACCTTGTTGAAGGTGTACTTCTTCCGGTCCTTGACGACGAAGAGGATGTGGTAGTGGCTGGTGACGTACTTCCGCCTGGTGAAGACCCCGAACTGGTACTTCCATATCAGGTGGTTGATGGTGACGAACCCGGCATCGTCGACCGCGTTCAGGATATCTTTGAGGTTGTTCCAGCCCGAGAAGATGTACATGCTGCCGGCGTCCCCCAGCACGCGGTGCGCCTCGTGCACCCACCGGCGTGTGAATACGGCGTACTCCCCGTGGGGCACCTCCCGGTACCCCTCAAGGACCCGGTCCCCGTTCCGGTTGTAGTTGCCGCGCTGTGCGGCAAAATCGATGGCGAAGGGGGGATCGGTGATGATGAGGTCGACGCTCCCATCCGGGACGCCCTTTATCAGGGTGAGCGCATCCCCGCAGTAGATCTCGTTGGGCCGGCAGGGGGGCGGGGTCTCTGTCATGGGACGTTCAGCACCGCTTCACGGCATCTCTTCCCAGCTGGAAGGCCCGTACATTGATGTCGACGGTCTTTTTCGGGACGCACCGCCGCACCGCCTCCAGCACCGTCCCGGACGCGAGCGGGATGTGGTGCGATGCGGCGCCGAGCATCACGATGTTCTGGGCGAGCGGGCTCCCCGCCTCCCGGGCGAGCGCCGCGGCGTCGACGCAGGAGAGATCCAGGTCGCCGAGCGCAGCGATGATCGCCTCCTCGTCGGGTGCGTCGAGGCCCTGCATGTACACTGACGTGGGGACCACGAGGCGGCGGTTCGTCACCAGCCTCCCGCCCGGCGGCAGGTAGTGGCGGTACCGGAGCGCCTCTAAAAGATCGAAGGCGATCAGAAGTTCCGCCGTCCCAGGCGCGATCAGGGATCCGTGCTGCCCGCCGATCCGGATGTGGCTCTCCACCGATCCGCCGCGCTGCGCCATCCCGTGCGTCTCCGCGCTCCGGACCGTCCGGTTCTCCATGATACAGGCCTCGCCGAGCACGTTGGATGCGAGCACCGTCCCCTGCCCGCCGATCCCGACGATCAGGATATCGAACGATCCGCTCATCTCCGTCCCTCCGTATGAATCGCGCCTGACGGGCAGATATCGGCGCAGACGCCGCATCCGGCGCAGAGATCCGTGATCGTCGGCCGTCCGTCCGCGAACGCGATGGCGGGGCATCCGAACGCCCTGCAGGCGCCGCAGCCGGTGCACTGCTCCGTGTCCACCGTGTACGGCTTCCGCCGGATGCCCGCGCGCCGCGCGGAGATCACGCACGGCTGCCTGGAGATGATCACGCGCACGCCCTTCCGCTCCTTCGCCTGCCGGAACGTCTCCAGCAGGAGAGGGAGGTCGTAGGGATCGACGGTCTCCACGAACGTTGCCCCGCAGGCGCGGCAGATGGCCTCGAGCGACGTCGGCGGGCTGGGTTCGCCCGTCGCCGTCACCCCCGTCGCTGGATTGGGCTGGTGCCCGGTCATTGCGGTGATCCGGTTGTCTAGGATCACCACGATTATGTTCGCGCCGTTGTAGACGGCGTTTAAGAGACCGGGAATGCCGGTGTGCAGGAAGGTCGAGTCCCCGATGGTGCAGACCACATCGCGTTCCTCGCCCGAATGGGCAATGCCGCTGCCGACGGTGATCGATGCGCCCATGCAGATGGTCGTGTCCACCGCCCCGAGCTGCAGCCCGAGCGTGTAGCACCCGATGTCGCTCGGGAAGATGCCGTCGCGGAAGACCTTCTTCATCGCGAAGAAGGTGGCGCGGTGCATGCATCCGGCGCAGAGGATGGGGGGGCGGGGCGGGACGCCCTGCACCGGCGTCGCGTCGGGGAAGGTCTCTGTCGGGGCGAACCCCGCCCTCCGCATCGCGGCGGCGACCGACGCCGGCGAGAGCTCGCCCTCGTACGGGACGGTGCCGGTCATCTTCCCGGAGACCTCCGTTGTGGTCGCCACCTGCCGCACCGCCTCCTCCACGACCGGCGCGAGCTCCTCGATCACGAGGACCGTCCGGTGCTGGTCGACGAAGTCTTTGAGCCACTCCTCATCGATCGGGTACGCCCCCACCTTCGCGAACGAGACGTTGTCCGGGATCACCTCCTGCACGTAGGCGGCGGCGACGCCGCTCGCGACGATGGCGGTCTCGCCCCTGATGGTGTGGTGGTTGAACCCCCGCTCGACCAGCCGTTTCTTGATCCGGGACTGCTTATCGTTCAGGTGTCTGTGGAGCAGACGGGCATGCGCCGGAATTGTCACGTACTGCTTCGGGTCGTGGCGGAAGGTCCCAGTCCGGTGCTCCCCCCTGACATCCCCAAGACGCACGTCGCTCTTGGAGTGGCAGATGCGCGTGGTGGGGCGGACGATGACAGGCAGGCCGAACTCCTCGGAAAGGGCGAAGCTCTCCACCATCATGTCGTGCGCTTCCTGGACGCTCGCAGGATCCAGGCAGGGGATCCTGGCGAAGTGCGCGTACCGGCGGGAATCCTGCTCGTTCTGGGAGCTGTGCGCGAAGGGATCGTCCGCGACGAGGAGCGCGAAGCCGCCTGTCACGCCGGTATATGCGCTCGTCATCAGGGGGTCTGCGGCCACGTTCAGCCCCACGTGTTTCATGGTGCAGAGCGAGCGGACACCGCACCACGCCGCTGCGAGCGCGATTTCAAAGGCGACCTTCTCGTTGACCGACCACTCCACGTGGAACGGGCGTTCATCCTGCATGCGCAGGATGTCGATCACTTCAGACGAAGGCGTTCCCGGATATCCGCTCGCAACATCGATTGCTGCCTCGAGGCATGCGTGTGCGATGGCCTCGTTTCCGAGTAGGTATTGTGCTGCCATATTCCAAACAACTGTACCGCAACCATCGGTTTTTAAGATAGTGATTCGCCTGGCGGTTCAAAACTATTAAGACGTCAAGCGTGAGAAAATATAGAAGAATCCCGTCGGGCCCGTAGCATAGCAGGTGGTGCACCCGGCTGATAACCGGGAGGTCGTGCGTTCGAACCGCACCGGGCCCATCAATTCTCATTTCGCGTCATTTCCAGAGGCGATTTCAACAGGTGGTGCACCCGGCTGATAACCGGGAGGTCGTGCGTTCGAACCGCATCGAGCCACTTCCTTCTGAGAAATCGGGAAGATCACCGGCCTAATGAATCAGGAAGCATTCGTGAGAGAATCTGTCAGAAATCCATGTGCCTCGTCCGGCAGCGTGAATGTGTATCTTCTCCGCTTACGCTCGTATGGCTCTTCTTTGCTCTTTTAGATTGTTTTCCCCTCCCCTGGCCGTCCGGATGCTCTGCCCTTATCTGTGCAGCGCAAAAACAGAACTTAATGCCGTTGTTCTGATATGCGTCCGATTTTTCTGACGTATTGTGAACGAACCCATCCCAAAATTGCCCGGAGTTCGGGGATCGATCTGAGCGCCGGCAGGTGCTTGAGCGCCGCAGGAAAAACGGAGTCTTCTACAGAGCTGGGTTTCTGTTTCGAGATGAGGGGGGCACTAGAGCGGCACCGTCGTTACCCCTCGCAGGACTTTCAGGCTCACGTCGAAGTTCCTGACCGAGTGGGTGAGCGCGCCCATGCTGATGATGTCGACGCCGGCGACGGCATAGCCCGTGAGATTCTCCTCGGTCACCGATCCCGACACCTCGACGACCACCCGGTCACGCAGCCCCCGCGCCTCGAGCGCCCTGACGGCGTCCCGTATTCGCTCCGGAGGCATGTTGTCGAGCAGGATCGTATCGGCGCCCGCCTCGGCGGCGGCGACCGCATCCTCCACCGTCTCCACCTCCACCTCGACTGTGCGGTAGACGCTTGCGGCACGAGCCTTCCGGACGGCGTCGGCGAGCGGCACCAGGGCAAGGTGATTGTCCTTGATAAGGATCATGTCAGAGAGGCTGTATCGGTGCGGGTCCCCTCCCCCCAGCGCCACCGCCTTCTTGTCGAAGACGCGGAGCCCCGGGCAGGTCTTCCGGGTCGCGGCGATCCGCACGCCGGGCGCCGCCTGCCGAACCGCTTCCACGCAGGACCGTGTTTTCGTGGCGATACCGCTCATCCGGCCGATGATGTTCAGGGCGGTCCGCTCAACGAGCAGGATCGCCTTCGCATCGCCGTCGAGCCCGAGCAGCACCTGACCCGGAGCCACCGCTGTGCCGTCAGCGGCGTGCTGACGGACGGCGACGCCGTAGTGTTCGAAGAGCGCCCGCGCTTCGGCGAGCCCGGCGACGACCCCCGTCTCGTTTGCCCGGATCACCGCCTGGCACGACAGATCGGGGACGATCGCCGCAGAGGTGACGTCTCCCCATGGCGCATCCTCCTCGACGAACCGGAGAAGCGTGTCGAGCGGGATCACGGAGATCACGCCCCGACGGCGATCATCCGCTCGATCGCACGCCGCGCCCGGTTCATGACATCCTCGGGCAGGACGACCTCGTACTCCTCCCGCTCCAGCGCACGGCGGAGGTCTTCGATCGAGATCTTCTTCATGTCCTCGCAGACGGCCTCCGGTTTCTCGTAAAATACCCGTCCGGGGTAGAGCACCCGCAGCCGGGAGGCCATCTCCCTCTCGGTGAAGACCGACCAGGCTTCACTACCGACGGCAGCGTCCCTGACCATCCCTCCCGTCGAGGCGATGATGTCCGCCTGCTCCTGCACCTCGGGCGGACACTCGGGGTGGCAGACGATCAGGCTGCCCTTTCTTCGCGCCGCCTCGACATCGGCGAGGGTGAACCCGGTATGGACATAACAGTGGCCGTCCGGAGGCACCGGAATGATCGTCTTATCGGGCACCTGCCGCTGGGCGTAGGCGGCCAGGTTCGCGTCCGGCCCGAAGATGATCTCGCCTTCGTCCAGTGAGCGCACGACTGCGACCGCGTTCGCGGACGTGCAGGTGATGTCGGCGAGCGCCTTGCACTCAGCGGTGCTGTTGATGTAGACCACCACGGCGGCATTCGGGTGTTTTCGCTTCGCCTCGAGGATCGTCTCGGGCGTCAGCTGATCCGCAAGCGGGCAGCCCGCCTCCGGCACCGGGATCACCACCTTCCTGTCGGTGTTCAGGATCTTTGCCGTCTCGGCCATGAAGCGGACGCCGCAGAGGACGATGAGATCTGCGGTGGTCTCCTGCGCCCTGACCGCCAGCTCGAGACTGTCCCCGACCACGTCGGCAACCGACTGAATCTCCATCTTCTGGTAGTTATGCGCCATTACTGTTGCGTTTTTTTCCCGTTTCAGTGCAATTATCTCTTTTTCCATCGTTATGTACCCACCACCAGGGGGTTCTCAAGGTTCTTCAGCAGCGTCAGGATCGAGAGCGCAGCCATATAGCTCGTCGCGGGGTTGTCCGGGCTCGGGACATTCCTGACCCGGATGTATATATCCCCGAACTCCCCCTCCGCAAAAATTTCGTGTATATTGCGATCGACGTCGGGGTCCGCAAGGAGCTCGACATCGGCATCCTTTCCCGCAGCCAGACCCAGCGCCACTGCGACGTTGATGTTCTTCGGGTATTGCTTTATACAATCGTGTGCCATACCTTTAAATACTTCCTTTCTCTCGGCGCTGGATATCCCGAGGGATTCGGGAGGTTTCGTCGTCCGCAGGAGCAGGGTCCGGAGAGGAGAGATCCTGCCGATCTTCAGGTTGTCAAGCCCGATGATGGCGCCGCTCGGAACACGGATCCTGCGGTTCGCACGCCGGGCGGTCTCGACGAGCCGCTCCTGAAACTCCTCGTCGGCAAGCGCCCCCACGCTCAGCACGACCAGGTCCTTCCCTGCCCTGAGAATCGCCTCCCCGTAGAGCCGGACGGCACCGACGGATGCCGCCTCCACGGCGATGTCGAAATCCTCCCGCATGAATGCATCGAAGTTCGTATAGGGCCGGGCATGGCAGAGCGCCGCAAGCTCCTGCGCCCGCTCGGGGATTCTATCAAGGGCGGCAACGATCCGGATATCCTCGGCGTATCGCGCGATGATATGCCCGACATTGCCGCATCCCAACAACCCTATTTTAATCATTGACTAAAGAGATAGATGCATCAGCGGTTAAGCATTGTGCTCAACGAGCAGAGCGCCTGCGGACGCGGAGGAGCGAACCGTGCGCACGGTCGATCGCCCTCTGCACGCCAACCCCGGGGGGGAGGAGCGTGAAGGCGCCGGAGAGAGACGAGATGGACAGGCTGAGAGGAAAGCGGTTCTACATCGAATCGTACGGCTGCACCTACAACCAGGCAGATACGCAGAAGCTGATCGATATCCTGCAGGATCAGGGCTGCACACAGGTCGGCCTCGACGACGCGGAAGCCGTGATCGTGAACACCTGCACCGTGGTCGAGGCGACCGAGCGCCGGATGCTCCGGCGGCTGCGGCAGTTCGCAGATAGAGAACTGTACGTCACAGGCTGCATGCCGATCGTGCAGATGGAGGCGATCCGATCCGTCTGCACCCCGCACGTGATCCTTCCCGACCGGATCAGGGAACGGCACGGGAGTGTCGGCACCATCGCCTCGGGCGCGGTCGGGATCGTGCAGGTCGCCTCCGGCTGCACGGGCAGGTGCAGTTACTGTATCACCCGGAAGGCGCGGGGGGCGCTTGCGAGCGCATCGCGCCAGGAGATCATCGATGCCGTCCGGTCGCTGGCAGTACAGGGGGCCAGGGAGATCCGGCTGACCGGGCAGGATGTCGCCGCGTGGGGACTCGATACCGGCGAGTCGCTCCCCGACCTTCTCTCGGGACTGGCGGAGATTGAGGGGCGGTTCCGCCTCCGGCTCGGCATGATGAACCCTGCCACCGTGCTCGGCATACTGGACGATCTCATCGATGCGTATGCAGACGAAAAGGTCTTCCGGTTCCTTCACCTCCCCGTCCAGTCCGGTTCCGACGCCGTGCTGGAGCGCATGAACCGGGGCTACCGCGCCACCGACGTCATCGCGATCGTCGACGCCTTCAGGATGCGGTATCCGGAGATGCTGATCTCGTCCGACTTCATCGTCGGGTTTCCCGGCGAGACCGACGACGACTTCCGGAAAACCCTCGATCTGCTCGAGCGTGCGCAGTTCGTGAAGGTGAACGTCACCAGATACTCGCGGCGGCCCGGCACCCCCGCCGCCGCATTCCCCGATCCTGCCGACCGTGTCAAGAAGCAGCGCTCACGGGCCCTGGTCGCGGCGGCGAACCGGATCTACGACCGGTACAGCGCCCGGTGGGTGGGCAGGGAGACCCCGATTCTGGTGACCGAGAAGGTGAGATCCGGATCGGTCATCTGCCGCAACCCGTGCTACCTGAATGTCGTCGTCCGCGGCGACCTGCCGCTCGGGTACGAGGGGCGGGCGGTCGTGACCGAGAACCGCCGGCACTATGTGGTCGGCGAGTTATTGCCTGATCCACAGACACGATCCGGTGACGATACGCTGGTCCAGGTTTAGATGGACCGAAAAAATTTAGGTATTGGCCGCTATACGCACCGCCATGAAGGGGATCACCGGGCTGGAACTCTCCGCAAAGAAGGCTGAGTACCTCAAGTACATCTATGAGAACGAAGAGATCGTCAGAACAACCGCTCTTGCCGCATACTTCCGGGTTGCGCCGTCCACGACCACGAAAACGCTCGAGGGTATCGCCAGGATGGGGCTGATCGAACATACTCCCTACCACGGCGTCAGGCTCACCCAAAAGGGAGAGAATTATGCCCGGTTTCTCGTGCGAAGGCACAGAATCCTTTCTCTCATGTTCAGTCAGTTCGGCCTCTCCCCGGTGGAGGCCTGCAGGGAGGCGACGAAGATCGAAGGGGCGGTCTCGAAGGATGTCGTGGACAAGATCTGCGCCTCGCTCGGTCACCCCGTTATGAGCGTCTGCGGCCGCATCGAACACGACAGGTGCTGCTGCTGCCCCCCTGTCGAGGCGGCGGCGGGAGAGAGCGCCATGTCTATATACGAGAACAGGTAAATTTAGACCGGCACTAAATCAGGGGGGGGTGAACGGTGGATCTCCGGCACAGCGGGAGGCCGAACGGCAGAATCGCTCTTCTTCACGCCCTGGCGACGGCGATCGCGATCCTCCTGGCGACCGCAGCGGGCTGCATCGGGCAGGATCAGGTGCAGACATCCCCGGACGTACTGACGGTGGCGGTCACCATCCCCCCGCAGCAGGAGTTCGTGGAGCGCGTGGGCGGGGACCGCGTGCATGTCATTCTGATGGTGCCCCAGGGGGCGAGCCCGCACACCCACGAACCGACGCCAGGTCAGCTCGCTGCGGTCGCCGACGCCGACATGTACGCCAAGGTCGGGTCGGGGATCGAGTTCGAGCGGGCATGGATGGACAAGATAGTCGGCGTCAACAGGGATATGCTCATCGTGGACTGTTCGGAGGGTGTCAGCCTGATTGCGGGGGACCCCCACATCTGGCTTTCCCCGACGAACGCGAAGATCATGGTCGAGAATATCTACCGGGGGCTCGTGCAGCTCGACCCGGAGCACCGGGAGTACTACCGCCGGAACATGGAGCAGTACCGGCAGGAGCTGGACAGGCTGGATGCGACGATCGCCGGTGCGCTTTCGGGGATGGAAAGCCGGACGATCATGGTGTACCATCCTGCCTGGACCTATCTGGCGCGGGACTACGATCTCGAGCAGATCCCCATCGAGGACGCGGGAAAGGAGCCCACGCCGCGGGGGATCGAGCACCTCATCCGGCAGGCACGATCGGAGAATACCGCCGTGATCTTTGCTTCGCCGGAATATTCCACACAGAGCGCCGGGACGATTGCTGACGAGATCGGCGGTGAAGTGGTCCTGGTCAGCCCGCTGAAGAAGGAGTACCTGGAGAATATGCGGACAGTCGCGGAAGCGTTTGCACGGAGTGCAGCATGAGATCACCGATCATCGAAGTGAACGACGTCTGGGTTCGCATCGACGGCCAGACGATCCTGGAAGGCGTGAACCTCGCCATCTACCCGAACGAATTCTACGCCATCATCGGCCCCAACGGCGGGGGGAAGACCACACTGCTCAGGGTGATCCTGGGCCTCATCCGCCCCACCCGCGGCGAGGTGCGGATCATGGGGGGTACACCGGCCGAGATGCGGGGGCGCCTCGGCTACGTACCCCAGTTCCGCACCTACGACTTCCAGTACCCTATCACGGTGATGGAGATGGTGCTCTCCGGCCGCCTCGGACACGTCGATGGCATCATCAAACGATACGGCAGGGAAGACGTCATGCTGGCCGAACGGGCCATGGAAACCATGGGGATCGCCGACCTCGCGAACCGCGAGATCCGGGCCCTCTCCGGCGGAGAGCAACAGCGGGCGATCATCGCGCGGGCGCTCGTCGGGGAGCCGAACGCGCTCCTCCTCGACGAACCGACGGTGTACGTGGATGCGCCGACGGAATTGCAGTTCTTCGAGATCCTGAATCGGCTCCGGAGAACGATGGCGATCGTGCTCGTCACCCATGATATCGGGGCGATCTCGACGCACGTGACGAGGGTCGCCTGCCTGAACCGTCGCCTCTACACCCACGACACCAGCGAGATCACCGAGGACCTGCTTGAGGCGGCCTACCACTGTCCGGTCGATCTCATCGCCCACGGCATCCCCCACCGGGTGCTGCGGAACCACGAATGGGAGGAATGAGCATACTCGCCGTCCTGGGTTACGAGTTCTTCCAGAACGCGCTGATCGCCGGCGTGCTCACCAGCGTCGCCTGCGGCATCGTCGGCACCTACGTGGTGGTGCGGCGGATGGTCTTCATCAGCGGCGGCATATCCCACGCGGCGTTCGGCGGCATCGGCATCGGCTACTACCTTGGGATCGACCCGATCCTGAGCGCCGTCGGGTTCACCGTCGCCGTGGCGCTGGGAGTTGGCACGCTGCAGATCCGGGCCCGGCAGCAGATGGATACGCTCATCGGCGCGGTCTGGGCCGCAGGCATGGCGCTCGGCATACTCCTCGTCTACGCAACACCCGGCTTCGCCCCTGACCTCTTCTCATACCTCTTCGGCAACATCCTCCTGGTGCCCGCCAGCGATCTCTGGCTGATGGCGATCCTCGTCGCCGTCATCGTCGCCTTCGTGGCTCTCCTGTACCACGATCTCATGGCGGTGACCTTCGATCCGGAGTACGCGACGATCATGAACCTCCCGGTGGGGCGGCTCTCGCTCCTTCTGCTTGCGCTCGTGGCGCTGACGGTCGTGATGCTGATCCGCGTGGTCGGGATCATCCTGGTGATCGCGCTCCTCACCCTCCCTGCGGCGATCAGCCGCATGTACACGTCCCGGCTGAAGAGCATGATGATGAGCGCGATCCTCCTGGGGATCGGGTTCACGCTCGCAGGCATCTGGCTCTCCTACATCCTTGACATACCCTCGGGAGCGACCATCGTCCTCGTCGGCTCATCAGCCTACGCGGTCGCCGTCGGCGCGCAGCAGGTCCGGGAACGCCGCTGACGGAAAAGCCCGAGAGATCGGGTCGATACCGGTGCGTTTATGCCGGCGGCAGAAGAGTGTACTCCACCGAGCTCCCCGTCGGGGACGAAGATGTGAAGACCATGGACGGGATCGTTGAACAGGGGTACGCCAGACTGATCGAGATTATTCAGGGGCTGCACGCAGAGAAACAGGAGCTCGCCGATGCGGTCAGAAAGCAGGATGCAGCGATCCTTGCGCGCATGGCGCAGGAGACCGCGCCCGTTATCCGGGAGATCGGGCTTGACATGCTCGAGCGCGGGAAGAGAGAGCTATCCGGGGAGCTGTACGACACGCAGTACTATCCGAAGAAGATGATCATCCTCGGAAAGACCGACCCGATGCCCTACCGCCCTGACGACCCGGAGAAGAGCGTGGAGACCCAGGTTTGCGTTCTCGCAGAAGACGGGGTGTTCTACGAGCTGATGTACAGCACCGTCGAGATCGTCGTCGACTCGTACCTCTACCGCCTGGAGCCGCAGGAGGCGCTGGACATCTACGGCTACGAGATCGTGTTCATGCTCTATCGGGCGATGCGCGAGTACGCCCGGGTGGAGCAGGAGCTGGTGGATGCGCTGGGACGGACCCTCGAGTTCATCGCGGCGTCGTAACCCTACTTCCACCCGAAGATCGGGAATACCGGCCGCAGGATGTCCTCATCGCCGCCTCCCAGCGCCGCGAGCGCATAGGAGCGCATGTACTTCTGGCCCTGCGCATTTTCATAGGTGACGACCGCCTTCGCCTCCGACAGCATCGATGGAAGGCCGAACTCCGACTGTTCATCCGGTTTCAGAGACGGTATGTCGAACTCGATATTGATCGGAACGATGGTGACGTGGATGTTCTTCGCCTCGGCATTGCCTTTATTGACCACGGTCAACCCCTTCGCATCCTCCTCCAGCCCGACGACAACGCTGGGGTAGTTGCCGCTGTCGCCCATGATCTGGATGCTCATCAGGAGCGCGAGCACGACGACGATGGCAATGAGTGCGTAAAAGATGTCGATGAGCGCGAGTCCGACAGCCGCGAGCGCCCCGATGGCCAGGACGTTCTTCTGATTCTTATCCATACTAGAAAATGGAGTTCACCGAAGATATAACAGTATTAGCCCCCTCCAAAATTCC
>DAQY01000052.1 GCA_002503105.1 Methanomicrobiaceae archaeon UBA206
GCAATTTTGGGATGAGTTCCAGTATATAATCGTGGCCTTTATTAATGAATCACCCAATTATTTTATATAAAAAAGCAAAAGACTCTCTTCCGGCCGAACCGGTCGTGTTTCCGGCTGTTCAGATGTATCTTCCTTCTTCAGCGTCTTTCCCGGGAGTGCTCGTGAGGATGGCTATCCAGCGGGTTGCCTCATATATTTCGAGCATATGCTTTACCACCGTGGTCGGGGGGGTACAGCAAGGGAGACGTCCACGAAGCAGAGAATCCAGGATCGGCAGATCAGAGAGTCGTATGACGGTGGAAGAGCGTTACTGGCCCTTGCCGGTGAGCCGGTCGCAACGGCTCAACCGGCGGGGACTTCATATCAGGGTTCTTGACGTCGTAGGTGATCGATCCGGTGCAGGATCGGCCGGGTGCTCGGACCTGTCTCCTCCACATCTCTCTCCAGGCGAACGCCGCCCTTGCGGGGTGGGCATGCGGGTCTCATCCAGGTGATCGTCTGACGGCATGGAGCCGATACCGCCGGCGAATGTGCGGCACCTGAACATGTCGGTGCCGCTGCTGCCGGAGCCACTGGAAGAGCGCCGTGCCGATCATGGCGAGAAAAGCGGCGAGCAGCAGGGGGGGCCAGGATGGGAGCGGCGAACTTCATCCCCGCCACCACGACGGCGACGCCCGCAGCGATCAGCAGGAGGCGAATCGGGGGTGAGAGATTCGATCCGGTCATGTGCACACGCCCGGAGATCGTGCTGCTCAACGTAAGGTTTGCTGCGATGGGGGGTGGTGCATCACCGGTCGCCGGCGTCTCCGCTGCGTGCACCCCTGTAAAACCGTTCTCTGGATCGATGGATCGGTGCCCTGCCGGCTTCTCCGCCTGCGCAGGCTCCCGGGAAACGCTTCCGTTCCTCGGAAGGGAGTGGGCCCGATGCGATTTGAACGCATGACCGCCCGGTTATGAGCCGGGCGCTCTGACCGGACTAAGCTACGGGCCCGGAAATGGAAGTTCTATCGGCATTGGGGTCCAATTTATTCTTCAATCGGCTATCCCGCACCGATGCATATAGAAGTGGCCCTCGTATCATAAAAAAGTTGTGCGGGATACGCGAACCGGCGGCGATGCTGCAGCTCGACCCGATCCGCCGTCATATCGACGGGGCACCCGTCGATCGTGACGCTCCGTACTCCCGGAGGGCCGGTTCTGGAGGAGGGCCGGTGCGATGTTGCACCCATACCGGTGGACGCTGGGCGGGGAGGTCGATATCGTTTCTGCCGGCGCACGATCCCCTCATGTCACGCCGGGTCCGTGCGGGAACCGACGGCGCATTCGGATCGGAGCACGGCGATCTCCCGGACGGTGGACCGGAATGAGAGTCGCCGTGCGGGGGCTCGCACCTCCACGGTACCCGGGATCGGGTGGTCCGGCACTGGGAAATATCCCGAACTATCCTCTCTTCTCTGCACGGGCACGGCCTGACCTGACCTGACCTGACCTGATCCGTACCCGTCTGTGAGTCTTCATCGAGATCAGGGAGTGCGGGCGGCACCGAGCCTGAGAAGCCGCCAGGAGAGTTTCGGGGCAACCTCACTCTCTTCACAGCCCGTGCCGTACCGGCCGGCGTACAGCACCTCTCACCGATCCTGTCTCTCGCAGCGTTTCTGCGACCGTCACGCAGATCGCCGCACCATAGGGCGGTTCTTCTGCGGAATATGAAAGAAGGCCGGAGATGAGGGATTTCACCCCCGGAAAGCAGTGCGTTTCCCGCCCCATCGTTCATCGCCGAGCCCTTTTTATAGGTGTCGGTCCTTCCCATCCGCCGGTGATACCCATGACAGATGGTGCCACACCGCTGCAGATTGCAGCACAGCTTGAAGAGGTTAACAGAGTGATCGGCAGTACCATCGCGTTTATTCCGAGTCTCATTGCAGCAATCATCATTCTTATCATCGGCTGGATCCTCGGGCGGCTCTTTGGGCGGCTTGCGGCAGAGATCCTCGACAGAATCGGGGTTGACGATCTCCTCCGGAGGACCGCCGTCGGAGCGTACATCGAGAAGTCCGGTATACGTCTGGGGCGGCTGTTCGACCTCATCGTCCGCTGGTTCATCTACCTCATCGCGATCCTGGCGGCGATCAGCCTCCTCCAGATCGGGGCCCTGACCGCCGCAGTCGCTGCCATCGTGGCGTATATCCCCAACATCGTGGCGTTCATACTGATCCTGGTCATCGGGATCATCCTGATCGACTGGTTCGTCGACCTCTTCAGAGGGTATGGAGAGTCCCAGAACATCGAGTTTGTCGGGCCGATTGCCCTTGGGTTGCGGGCGTTCCTGTACTTCGTCATCGTCATCCTCGCCCTCGAGCAGCTCCTGCTCGACCTGACGATCATCTACGTCTTCCTCGTGCCGCTTGCCTGGGGGCTCGCCCTCGGACTCGGCGCCGCCGTTGCCATTATCGTCGGATTCGGGCTCAAAGACCGAGCACCGCAGATGATGGACGCGATAATGGGCAGGGTCAGGAGGAAAGAATAATCATGGTTCCCGGGGGGGAACGCCTCCCTGGGAAGCCTTTTTCGAGCAGGATGGGTGTAATCCTTGCGGAGGCGCCTCTTCTTGATGGGCGACGGATCGATCTCTGCGTGGCCGGGCGGGATCCGGCGGAACTTCCCGTCAGGCCCGTCTTCCGGCTAAGCATCGGAAGAAAGGGCGGACTCCCCCCTCCCCGGACCGGCGGGAAGATCGAGCGGCTCTCTGATGAGGTGGAGCGGAGAGCGCCGAAATTTGGATCGGTCGAAGATGCGATGGCATCTTCTCGTGCTCCGGCTCTCCTCCGGACACCCGGAGCATTTCAAAGGAATAGTTGATTCTGCCGCCCGGATCCGGATCGATCCCCGAACTCCGGGCAATAATGTTGGGACGAGTTCGCTGTAAGGCGGTCACGTGATCGAGATCAAAATCCGGGATATTCGAGCGGTCACGTAATCGAAAAATATGGCTATATGAATTTTCTCAACGTTGTTTCGCACGCATATCCACGGGAGGTCTCTTCGAAGCCGTCCCAAAAGTACCTTGTGGTTGGAGATCCACACAGTTTAGAG
>DAQY01000007.1 GCA_002503105.1 Methanomicrobiaceae archaeon UBA206
AGAGTTTTGGGATGACCTCAATGACAAAATCACAGAACCAACGAAAATTTGTAAAAACGGAGATGCTGCTAAGGGGATTTGAACCCCTGTCGTCGGCGTGAAAGGCCGACATGATTGGCCCCTACACTATAGCAGCATACACACTGTGCCATAAAACTTCGTCAAGTATAAATAAAAAAGTTTTGCCGGGGGAATCCGGGATCGGCCGTAAATCGGCGTGCCTTCCTCCCCGGTGACGGCCCGGAACGCCACTGCCGGCGGACGGCGGCGGCCGGCCCGGGGGCGTGCGGTGCGCCTATCCGGGCGCCTGCCCCTCCTGGCCGTGGGGAGGACGCCTTCCGCACGTCTCCAGGGATCGGATGAGATGCTCGGCGCCCGAAAAACCGACCGTCTTCTGGCTTCCGTGCATCATATCCAGGTGCTCGATCCCGAGGGACGCGGCGATCGGCCGCTCGAGCATGCCCCCGATGACGAGATCGATCCGGCGATCCATGAGCGCTTCGACAATTCGCTCCTGCTCCGGCTCGATGAGGATCCCGCACTCCGGGCCCACGAGCCCCGCGAGCCTGGCCCGGGTGTCCGAATCGAAGTCCACCACGATCAGGGCGGGTTCGCAGCCGAGCTCTTTGAGGAAGCGAGTCATGGAGATGGCCCGCGTCGGCCCGCTCACGATCGCCACCCTTCGGCCACCGAGGATCTCGCGGTAGACACCGGTGGTATCGGGGATCTCCCCTGCGTACGGGGGAATCCCGAGGGACCCGGCGACGCGGTTGAGAAACCGCACCGTGGCGGCGTAACCGATGGGGATCTCTTCGACGATGAAAGGGGTTCCGCAGGTCTTCCGGAGCAGTTCCGCAGCCTCCTTCCCGGCCGGTTCGCAGACCACGACGTTGAGTGCAGCAGAGCCCAT
The DNA here is from genome assembly GCA_002503105.1 of Methanomicrobiaceae archaeon UBA206. Lineage (GTDB taxonomy): Archaea > Halobacteriota > Methanomicrobia > Methanomicrobiales > Methanoculleaceae > UBA206. The sequence continues at coordinate 911 of DAQY01000007.1, forward strand.
CTGCTCGATCTGGCGGAGCGTGGCGTCCGCAGTCAGCACCGCATTGACCCGGACGCCGATCAGCCCGAGAACCCGCCGGAGCTCTCGAAGATCCGGCCCGCCCCGGAGGAGGCCGATCAGGTTGACCGCCCGGCCGTCGATGGAGCCGGTGTCGTGCACGAACTCCTCGACGAGCCGCCGGAGCGTCTCGCTGTAGCCTGTCCTGAAGTCCCCTTCAAAGCCCCCCGAATCGATCCCGACGACCCGTGCGGCGGTCGTTGCGGCCTTCACGGCGCCGGCGATATCCTCCCCGATGATGTCTGAAGCGCAGCAGGAGAGGACCGCCAGAAGTTCGGGCCTCAGCATCGCATCGAGCTCCTCGATCGCTTCCCTGAGCTTCTCCTCGGCGCCGAATATGACATCGTGCTCGTTCAGGCATGTGGTATAGATCTCCGACGGTCGGTCGCCGCGCATGCCGAGGATATAGTTAATATGGTATACGCAGCCCTTCGGTCCATGCACAAGTATGGCGCTGCGTTTGATGGTGCTGAGCGCCTTTATCGCCCCGAAGAGTCTGCACGTCCCCCTGGGAATCTTAATTGCCCTGTTACCCATCTGTGAATACCTCTTTTTTTTTTTTGTGTGTGTGTGTTCGAACCCCGGCGATGGGCCGTCATCCCTGGACGACCCGGACAGGCTCCGATTCTCGCTGCGGCAGGGGGGGGCACGCCGCCATGCCGGGGTGGGCAGAACGATCGGCGATCCACCGTTGCACGAGATCACATATATACCCACGCGGTACTCGATCACTGTCGAGCGGGTACCTCCATCCCGACGTCGGGAGTGCGCCTTCGGCGTGCGGCATCTGCACCGCAGGCGGCACACCCGCCGCACCAGAAAAACAGGTCTTCCGGCGGACGGACCGCTGCGCCGCCGTGTACATCGCACAAAAAAGGTATACCGGGATCAGCCGTAAATCGGTGTGCCTTCCTTCTCGGTGACGGCCCGGAACGCTGCCATCATCTGCCGGGTGATCGGCCCGGGCCGTGCGGCGCCGATGACGCGCCCATCGATCTCCCGGATGGGCGCGACCTCCGCCGCCGTCCCGGTCACGAAGACCTCGTCGGCGGAGTAGAGATCGAAGTATCCGATGTTCTGCTCCTTCACAGTGATGCCGAGCGATGCGGCGATCTCCAGCACGACGCCGCGGGTGACGCCGCGCAGGTTGTTCAGCGTCGGGGGCGTGATGATGACGCCGTTCTTGACGACGAAGATGTTGTCTCCCGAGCCCTCGGAGACGTAGCCGTTCGTGTCGAAGAAGATCGCCTCATCGCCGCCCTTGTAGTTCGCCTCGATCTTCGCCAGGATATTGTTCAGGTAGTTTAAGCTCTTCACGTTCGGCGGCATCGCGTCCGCCGGGTTCCTGCGGACCGAGACGGTGACGGCCTTCAGGCCCTTCTCGTAGAGGTCGCCGTACAGTGCACCCCACTCGACGGCGATGACGATCACGGTGGGTCTCGGGCACTTCCGCGGGTCGAGCCCGAGATCGCCCTTCCCGCGGGTGACGATGGGGCGGATGTACGCGTCCTTCAGGTTGTTCCTCCGGACGGTCTCCAGGATGACCTCCGCGAACTCCTCCATGGAAAGCGGGATCGCAAGATCGATCGACCGTGCCGAATCATAGAGCCGCTCGAGGTGTTCCTCCAGCCGGAAGACTCTCCCGTTATAGGCGCGTATACCCTCGAAAACACCGTCCCCGTAGAGCAGCCCGTGGTCGAAGACCGAGACCTTCGCCTCCTCCTCGGGGACGTACCTGCCGTCAAGGTAGATGATCATGCATTGAAATAGGCGTCTGTTCTTTAGTATCTTTACGTTTCGTATCCGATCGCGCGATCCCGGCGCAGAATACGTACCTTCCGGGAGACGGCGTCATCGGCGGCAGCAGTTGGCGAACTGCACCAGGATCTCCCGGCTCGTGACCGGATGCAGGTGCACGTAGCTGGCGAGGGTCCGGTCGCGCGTCGCACCGTCCAGGCCGCCCCGGATCCCGTTCCCCCGTGTCAGGCGGTAGACGTACCGCGTCCCTGCGTCGAGACGCACATCGCTGTAGTGAAACTCGTGCCCCCTGAACGCCGCCGCCCCGAACGGGCTCCCCTCCGTGCTCTCGCCCACCACGTACCCGAGCATCCGGCGGGCCGGCATGTGGGTCTCCCCTGCAAAGACGCCGCACATCTCGTGCACCCGGTCGCGGTCCGCGCCCTGGAAACCTTTCCGAAGCACCAGCCGCCCGGTGAGGTAGATCAGGCCGCCGCACTCCGCATAGATGGGGGTGCCGTTCCGGGAAACATCGCGGATCGCCTCCCGCATGGCGGTATTCTCCTCCAGTTCGCTTCCGAAGAGCTCGGGGTATCCGCCGCCGAAGACGTACCCGTCCGCGTCCGGCAGGTGGCCGTGGATTGGGGAGAACGGAACGCACTCCGCACCGAGTGCCGCCAGCACGTCGAAGAGGTCGGCATAGTAGAAGTTGAACGCCTCGTCGAATGCCACCCCGACCCGGATGTCCGGCGCGTCCGGCGCATCGAAGAAGGGGTGCCGCCGGTCCGGCGGCCTGCAGTCCCGGGCGAGCTCGAGCAGCCGGTCCAGGTCGACGTGCTGCCCGATCAGCTGTTTGATCACCCCGATCCGCCGGTGGAACTCCTCATGCCCCCGCCCCTCCAGGTACGGCACGAGCCCCAGGTGACGCATGGCGAGGCGCATCTCCGGCGTGCGGGGGATGGCGCCGACGACAGGCACGTCGCAGTGGTGCTCGATCGCACGCACCGCCTTCTCCCGGTGGCGGGAACCGGTGATGTTGTTCAGGATGACGCCGCGGATCCGCACGTCCGGATCGAACGCCATGAAGCCCTTCACGATCGCCGCCGCACTGCGGGTGATGCTCCGTGCGTCGACGACCAGGATCACCGGAAGATCCAGCTGCTTCGCGATCGCCGCCGTGCTCCCGAGATCGGTGAGCGCCCCGGCGCCCTCGAAGAGCCCCCGGACGCCCTCGACCAGCGCGATCTCCGCGCCCCGGCACCCGTGCTCGAAGATCATCCGGACCTGGTCCGGATTCATCACGTAGCTGTCCAGGTTGCGGCAGGGTCTGCCGGTGACCCCGGTGAGGTATGAGGGGTCGATATAGTCCATCCCCACCTTGAAGGTCTGGACGCGGCGGCCAGCCGAGAGCAGCGCCGAAAGTGCCAGCGTTACACTGGTCTTGCCGCTCCCGGAGCGGTCGCCAGCGACGAGCAGGGCCTTCATCGCATGCTCCTGATGACGGTGCCGAACTCGCTCTCGACGATCCTCCGCACTCCCAGGGTCTTCGGGTGCAGGTCGACCTCCACCAGGACGTGCCGGTGCCCGATGTCCCGCAGCGGCTCCACCTGGCGGGGCCCGTTCGTCACCGAGAAGACCTCGATGCCGTCGGTGTACTCCGGCGGAACAGCGTGTGGCACCCCGACGAGGAGAGCGAAGTCCGGGTCGAGCTCCCTCAGCCGCTCCCCGATGGCGGGGCCGTTCGCCCCGTACTCGTCCAGCGCCCCCAGCAGCTCGGGGTCCACGCCCCGCTCCCGCATCCCGGCGCGGATCCGGGCGGCGTCCTCCCTGACCTTCGGGAGCCCCCGGTCCTCGAGGTTCGCGACGTAGGTGACCGCCGCATCGGGGCAGGCGTCGTGGAGCCCCAGGAGCTCGTCGGCGAACATGTACGCCGTCTCCTTCTTCGCATTCAGGACGGCCACGCCCGTCGCCCCGCTATCGGCGAGATCGATCAGGCGCCGGGCAGCGATATGCTTGAGGTCGCCGCGGGACGGCTCGATGTACTCCCGGCATGCCGCACCCCGGAGCCGCTCCACCTCGTTCGCCTTCGCAAGCAGGCGGCGCTGCCGCTCCAGTTCGTCCCGGCTGATCCAGCCCGCTTCCGCCGCCGGCTCGAGGGTTGCGAGCACGCCGTCGATATTCTCCCGGAACCCTGCGTGGATGTCCACCGCGATCGTCGGCGTCGCGACCCCCGCATCCCTAATGGCCGACTGGATGTCCTCGCCGATGATCATCGCCACGCACGTCCCGACGACCGCCATCCGGCGGGGCGAAAACGCTTCCTCCGCATACCGGAGCACCCGCTCCAGGGGCTCCTGGCCGCCGAAGATGAACTCGTTGTCGCCGAGCGAGGTGGACAGGACCCGCATTCCGTCCTCCTCCAGCAGGCGGGCGTGCTTGAACGAACAGCCCGAAGGGCCGTGGAGGATCGCCACGTCCACCCCCAGATCCCGGGCCGTATACAGCGCCGCAACGATCGAACTCGGCCTCGGTTGAATGTACTGCATCTTCTGCTATCTCCATATCTTGACCGCGAGCACGATGCTGCCGTCCCGGGCGATCGACCGGGCGATCCGCAGCCCCTCGTCGAGCGTGCGGGCGAACGGCCGCCCGTCGTCCGGCCGTGTTTCGCCGACGTACACGACCCGGTGCGGCCGGATCGCAGCGATGGCCCGCTCGATCTCCCCGCGTGCAAACCCCTCGCAGACCGTGCGGGCGTGCTCCCCGATGACCAGGGTGATCGTGTCGCTGCCCGACAGCAGGCGTGCGTATTCGGCCGCCGCCACGGCGGTCTCCGCGCTGGTGCCGCTGTTCGCGTTGTCCACGATGAGGACGCCGCCGTCGTACGAGACCGCCATCCGTCCGGGAAGCGCGGAAAAATCGCCGAGCGGGGCCGGGTCGACCCCCAGCACGCAGGCGGTCGCGGCGGCGAGCGAGAGAGGCGTGCGGTAGCCCGCCAGTTTCAGCAGCGGGTTTGCAAACGATCCTCTAACGCCGTTCCAGTCGTAGCGGCAGCGTGTGCCGGAGCACGCGACCGCCTCGTCTGCGTGCACCACGTTTCCGCCGTCGAGGCCCGCTCCCGGCGGCACCACGACCGCCGCTGCCCGTGCAAGGGAGCGGCACTTCTCCTCGATCGCACGCTTTCTGCCGGCGGCGATCGCATAGTCGTCCGGAGACGTCAGCACGGCCACGTCGCCCGCACCGGAGACCCCGAGCGACTCCTCGGCGATCAGCCATCCGCCGCCGGCGTGCGCCTCCCGTGCGGCGGGGATCACGGATGCCGGGGTGATGCTCTTCCGCCAGAGCAGCCGCCGTTCCGGGTACCGGTACGTCCCGGTCGATGTGTGGAGGATGCCGCTGCCCGGCATGAGGTGCGCCAGCGCGTGGGCGGTGGTGGTCTTCCCCCGGGCGCCGGTGATCTCGATCATCGGCCGGGGTACCCGCCGGCCGAGCACCTGCCGGACCCCCTCGTGATGGGAGCGGGCGGGCCCGTGCCGCCGCAGCAGAGGGTGGTCGGGATCGAGGTGCACCGGCGCGAAGGCCCTGTCGTACGTGCGCACCATCGCATCATCGACGGAGACGCCCGACTCCCCGCGGTAGACGTCCACCTCGTCCACCGCGTGTCCGCATGCCCGCAGCGCCGCGGCGAGTTCCGCCCCGCCGTGAATGGTATCCAGCACCAGCACCCTCATGCTTCAGTCGTTCAGTTCGGCGATCGCGTCCGATGCGTTCTTCAGCATCAGCTCTGCAAGCAGGGGATCGCTGCCGATGGGGTTGGCATAGATGAGCGGGATCGTCCTGCCGTTCGCCTGGAAGGTCCCCCTCCTGGAGCCTTCCGGGAGGCGCAGGATTTCAGGAATATCCCTGTCGATGTGGACGCCTCTGGCGAGGAAGAGCGGCACCACCACCAGCATGTCGATCTCCTCCTTCCGGAACGCCTCGAGCTGCTCTTCGACCGAGGGCGTGTTGATGCTCATGAACCCGGGCTTGACGATATATTCGTCGGATTTTCTGGCGATGAGCTCTGCCGTGGTCTCGATCAGCTCCTTATTGTATCGGAGTTTGCTTCCGTGGCCAATCAGTAACATTCCCTTTCTGCCCATATAGTACAAGGTAATACGACAGTATGTTAAAATAATTAACGATTGGTTTTTTTGGCGTTCGGACGCATAGCTAGATGATGGCGTATTTTGAGTGGGAGATCACCCACTGCATCAACCGGTTTTTTGCATCTCGCCAGATCCACGGCTTTGCGTACCGGCTCAAACAGAGCCGGTACAGCTCCCAGTACGTCGATGTGCTGGTGGACTCCCTCGATCCCAGATATTATCTTGCCATCGAGTGCAAATCCATCGCCGGAAAGAAGATCTACTTCTCCCAGCACTTTCATTCCGACCGGAACGACGTCCACCAGATCGAATCGATCTCCGAGTTTCTGATGAAGACGGGGAGGCGCGGCTACCTTGCGGTGGAGTTCCGGTTCGGCGCAGGGAGGACGAAGGAGGCGTACCTGATGCCCTGGAGGCAGGTGGTGGAGTACTACCGGACCTCCCCCGGCATCGGCATCGGCGACTTCAGGCGGTGCCTGGCGCTGCCCCGGTCCGGCGAGGGGTACACACTCACAGACCTGGATACAAAATAATTTCCTCTCTGATCACCAAGAGTTATGGAGTCATGATGGACGCGTATGATCGTTTTGAACTCCTCATAAACGATCGGATAGTAAAGACCCCCATAGCGGTAGCGTCGATGGCGGGCATCGTGGATGCCGGCTACGTCCTCGAGCGTGCGGCGCACATCGGCGCCGCGTTCATCGGGGGCTACTCCATCGACCGCACGACCCTCGATGCGAGCAGGAGGATGGCACAGGAGGGCAGGAGAGAGTTTTTATACGACGATCCGGTGGAAGAGCTCTCGCGGCAGGCGGCTGCGCTGGAGCGGAGCGGCGTGGTGACGGGGCTGAACCTCCGCGGCAGCACGCCCGCCGCATACCGGGAGATCGCAGAAGCGCTCGATGACGGTGTGGTCTACGAGATCGACGCGCACTGCCGCCAGCCCCCCATGATCGAGGCGGGGTGCGGGGAGCACCTGCTGCAGCACCCGGCGAAACTCGTGGAGACCATCCGGGCCTTGAAATCTGCGGACGTAACCGTTTCCGTCAAGATACGGGCAGGAGTCGCCGCTGACGACCGCCTGCTCGCCCGGAAGATCTGGAGGGCCGGCGCCGACCTGCTGCACGTCGACCTCATGGACTTCGGCTACCAGAAGATCCGCCAGATCCGCAACTCCTGCCCTGTCACGCTGATTGCCAACAACTCCATCACCATCTTCGATCGGGCGATGGAGATGTTCGCTCACGGGGCCGATCTCATCTCGCTCGCCCGCAGATCGGATCCCTGGACGTTATCCGGACTCGACGCCGCGATCTCCCGCTACGCGGATGAGACCGGCTGGTATAACGCGCCCAAGCAGCTCTGCCGCGGCGGCGACGTGCGGGCGCTCACGTTCTGCTGTATGCCGGTCAAGAACTGCCCGCTCCTCCCCACGCTCGAGCGGGTCGGGATGACGCGGGAGAGCTACATGCGGCTGAAGGAGTCCGCGGTGAAGAACACACCGCTTGCGGAGGGGAGCAGCACCTGTTTCGGCAGCCTCGCGTGGTGCTGCAAGATCAGTTTGCCCTGCATGTTCCGGAACATGACGCTGCAGCAGATGGGCCTCACGCTCCAGGACTATATGCGCCACAAACACCGCCTTGCCAATAAAATCATGAGCAGGATATTCGATGAGGGATCTGCCGACGACGAGAGCTGAGCGGGCGCAGCTCGCGATGATGCTGGAGGTCTGCGCCTACCCAAAGCCGGGGAACGTGGACCGCTGCCACGACTACGAGGATACCCGCCTCGAGCACTTTCTGGCTTCCGCGATCTACGTGCGCCCCGCCTTCGAGCGGGCGGAGCGCGGCGACGGCCGGATGGGCGACCTCATCAGGGAGGCGGTCCGGCTCACGAGCGGACACACCGGCGGGAACACCCACTTCGGCGCCTACATCCTGCTGATGCCGCTGGTTATGGGGGGCGACATTCCGGGGGCGCTGCAGGTGATCGCCGAGACCGACGTGCAGGACGCACTCGATTTCTATGCCGCGTTCGGCCTCGTCCGGGTCCGGACGGCCGGGAGCGACGAGCTGGACGTGAACGACCCGCGGTCGCTTGCAGAGATCCGCAGACGCCGCATGACGCTGCGGGAGATCATGGCGTACTCCGCACCCCGCGACATGGTGGCCCGCGAGTGGACGAACGGCTACCGCCTGACGCGTCGGGCTGCGGACCTGCTCGAAAGTTCCGGCTGCGGCAGGCAGGCGATCGTGGATACCTTCATGGCCCTCCTCGCCGCCGAGCCCGACACGTTCGTCGCCAAGAAGCACGGCGAGGAGACTGCCCGCCGGACGGCGCGGCATGCCCGGGAGGTGCTGGAGGGCACCAGGGATCTCGCCGCGTTCGACGCCGAGTGCATCGCAAAGGGGATCAACCCGGGGTCGATCGCCGACATCACCATCGCCGCCATCTACGTGGCGCTCGGGGAGGGGTGGCGATGGGACTGCTGAGAGAGGGCATCAACGAGGTGATCGCCACCACTCGCACGAACGCCGCGCCCATGGGGATCGTCTGCCGTGACGGCGCCCTCCGCATGGTGCTCTTTAAGGGGAGCCATACCGCGCGGAACGTCGAGCGTGACGGCTGGATCGTGGCGAACTTCATCTACGATCCTGTGATCTACGTGCAGACGGCGTTCGACGACCTCCCTCCCGACAGGTTCGTCGAGGAGGTGGTGGACGGGACGCCGATGCACCGCCTGCCCGACGCAGAGGCGTGGATTGCGTTTTCGGCCGGGGTGGAGCGATCCGGCGGCGAATCTGTTATCGTACGCCTCCTTCCTCTCCGTGAGGAGGTCGTTCAGCTCCGCCTGCACCCGGTGAACCGGGGATTCAACAGCATCGTGGATGCAACGATACACGCCACCCGCTACGTGAGGACCGGCGATCCGTGGCTCGAGCGGCTGATCGATCACCATGCCGCCATCGTGCGGAGGTGCGGCGGCGCCCGGGAGTGGGAGGCGCTGGAGCTGCTGAACCGATACCTCGGCAGGCAGAATACGGAGTAATCGCCGCCGGTCACCGTCGTTCCGGGACCACTGCGCCCGACCTGTTTTCGCTCAGAAGGAGCGATCCGCCGCAGAACATCTTTTTATCTCATTGTGTTTTATAATAAACAATTTATAGTATAACATATCAGGAGACGCCCGCACTCAACGGGAGGTATGTGCACGGGAAATATTCTTGAAACGCTGCAGAGCGACGGAAGATTCGGCAGGTTTCTGCCGGTGCTCGGTATGGTGGGGCTCGAGGACAGACTGAAGCAGGAAGGTCCCTTCACAGTCTTTGCGCCGACGGATGACGCGTTCGCAAAGATTCCGGAGCCGAATCTGAAGATGATACTCGACGTTGAGCAGATGCTATCTCACATCGCCGATGCCCACTATGTGCACGGCAGGCATTCGCTGAGCGAACTGGAGAGGATGAACCTGTTCAGGACGGCCGAAGGGACCGGCCTCGAGGCGAAGAGATCCGACGAAGGGACCATGCTCGATTCCGCGAAGGTCGT
>DAQY01000027.1 GCA_002503105.1 Methanomicrobiaceae archaeon UBA206
GTCGCAGCAAGCGACGCCAGTGATCTTGCGAAAGCACAGGCCGACTTCGTCTGCGACGGGGTGCACGACGAGGTCGAAATACAGGCCGCCTTTGACGCCCTGCCGGCCGCCGGCGGCGAGGTGGTCCTGACCGAGGGGACGTTTCACCTGGCGCCTCCGGACTACGGCGGCGTCTCTCCCCCCAGCCACAGCACGCTCCGCGGGCAGGGGGAGGATAAAACGGTCCTGCACTTCTCCACCTTCCGCTCGTCGGTGAAGCTGGATCGGGAGTATGCCGACTGCGCCGACTTCACCATCACCGGCACCGGGCACCTCTCCGTCTACTCCAGCCACCACACCATCCGGAACGTGACCGTCTACGACGTGGACGGTTCGTTCCAGAACTCGTTCTACCTCTACGCGAACTCCGGCAGGGTCGTGGAGGATATCGAGTTCGACAACTGCAAGGCGATCGACTGCGACCGGTGGGGATTCGGCGCCTGGGGCTACGGGAAGGTCAAGAACATCCGGTACCTGAACTGCCAGGCGATCAACTGCGGCAGATACGGCCAGTTCGACGGCTACGGCGACGGCCGGTCCCCCGCAGACTGCTGGGACGTCGGGTTCAGCCCGTCCGAGACCTGCTCGGCCGAAGACGTCCTCCTCCTCAACTGCTGCGCGGAGGGATGCTGGGAGTCGGGATTCCATACCGAATACTCGCCCAGCAAGACCATCAAAAACCTCCGATACGTAAACTGCGTCAGCAGGAACAACGGACAGAAGGAGAAGACGGGAGCGGGAAAATGCCACTGGGGTGCAGGATTTTCGACCGCCCCGGGTGTCGTTGTGGAAAATTGCACCTCCGAGAACAACAAGTACGGTTACTACAGCCTGGCAGGAGGATGCGAATTCATCAACTGCAGAGACACCGGTTCGTATATGGGCTTTGTTCTGAGCGACGCAAACGATCCTTCAGGCGTGAACATACGTTCGTGCGACTGCATCGATGAGGCATATCCTGTCTATATCCGGTCGACGGAAGGAACCGCACCGGGAAGCGTCGTGGTGGAGGATCTCGCCATCAGCAGGAGCGGTTCGTTCGACGGTGGTTATGGAATATATATTCACAATACCGTGCAGAACGCCGGTTCCGTCCGTATAGAGGATTCCATCATAGAAGGAAGCTTCGAGGTCGGCATCTTCAATCAGGCGAAATCTGGAAAAGCGACGGTAAAAAATGTGACGGTCATCGGTGCGAGAACGGATTTCATCAACGTGACGCAATAGCCGGCAAAGGCTGGAACGGACCGTCCCGTCCGAGCATGTAATCCAGCGACGAAAACGTGCCGGTACAATCGACCCCGGCCGAGCGCTCTTCCCTCTCGTTCGGGCGCTGAAGGATCGATTGGGTTCGGTCGACTTTCGGTGCACCCGGGAAAAAAAGCGGATGCATGCGAGAGAGCCGGGGGTCACGCGGGAATACCATTGCGGCTCGTCTCTCCGGTGCACATCGTTGCGACTCCGGCATCCAGATAATTATATCTGCGATCGTGCGACGACGTACAGTGGAGTATATGGCGTGCCCGAAAGTCCCCTCCGGAATTTACGTCGCTTATATCGTACAGATGCTCATCCTCCTGAATGCGGGGTACAGCGTCGCGATCGGGGATTACTTTTTAGCCGTTACGTCGTTTTTTGCCTTCTCCCTCACCATGGTGCCGTACATCGTGACCAGGAACGCGAAGATCTGCCTGCCGTGGGAGATTAATCTCCTCATCGCTGTCTCGCTGTATCTCCATGTCCTGGGTCATGTCGGCAATTACTACGTCCTCTTTTCACCCTATTACGACAAGTTTGCACATGCCGTCTCTTCCACCACGGTGGCGGTGCTTGGATTTGTGATGGTTCTCATCGTCGACCGCTTCAGCAGTTTGCAGTTGACACGGCCGATGATCGTCCTCTTCATCGTCATATTCACCATGGCGCTCGGCGCTCTCTGGGAGATCTACGAGTTCGCCTTCGACCAGTTCTTCGGTACGACGCTTCAGCACGGGAACGTCGATACCATGACGGACCTCATCCTCGATCTGATCGGGGCCGTGATCATCGCTGCACTCGGAAACATCTACCTGCGAAGAGTGCCGAAAGAGCAGATCGTCTCCTTCCTGGTAGACTCGACGGTGGACGATACACAGGCCTCTTCCACGGATGACGAATCGGGAGCCCCGACGTCTGTTCACCGGCGCTGAACCGCAGGATCATCGTCACGGTCGCCGTGTCATCGGCCGGAAAGACCCCCCTCTGCATCCCACCCTATAAATATCCGGCACGCCTCATACACTGAGGGTGGCCGTAAAACTGCCCAGAATCCAATATCTCGCGTTTTTCTGCTTCATCGTTGTTCCCTCGCTGACCGGGTATATGGCATGGGAGGCGCAGAACATCGGCGTCACGATGCTCCTCATTGAAGGGGCGCCCGAAGGAGTCGTGTTTATCGCCGATCCCCATCTCAAGGAGACCAATATCGACCGCGTCCGCAGGGTGATCGACGAGATCAACGCTCTTGACCCCTCACTTGTCCTGATAGGCGGTGATTTTGCGAATGGCAGGGAGTCCGACTTTGCCATCCACGCGGTGTGGAGCGGCATCGACGCACCGGTGTATGCGGTGCTCGGCAACCACGACTACTGCGCGGGCATCAACGGCATCGGCGGCCTGCAGAAGATGACCTCGGTTGCCGGTGCGGAGATCACGGCGTGCGGCTACGACGTCGGCACGCTCAGGGAAGAGACCACCGACACCGAATTTGCGGACAGGCTCGTCGCGACGCTGGAGAGAAACGGCGTACGGGTGCTCAGGAACGAGTACGTGGAGCTGACTTATCGGAGAGCAGGACGTCACGATCGTCGGCGTTGACGACGGATGGGCGGGTATGGCGGATCCCCCCGCAGTGCCGGAGACCGACGCCTATACCATCTACCTCATCCACGAGCCCGAGTGCAGGGCTGGATGGGATGCAGACCTCATCCTCGCCGGCCGCACGCATGGAGGGCAGTTCTTGCTTCCGTTCGTCGAGCAGCTGAACGATCTGGAGCTGATCGAGCTTTCGGGGCTCATGGAGAAGAGGGGGCCGCCGACGTACATCACCAGCGGCATCTGTGGTTCAAGCCTCGCCGGGTTTGATCTGCGGTTCAACAGCAGGCCTGAGATCGTGCTCATCAACCCCGCGCCTCTCCAGCGCCGGCAGCTCGCGGAAGCCGCCGCCATCGTCGCGGGATCGTGAACTGCGGCACGATTCCGTACGGTTCCAGGCCTACGAGAGAGGACTCACCAGTCTCCGTGCTGTTCCCACGGCCAGTGCGATCACCGGCACGATCTCCAGCCGGCCGAACCACATGATGAAGATGAACAGCCATTTTGACGCCGTGCTCATGCCGGGATCAACAAACCCGGTGCTGATCCCGACGTTCGCAATTGCGGAGACGACGTCAAAGATGACGTCGCTGGATTCGAACTGTGCCGTCGGTTCGAGATGGAGGAGGACAAGAGTGGACGCAAGGACCGAGAGGATGAACAGCACGATGATGAGCATATTTTTTGAGATTTCGTACTCCGCCAGGTGCTCTTGGATCGGTCTCCCGTCGTGCCGGAGCGGAACGAGAGCCCGCCAGCCCACGTAGAGGCGCCGGAACCACCAGATAAGTGACTCGATACCGAGGATGATACGGCCGAGCTTCATCCCGCCAGCGGTGCTCCCCGCCGAACCCCCGATCAGCATCAGCGCGGCGAGGAAAATAACCGTCACACTGGGCCACTCCAGAGGATCGGCGTTCTGGAACCCGGTGCAGGTGATGCCGCTCACCGTCATGAAGATACCCCGGCGGAGGGCGAGAGCGGGTTCGAGCGATGCGAAGGAGACGAGATCCGTGGTTACGACGGCACACCCGATCAGGATGAGCACAAACAGTAGATTCGCCTGCGGGTCGGCGAGCACACCGAACCGTCTCCGATAGTACAGCAGGTAGTAGAGCCTGAACGGCAGGGCACCGGCGATCATGACAGGGATGGTGAGCATCTCCAGGAGCGGACTGTCGTAGTACAGGATCCCCGCAGAGTGCACCGAGAACCCGCCGGTCGAGATCGCTGTCATGACGATGTTCACCGCGTCCCAGAGGGAGACTCCGGAGGTGAGGACCAGCCCGACCGAGATAGCGGTGATCACGACGTATATTCTCCACATCTGCATCGCAGTGGCGACGACGCTGGGCATGAACGTCTCGGACCGCCCCTCGGAGCGATAGAGCCTGAACTGCGTCAGTCCGGACCGGCCCGCCATGGCGACGGTGAACGCCACGATGCCGAGGCCGCCCATCCACTGCATGAGCGATCGCCAGAAGAGCAGCGTTCGGGGCGTGGCATCGACGGACGGGACCAGAGAGAGCCCCGTCGACGTCCAGCCCGACATCGCCTCAAAGACGCTGTCGGTGTACGGCATCCCGAGCCCAAGGGTGAAGGGGAGCGCGCCCACCAGGGCGGCGACGAGCCAGATCAGGGCGACCGCAGAGAGAGCCACGCCCAGTCGTGCTTCTCCCTCAGCCTTCGGTATGAGGGCCAGCAGGCCTCCGATGGCGAGAAAGCCCGCGGGCGCCGACGCCATCGGGAGGAGGAGGGGGAGCTCCCCGTAATAGAGGCCGACGGGCAGGGGAATGCACGATATCAGTCCGATAAAGAGGAAGATCCGCCCCATATCAGGGGCGATGATCGGGAACTGCCCGCTCCCCGCCGTCAGGCGAGATCTCCCGCCGGCACGTCGGTGGATGGCGTTCTCTCTGGATTGGTGCATTCCCGGCACCCGATGCAGTTCAGGGCGGGTTTCCCTTCGCCGCACTTCCATCCATGCGCATCTCCGGAGTGAAAACATTCTGGTAGTCCTGCGAGCCTGTTGTATCCCGAAATCATCTGGCACCGCGTATATATTGGTGACGTGGGGCAGGCTCTCGGATCGGATCGGAGTATCCGGGGATATCGCTGGCCGCTCCACATCGGTTCAGATGCTCTGTGCCCTGTGCCCTCTGCCATGGCGGAACATCCCCGGGATCCCTTCTGTTCTCCGCAAGTACGAGGTTCATGGCAGAAACGATACCTTTCACAGGTAGAATGAGCGGGGGTGGGAAGAGTAAGCCTCCTTCTGTTCTACGCGGCATTCGGCTGAGCGCCATACCCGGGCGGACTCCAGGCGATCCATATGCCCTGTTTTGGCTTGCACCCGCAGGGTTTCACCGTTTCAACGCATCCCGTTGCTGCGTTCAACGAGTTAGCTCGCGCGTCCGCGCTTCTCGCCCCGAGAGGCTCGGTCGTTTCATCACTGACAACGGGCCGTGTCGTTTCTGTGTCATTGCCGTGACTCTCGCCACCCGCACTTGCGTGCGGCTGCGTGCCTGGCCGGTGGGAGGACTTTCCTCAGCGGCATCGATGTGCCACCGTCGGCCGCGCTTTCCCTCTCCCTGTTTGTATTTGATCCGGATACTATATTAACACCGACGTGCTGGCGGGTTGCGGCACACGTCCGGCCGCCGTGAAGGTCCCGATACCCACGACCGCGCATCCGGGCGATCCCGGGATGGCGTGGTATCCCGGAGGTCATCCCAAAACTCTCTGACGGAGGGGGCACCTTCGAAGACCTTCGGTCTTCTCATGCTCCGGTCCTGCGGACCGTCGCACTTCGCAC
>DAQY01000026.1 GCA_002503105.1 Methanomicrobiaceae archaeon UBA206
GCAATTTTGGGATGAGTTCCTCCGTTACCCCTGCGGCGAACCCTGCTCGGCGACGATCTCGGGGTTGTAAAACCGCTCACAGAGTCTCCCTCACGCAATTCAGGTCTGTATGGAGCGGAAGTACGCGTTCCGATACGGCGATCAGCGATAACCTGACTTTCAGGTGCAAAGCAGGTTCTCACCGTCCCCCGGTGCGATGAAACCGGCGGCGGTCTGCGAGCGCCGGTCCTGCGGCCCCTCATGCCTCATCCGGTTCTACGGCTGCCGAGGTGCGCCACGGGCTCCGCCTTCCGCAGCTGCGTTATCGTATCCCGCAGTGCAATCGCACGCTCGAAATCCAGCCGTTCCGCAGCCTCCCACATCTCGGCTTCGAGCTCGATGATCAGGTTCGGAATCTCCCGCTTCGGGACGTGCCTGGTATCGGTGATATCCACCTCCTTCTCCCGGATCGGTTTCCTCACCGTCTCCGGGGTGATGCGGTGCTCACGGTTGTACGCCGTCTGGATCGCCCTCCTGCGTTCCGTCTCCGCGACCGCTTTTGCGATGGAGTCGGTCACCGTATCGGCGTAGAGCACGACCTTTGCATTGGCGTTCCGCGCCGCGCGCCCGATGATCTGGATCAGGCTCCGGGCGTCGCGGAGGAACCCTTCCTTGTCAGCGTCCAGGATGCCGATGAAGCCGACCTCCGGGATGTCGAGCCCCTCCCGGAGGAGGTTGATCCCGACCAGGACATCGAACTTCCCCAGGCGGAGCTGGCGGATGATCTCCGTCCGCTCGATGGTGTTGATCTCCGAGTGCAGGTACCGCGTCCTGATCCCCCGATCGGCCAGATACCCGGTGAGCTCCTCTGCGAGCCGTTTCGTGAGCGTGGTCAGCAGGATCCGGTCCCCCCGTTCGACCGTCGACCGTATCTCCCGGATTACGTCCTCGATCTGCCCGTCGATCGGGCGCACCTCGACCACAGGGTCCACGAGACCCGTCGGGCGGATGATCTGCTCAACCACGCGCGAGCGCGAAACCTCATAATCCCCCGGCGTCGCGGAGACGAAGATCACCTGGCGCATGTATCGTTCGAACTCGTCGAAGATCAGCGGCCGGTTGTCAAACGCCGAAGGGAGCCTGAATCCGTACTCCACCAGCGGCTTCTTCCGCGAGTAATCGCCACGGTACATCCCGCGCAGCTGCGGAATGGTCTGGTGGCTCTCGTCGATGACCATAAGAAAATCTCTCGGAAAGTAGTCCAGCAGGCAGTACGGTTTCTCACCGGCCGCTCTCCCGTCGAAGTGGCGGGAGTAGTTCTCGATCCCCTTGCAGGTGCCGGTCTCCTCGATCATCTCGATGTCATAGCGTGTCCGCTGCTCCAGGCGGTGGGCCTCCAGCATACCCAGCTTCGGCAGCTGCTCCTCAAGCTCCCTCCAGATGGACGCGATCGCCCTGGCCTTCACGTCTTCAGGGATGACGAAATGCCGGGCGGGGTAGACGTAGAAGTAGTTCATCGTCTCCAGGCGCTGCCCTGAGACCCTGTCGATCTCACTGATCCGGTCGATCTCGTTCCCGAAGAGTTCGATCCGTATGATGTTGTTGAAGTGCCCCGGAATCAGGTCGATGGTGTTCCCCTTCACCCGGAACCGCCCCGGGGCGGGCTCCAGATCGTTGCGCTCGAACTGAATGTCGACCAGGCTCCTGATGATGTCGTCTCTCTGTACCCGGTCGCCCACCTTCAGCTCGAATCCCATGTTCCTGAAATGCTCCGGGTTGCCGAGACCGTAGATGCAGGAGACCGAGGCGACCACGATCACATCGGTGCGCGACAGCAGCGAGGCGGTGGTGGCGAGCCGCATCTGTTCGATTTTGGGGTTGATCCGGGCGTCCTTCTCGATGTACTGGTCCCGCTGTGGTATGTAGGACTCCGGCTGGTAGTAATCGTAGTATGAGACGAAGTACTCCACCCGGTTCTCCGGGAAGAACTCACGGAACTCGTTGTAGAGCTGCGCCGCCAGGGTCTTGTTGTGGGCGATGACCAGCGTCGGCTTCTGCACCGCTGCGATCACGTTGGCTATCGTGAAGGTCTTGCCCGATCCGGTGACACCGAGCAGCGTCTGGAACCGCTCGCCGGCATTCAGCCCGGCGACGAGCCTGCTGATCGCGTCGGGCTGCGAGCCTTTCGGCGCGAAGTCCGATTTCAGGTTGAATCCGGTCATGATACCGCCGATCTTCTACGCAGCTGATGGTGATAGGCGACCGCGAACCGGTGCGCCTCGTCCCGGATCTCCTGGACGAAGAGGGACGCCTTCTCGTTCCGGTCCAGCGGCAGGGGGCGGGAGAACCCGGGCACGTAGATCTCCTCCTCCCGTTTGGCGATCGCGATGACCGGAACCCGAACACCGAGGTTCTCCAGCTCACGCAGCGCCGCCGCAAGCTGCCCCTTCCCGCCGTCGACGATGACGAGGTCGGGGAGCTCCATATTCTCCTTCAGCACGCGTGCATAGCGCCTCCGCACCACTTCGGCGATCCCGGCGACATCGTCGATCCCCTCCACGGTCCTGATCCTGAACCGCCGGTAGTTGCGCCTGTCCGGCCTGCCCCACCGGAACTGCACCATCGATCCGACCATGGACGTCCCTGAGAGGTGGGAGATATCGAAGCACTCGATCACGATCGGAAGGTCCGGAAGCCGCAGGCGGCGTTTCAGCTCGTCCACCTTCATCCGGTCACCGAAATACCCGATCTCGACGTTCTTTCTGACGAGATCGAGCAGCTTCCTCTTCTCGCCCCGTTGCGGAACCGTGATCCGGACGCGGCTTCCCCGGATGTGCGATAGAAACGCTGCAACCGACTCATCGACCGGCTCGGGCAGGATCACCTCCTTTGGCGGTTCGTGCTCCGAGTAGTACTGGACGAGAAACTCCTCCAGGAACCCTTCCCCGGCGTCGAAGACAAACTCCCTCTTTTCGGCGAGCGTCCCGCGGTGGACCTGAAAGAGCATGAGGTAGACCGTCCCCCCGCTCATGATGTAGCTGATGACGTCCTCGTCGTACGTCTTCTGCCGCTCGACGCGCTGCCGTTCGGTCAGGCGCTCCAGCGACGCGATCTGGTCGCGCAGCTCCATCGCCTGCTCGAACTCCTGGTTCGCCGCACGGGCGGTCATCTCCTCACGCAGCGATCCGATGAGATCGGCGATATGCCCTTTCAGGACAGACTCCGCCCGCTGCACCCGCTCCCGGTAATCCTCCCTGCTGATCTTTCGTATGCAGGGGGCGCTGCAGGAGCCGATGTGGTAGCGGAGGCACGCCCGCCTGGGGAGCTTCCTGCACGAGCGGAGCTTGAACGTCGTCTTCAGCAGCCGGAGGATCTCGTCCCGCTCCCGTGCGGAGACGAACGGGCCGAAGAACCGACCGCTCCCTTCGACCCGGCGTGCGATATGGATCCTGGGAAACGCCTCGTCGGTGATGTGAATGTAGGCGTAGCTCTTCGAATCCTTCAGATCGATGTTGAACTTCGGCTGGTGCTTCTTGATGATGGTATTCTCCAGAATGAGCGCCTCGACCTCGGTGTCGGTGACGATGAAGTCGACAGCGGCGGCGGCAGCAACCAGATTCCGCGTCTTTGCATCGAGATCCTGCCGCTGGAAGTAACTCGAGACCCGTTTCTTCAGGTTTTTCGCCTTCCCGGCATAGATGACCGTCCCCTCTTCATCGAGGAACAGGTAGCAGCCGGGATGTGGAGGGAGTCGTGAGCAGTCGATCATGGCTGTCCGAGGATCTCCCTGATGAACCGACCCGTGTGGCTCTCTTCGATGGTCGCAACCTCTTCCGGCGACCCCGTGGCGACGACGTATCCCCCCTCGTCGCCGCCCTCAGGTCCGAGGTCGATGATATGGTCGGCGGACTTTATGACATCCAGGTTGTGCTCGATCACCACCACCGTATTTCCCCGGGATACGAGACCGTCCAGCACGGCGATCAGGTTCTTCACGTCGTGGAAGTGGAGCCCCGTCGTCGGCTCGTCGAGGAGGTAGAGCGTCCTTCCGGTCGCCTTCTTCGCAAGCTCCCGTGTCAGTTTGATCCGCTGGGCCTCGCCGCCCGAGAGGGTGGTGGAGCTCTGGCCGAGTTTGATGTATCCCAGACCCACGCGGGAGAGGGTCTCGAGTTTGTTCCTGATGGCGGGGATGTTCGCGAAGAGGTCGAGCGCCTCCTCCACGCTCATGTCCAGGACGTCGGCGATGGACCTGCCCCGGTACGTCACCTCGAGCGTCTCCCGGTTGTACCGCGCCCCCCTGCACTCCTCGCACTCGATGTAGACGTCCGGGAGGAAGTTCATCTCGATCTTGATGAGCCCTTCGCCCTGGCACGCCTCGCAGCGCCCGCCTTTCAGGTTGAACGAGAACCTGCCGGGCTTGTAGCCGCGCACCTTCGCCTCCTTCGTCTCTGCGAAGACCTTCCTGATCTCGTCGAAGACCTTGGTGTAGGTGGCGGGGTTGGACCGCGGCGTCCGCCCGATCGGGCTCTGGTCGATCACGATCACCTTGTCGATCTCGTCGTCGAATACGAGACCGTCGAATGCGCCGGGGCGCTCCTTTGAGTTGTGGAGGCGCTGCATGAGGGCGCGGTACAGTGTCTCGTAGACGAGCGTCGACTTCCCCGAGCCGGAGACGCCGGTGACGACCGTCAGCACACCGATCGGAATATGGACGTCGATCGCCTTCAGATTATTCTCCCGGCAGCCGAGGAGATGAATGTAACGGTCGCTCCTCCTCCGGGAAGGGGGCACCGGGATGGAACGAACGCCTGCGAGGTACTGACCGGTCAGTGAGCGCGGGTCTGCGGCGATATCCTCCGGCGTCCCCGCCGCGACGACCTCTCCGCCGTGCAGGCCGGCGCCCGGCCCCATATCGATCACCCAGTCCGCGCTCCGGATGGTGTCCTCGTCGTGCTCCACCACGATCAGGGTGTTGCCGAGGTCGCGGAGCCGCCGCAGCGTATCCAGCAGCCTGTGGTTGTCGCGGTGGTGCAGCCCGATGGAGGGCTCGTCCAGCACGTAGAGCACCCCCGTCAGGTTGGAGCCGATCTGCGTCGCGAGGCGGATCCGCTGCGCCTCCCCGCCCGAGAGCGTGCCGGCGCTCCGCGAGAGCGTCAGGTACCCCACACCGACCGTCTCCAGGAATTCGAGGCGGGTGACGATCTCCTTCAGGATCTGTTTTGCGATCTCGCGCTGGCTCTCGGTGAGGGTGATATTCCGGAAGAACGCAAGTGCGGCAGTGATGGAGAGGTCGGTGACGTCCGCGATGGACATGCCGTCGATCATCACGGCGAGCACCTTCTCCTTGAGTCGCTTCCCCCTGCATTTCGGGCACGGCAGGATCCGCATGAACCGTTCCAGATCCCGGCGACGGTACTCGGACTGCGTCTGGCGGTAGAGCCGCTCCGCCTGCGGGACGAGCCCCTCCCACGTCCCCGAATGGGACCACCGAGTATCCCCGTTTCTCATGCTCACGGAGAAGCGGATCCGCTCCCGGGAACCGAACATCAGGGCGCGGTACTGGCGATCGGAGAGATCCCTGATCGGCGTGAAGACGTCGAAACCGAAGTGTTTCGCGACCGCCGCCAGGTAGTGGTTCCGGTAGCTGTCCAGGTAATTCCGGTACAGGGCGACGGCGCCGTCCGCGATACACTTATCCCTGTCCGGGATGATGAGGTCGGGGTCGAACTCCATCCTGATCCCGAGCCCGTTGCACTCCTCACAGGCGCCGAACGGGCTGTTGAAGGAGAACATCCGCGGTTGAAGTTCCTCGAACGCGGTACCGCAGAGCGGACAGGCCATCAGCGAGGAGTAGATCTCCTCGTACCCCTCCTCATCGACGGCGATGACCAGCCCACCGGATCTCGCAAGCGCATTCTCGCAGGCCTCCACCAGGCGCGACCGTTCACCGGTATCGAGACGGTCGATGACGATCTCGATATCGTGCTTGCGGTACCGCTCGAGCTGGATCTCCTCGTCGGTCCGGAACAGTTCCCCGTTCACCCGGATGCGGGTGTAGCCCTCCCGATCGAGATCTCTGAAGAGCTGCTGGTAGGTCCCTTTCTTCTGCCGGACGACCGGCGCGAGAACGGTGACTGTGCCGGTCATCTCCGCCGCAATCCGGTCCGCGATCTTCTCCGGCGACTGGGGCTCGATGGGAATGCGGTGCGTGGGGCAGAACGGCGTGCCGATGCGGGCGAACAGCAGCCGCAGGTAGTCGTAGATCTCCGTGACGGTCCCGACGGTGCTGCGCGGATTCTTTGAGGTGGTCTTCTGTTCGATGGAGATCGCCGGCGACAGTCCCTCTATGCTTTCGACGTCCGGCTTGTTCATCAGCCCGAGAAACTGGCGGGCATAGGAGGAGAGCGACTCGACGTACCTGCGCTGTCCCTCCGCATAGATGGTGTCGAACGCCAGCGTCGACTTCCCCGAGCCCGATACGCCGGTGATGACGATCAGCCGGTCCCGCGGGAGTTCGACCGTGATATTTTTAAGATTGTGTTCACGTGCACCTTTGACGACGATGCTCTTCATTCTTCAGCAGGGAAATGTTTGTTGCCTGGGCTCATAGTCGTTTGGACCTTCCGGAAAAAAAAAAAGAGGAGGTTTCCGTAGTTATGACCCCGTCACGCACCGGAAGCCGCATCACCGGGCAGTGGACCGGGGGGCTGCCGGATCATGCCATCCCGATCGCCTGCAGCCAGGCCGTCACCCCGTCGTCTCCTGCGGGGTCTCCTGTCTGCGTTCCGGCCAGTACGGCTGAACGCCGTAAGGCTCGTAGAGGTCCTGCAGCCACTCACGGTCGACCAGGGTCTGCCAGCGGCTCATATCGATGGTGGGAGCCCTGTCGATCTGATCCTTGTTCAGATCGATGAGATAGACACCCTCGGCCGATCTCTTCTCCAGCGCCCTCCATGGCACGGGGATACTCATCTGGCCGACCAGATGCCCGAAATACCCGCCCACGGGGTGACGGCGAATGCGATCTGACCGATATCCACGTCCACCCATATTCGCGGATGTTTCCGATACTCTCACCCGCCATATTTCTCACGGTGCTCCCCCGTATCTGGTCTGACGTCACCTTTCGTCTTCGAACCACCATCGCTTCCGCACTTCGGTGCCTGCATACGGCCATACCTCCCTTTGCCTCGTTCGGTGGCAGTACACGCCACCCGGGACAGACCGATAGAGTGCATCCGGGTATAAATTTGGTAAGGTAATTCCTTAATAAAGGCCACGATTATACACTAACACGAGGTGGTCAGATGGATGAACCCGGTAGCGTACCGAATTGTCTGTAATTTGCATCTACCCTGTATCCGCACATGATCATTCCTCGTCCATTGACAAATACCTTCTGCCGGTGATCCAGTCCTCATTCATATCGATCAGAATTGATACAGCCAACTGTGGTATCCCGAAATCATTGGACACCAGGTTTATATGTTGATGTGAACAAACT
>DAQY01000064.1 GCA_002503105.1 Methanomicrobiaceae archaeon UBA206
GTTTTGGGATGACCTCAATATCTCCTGGAGTCAAACAAGATCGCCATCGATGCACGGGACAGGGTCTGCTGGATCCACGATCCGGAGTTTATCCGGTGGTATCTGGCCTGTGAGGATCCGCGGATCAGATGAAGGCGACGATCTTCTCTGCAGACACGAAGGTGAAAGAAGCCTTCGAGGCGCTGAAGGCTTCAACCCGCACGGAAGATCGAGAACTGGCCGCCCGTCTGGACGGGGTGGACAGGGCCTTCAAGGCGATATCCGCCAACGCTTTTTGCGGTACTCAGGTCCCGAAGAGGCAGATCCCGAAGGTCTATCGGCAGCGACACCTCCGGTTAAAGATCTCTGGAAGTACAACCTCTCCAGGCCATGGAGACTGATGTATACCGTGGCCAGCGACGGCGACACGATCGCGGTCGTCATCGAGTGGCTGGACCACGCCGGCGATCCTGGCGAGCTCCTTCCGGGTGTCGATCGAACTTTTGCCAGATATCTGACAGAAGTTAGGTTTGAGATCTTTCCATGCGCCTGCTTCTCCCTCGCCTTCGCCGCGATCACCCTGGAACCGGAAGACGCCTTCATACTCTGTAGCCACCTGTGGGTAACCATGGCGACGACGATCCAGCTCCGACCGGAGACAAAGGCCCCGCCTGGACGCCGTGAAGGTGCACCCACGGGAGAGTTACGACGAAGCACTCAACCGCCTCCTGGAGATGGCATACGACCCGGAGCCGTTAAGCGAAGAATCCCTGCGGAAGATTGAGGCAGGGATCGCAGACATTCGTGCCGGCCGGTACCGCCCGTTCGAAGAGGTCGTCCGGGAACAAGGCCTTGAATGATCTGGCAACTTGCCATCACCCCGGGCGCGGAGCGTGACTTCAAACAGCTTCCAAAGCCCGACCAGCAGTGGATCAAGGACGATCTGTACGCTCTCGTGTCGGAAATGTTCGGCAGGTCACTGCTGGCATGGAGGGTTTAAGAGCAGAGCCGGATGATCGATCTCCATCGGTCGGGCCTGCCGCATGGATCCGGATCGATCCCGGCCGGGAGTTTCCGCTCATTGTTGCCTCATTCGCAACAAATCATTTATCTCCCGCACCAGAGGGTACGTACCTGACGGAGAGAACACATGAAGCCTCCATTTCAGCTGATTGCCGATAACATCAACAGGAGACCGGCAGCGGTAGCAGCGTTCTTCATCCTCGTTCTCCTTATCGCGCTGTACGGCGTGGGCCTCATCACGATGCAGACGGGCAGCGAGACCTACCTCGACAAGAGCACGCCGCGAGGGGCGCTGCTCGACAAGTACATGGACACATTCGGGTCGGACGCCGTGATGCTGCTCGTGGAGGCCGACGACATCCTCGATCCCGACGTGCTGGCGTACCTCGCCCGTCTCCAGGCAGAGATCGGCAGTGAGCGGTACGTCGTCCAGACATCCAGCATCATCAACCTGATCGAAGGGGCCAACGGCGGCGCGCTGCCCGCATCTGCCGCGGAGATCGACCGATTGAAGGAGCAGCTCCCCGCCGATCTCGTCGCGCGCTACATCCCCTCCCGTATGATGACGATCGGCATCGTCACGCTCGAACCCGGGGTTTCGCAGGATGGGAAACACCGGCTGCTCGAGAACATCGAATCGCGTATACGCCTCTCTGACGCACCGCCGGGCGTGCAGGTGACCGTGACCGGCGATGCGGCCTTCGAAAAGCAGATGAGGGAGGAGATCGGGTCGTCGATGGGCGTGCTCATCGGCGCCGCCATGATCCTGATGCTGCTCGCCGTCGCGCTCCTGTTCGCACACGTGCGGTACCGGTTCCTGCCGGTCCTCGTCGTTGCGACCGGGCTGATAATGACGTTCGGCATAATGGGGCTCGCCCGTATTCCCATCAGCATGGTGGCGATCGGCGCGTTCCCGATCCTCATCGGGATCGGGATCGACTATGCGATTCAGTTCCAGTCACGGTTCGATGAGGAGGTGCGTGCATCCCCGATCCATCAGGCGGTGACGACCACCGTGGTGAGATCCGGGCCGGCCGTGCTCTACGCTATGGCGGCGACGTCGCTCGGCTTCATCGCCATGTGGGTCTCTCCGATCCCGATGATACGCGATTTCGGCCTGATCTGTGTGATCGGCGTGGTCTGCTGCTACTGCGCAGCGCTCGTCATCATCCCCACCTTCGGCACCCTGATCAATTATCGGCCGAAGGCGGCGGTCGGCCAGTCCGACGGGAGCAGAATGGAGGTCTATGACCGCTTCCTGGGTAACGTCGCGGGAACGATCGCGAAAAACCCGATGCCGGCCATCCTGGTGCTCGGTCTCGTCGCCATCGCGGGTGTCCAGATCGACGCCTCCATCCCCATCAACGCCGATGAGGAGACGTTCGTTCCCTCCGATATGCCTTCGATCATCGACCTGAACAAGGTCAGGCGCACCATGGGCTCTACCGAGACGCTCCCCATCTTCATATGCGGCGACGGTGTGACCGACCTCGACGTCCTGACCTGGATGGACGAGTTCCAGGAATACGAGGTCACGCACAACGATAAGATCACGTCGGCGGCCAGCATCGTTACCTACATCAAACAGTACAACGGCGGCGTGCTGCCGTCGACGGATCGCGAAGTCGCATCGGTGCTGGAGCGTATTCCGGAGGAGACGCGGGAGAGCTACATCAGCGGCAACACCGAGGCCGTGATCGAGTTCGGCCTCGTGGATATGGAGAACGAGGTGGCGCTGTCCCTGGTGGACCGGGTGCGGAGCGACATCACATGGCAGCACCCTCCGGCGGGCATCACCGCAACGCCCACCGGCATGCTGGAGATGTTCGCCAACCTGATGAACGACATCTCCCGCAGCAAGACGACCATGACTGCCCTCGGGTTCGGGCTGATCCTGCTCTTCCTGATCGCGATCTACCGGAAACTCACCGCCGTCTCCCCGATCATCCCCATCGCCTTTATCGTGGGGTGGAACGGCGCCATCATGTACCTGCTCGGGATCGACTACACCCCCTTGACCGCCACCCTCGGCTCCATGACCATCGGCGTCGCCTCGGAGTACACCATCCTGATCATGGAGCGGTACCAGGAGGAGCGGGCCTGCGGAAGGGAGATGGTCGAGGCGATTCGCCAGAGCGTCCAGAAGATCGGGACCGCCATCACCGTATCGGGCATGACGACCGTCTTCGGATTCTCTGCGCTCCTCCTCTCTACGTTCAACATCGTCAAGAACTTCGGTGCGGTGACGGTGATCACCATCGGTCTCTCACTCTGCGGCGCCATCCTCGTCATGCCCGCGGTCCTCTCCCTGATGGAGCAGGCATCAGGGATGGCGCCTGCCGCCCCCCTCCCGGAATGAGGGGTCGCTTCTCCTGTGGCGAAGACCCGGGAGGCGGTGCAGCGGATCGATGTGACCGTATTCCTGGGAAGTCATGAGAGGCGGCGCGACGGCGATCGAAACGTCCGCAGCCGCAGCCGGTGAGCGCACGGCTGGAAGACCATTCACCCGGAAGGTGATCGGGGTCCGCAGGACCTCCCGTCGTCGAGGTCCCGAAGGCAGCGGAGAGCTGTCCATCTCGACCGGGCCTGATCATGCGACGCGAAGGCGAACGGTCCCGCGGTCCCGGGATGACCGGAATGACCGGAATGGCGATATCCTGCATGTCACGGTGGCGCTCCCATCAGCGGGTGGGAGCTGCACGCGTTCTGCCGGTCCCGTGACGTTCATCCCGGACCGGGTGTCACTGCCGGAAGCCGGTGAAAAAGGAGGCGGACGCCGATCCAGGAACCCGGATCGGCTGATACGGCCGCGATCTCTCACATCGTCGCGGCTGGGGTCTCGTTCATCTGTTCCGTCTGTTCCGTCTGATTCGCCGGCGGAGTCAGCACCGCATCGATAGCATGGATGACGCCGTTGCTGGCGTTGAGGTCAGCCTGGACGACCGTGGCATTATCCACCATGAGCCGGCCATCCACCTGTTTCAGGGTCAGGTTCTGACCCGCAAGCGTCTGCAGCATCGTCATATTCTGCTGCTGCGTCATGTTGAGGAGCGCTTCGGCGGTGTAGTTCCCCTCCACCACATGGTACTGGAGGATCGTGCCCAGCGTCCCGGTGTCGTTGAGGAGGTCTCCCAGCGTCTCGTTGCCGAGGGCCTGGAAGGCTTCATCGGTCGGTGCAAAGACCGTATACGGTCCGCCGGTGTCGAGCGTGTCGGTCAGGTTGGTGGCGTTGACCGCTGTGGCGAGCGTGGTCAGGTTCTCCTCCTGCGCGATCACCGCGGCGATCGTCACGTTCTCCATCTGCTCTTGGTCTTCGGGCGTTACCGTAACATTCTCCTCACCCATCGGCGCTGCCAGTGCGATGGCAGGCACCATCAGTGAAAGGAGAATGCACATACAAAGACCTGCAAACCGTCTCATTTCACTCCCTCCGAGAGGGCGGAGTAGCATATCACAACTATTATAAGAACGTTGTTATGTCTCTGCAGAAGGCCTTCTCCAGGTATGGTTGCCGGATTCGGCGCAGTTCGCATCTGATCGGCGCTCATGCTCCGATCTTTTGGCCGGTCGAAGACGCGTCCGCATCTTCTCCAGCTCCGGCTGTCCTTCAGATACCCGCCGCTCATCGCCGCTCGCGCCCGATCATCGGGTCCTCAAACCCCGCCGATGCCCGCACTCCCGGTCTACCGTCCGGGATGGCATGCGCAGACGAAGGGTACGGGGCAACCCTGTAGCGAATCCGCTGGAACTGGTCAGGAGTGAGTGAGCCCATCCCGGAAGTATCCGGACATGACGGATCGATTCGGATCAGAGCACCCTCGCTCAGGGCATTGACGGAACGGGTCACAACTGGTGCCGGATCGCGAGCACGGCCTTTGCCGAGCTATCTTCACACAGAAGCATGGGAAGCCTCATGCTTCGACGGGTCTCCTCCACCCGCCACAGGAGTTCTGGGACGACCTCGCGGAGAGAGTATCTTCCCGGAAAAAATTCTGGAGCCGGGCCTGCGGCCGGTACGCCCTCACAGGCGTTTTTTGGACGATTTCCGTTACCAGAGGCGCCCGCAGCCCGGGCACAGCATGCTGACTCTCCTGCCGCAGTGCGTGCAGTAGAGACCGGTATGCTCGTTGTACGTCAGCGGTCGCCCGCACTTTTTGCAGTGGATCGGGGCTTCATAACCGCACTCGTGTCTGAGCATCAATCCATGTATCTGCAGTCCCCGACAAAAAGATTTCCTTTTCCTCTGTTCGCAATATCGCCGGTAAATTGTATAAACGTCCTTCCCTCGCGCCTGATCGTCCCGACCCTCCTGAACGTGGGCAGCATGTCGTACGCCGTGCCGTGGACGAACGCGGTGCCGCCGGTCATGTTCGCACAGGGGCGGGTGCAGTCGCCGTAGATGATCAGCGTGCCGCCGTGCATCTCCGCACCCGCCATGTCGCCGGCGCTGCCGTGGACGATCACGGTGCCGCCCGCGAGATGCTCCGCCGCAAAATCCCCGACGCTGCCGAAGACCTCCACCACGCCCCCGGTCATGCCCTTCTTGTCGCCGCGGTAACCCGACGCACAGTAATCGGCGGCATCTCCGCGACAGATGATGCTTCCTCCCCGCATCTCGCGGCCGAGCCACCCGTCGGCGTTTCCGCCGATCTCGATGGTGCCGCCGCTCATGAAGTTGCCGCAGTGCATCCCGATATCGCCTTCGACAACGATCCTGCCCGCATCCATGTACTCGCCGACCCGTTTGATGAGCGCGGTATCGCCCCTCATGACGACCTCGACCTCGGCGGCGGTTTCGGCGTTGCCCTCGACCGAGACGGAGAAGACCGCGTCGAGCGGCAGCTCCCTGTTCCCCCGCCAGACCGTTGTATCCGTGCCGTCGAGGAAGTTCCTCGGAACGATCGTCTCCGCCTCGATGGGAAGGAAGGGCTTCTCCCGCGGTCTCACCGTGAGCGTGACCCTCACAGCTCCGCCTCCGTCTCGATGCAGAGGTTCCGCCTCCAGAGGTTCCGCCTCAGGTACTCCTCCTGAACCGGGTAGTTGCTCATCCGCACCGTGTAGTAGCGATCGAACTTCCTGACGAACTCCTCGTCCCTGACCATGTCGTAGCTATCCGAGATCTTCGGCCTGACCCAGACGGTGGTGTTGTTGCCGTCGACCAGGCACTCGCCCCGCCGCGAGACGATCCGGCCGCGCTTGATCGTGTAGTCGGTGCACCTGAATGCGTCGACGACCTTCTGGTACTCGACGGAGGGGTCCACCTCGTCGATGCGGATGGGGTAGATCGCCACATCCGCCTCGGCGCCCACCCCCAGATGCCCCTTCCCGATCTCCAGAACGCCGAGGGCCTTCGCCTGCCCCGATCGGGTCATCACGGCGATCTCGTGCCAGTCCATCTCCCGCTCGATCGCCGGCAGCGGCACCCGGTGCCCGGTCTCGGGGTGCACCGTGGCGAACTCCGCATCGCGGTACCTCTTGCTCATCAACAGACCGATGATCTCCGGATACCTCACGAACGGCGCTCCGTTCGGGTTGTCCGTCGTTAAGAGGCACTGCCACGGGTTCTCGGTGAGCAGGGCCAGTTCGAGGCCGATCGCCCACATGACCGAGTTGACGAGGTTCTTGCGCCGGTACAGCACCGGGATGATCCCCGACGCCGTCTCCAGCTCCACGTCGTGGTTGCTCCATTTGTTGTGGTGGAGCCGGTAGAGGTTGAACTCCATCGGCCCGTCGGCGGTCATCGTGGTGGTCTTGCCGAACATCACCTGCCCCATATCGATGACGATCTGCGGGCGCATATTCACGAACCGTGCAATCGGCTCGCTCCTGCTGCAGAAGTCGTCCCAGCCTGAGCCGCCGTAGGCGTGGAACTGGACGTGCGTGGCGTACAGCGTCTGCCGCCTGTCGTTCAGGTCCGGGATGAGCCCGAGAGACCCGATGGTGCAGGAGTAGTTCCCCGGCGTGCCCAGATTGTTGCAGTGGAGGTGCACCGAGTGGGGGAGGTGCAGCAGCTCGTTCGCCCGGACGATCGTCTGGATCATCTCCGCCGGCGTCACCTCGAAGTAGGGCACCGGGTCGCGGATGCAGGAGACGTTCTTGCCCCATCCCCACGCCTCGGTGCCGCCGGGGTTGGTGAGCTTGACGGCAAACCCCTTCACGGCAGAGAGCGTCCAGCCGATGATGGCTGCAACGCGTTTCGTATCCCCGTCGCGGACCGCCTCCATGACCGCCCAGTTCCCGTCGAAGAGGGTGTTTGCCAGGGTGTCCTGGAGGGGGGTGTAGAGGAACTCCTCGTGGGTGTGGCGGGCCTCGAGCGGCGCCATCGCGCCCTCGAGCAGCGTGGTGTAGCCCATGGCGCTGTATCGGTAGCTGGTGCCGTAGGTCGTGGGAACGCTGTAACCGGACGTGGCGTGCATCCGCCCCATCCGGGGCGTCCTCCCTGCACGCATGTCCTCCGGGCTCATGTAGCGCCCGAAGTTCACCTTGGTGCCGCAGATGTGGGTGTGCGAATCGATGCCGCCGGGGAGGGTGAGCGCACCCCCCGCATCGACCACCTCCGCCGTGCTGTCGTTCACGTCCTCCACGATCCTGCCGTCGCGGATGGCGATGTCCATTGTCTCCCCATCGATTCCGTTGATGGGATCGATCACGCAGGCGTTCCTGATCAGGAGCTCGCTCATTCCGATCTCACTTCCTGTATCATCGCGTACATCCTGGAGAGGATCTCCTCGTCGCTCGGGTAGCCGCTCTCGATCACCTTCCGTATCCGGAGCGGGACGCCGTCCATCCGGTACGCCGTGCCGGCCGCATCGATGCCGGTCACCGCCACCGGGATCTGGACGTTGCAGAAGGCGGTGGTCGCATTCGCATAGGGGTCGATCTGCACGACCGGGATCTCCGCAAGGTGCTCGACGCACGGGCGGGGGAAGTGTGCGGCGGGATCGCTGGCGACGATCAGACAGGCGTCGCACTCCCTGCGGGCGAGGACGTCGATCGCTGTCGTCTCGCCCGGATTGTAGAACGCGATGCCCCGGGCGAAATCGATACCGAAGGGGTAGCCGGTCATCCACGTGTTCACCTCGTTCGACCCGTAGACGTTGTAGTGCCCTCTCATGGCGGAGATGGTGAACTTTGTGTGGCGGTTCAGCTCGTCCACGAGTTCGATGGCATTGCGGACGTTCTTGTACTTCCCCCGCGTCATGGTGATCCCCTGACCGAAGTAGAATGCACCGAACTTCGCCTCCTTGCAGCGTCTGGCGATGCGGAGGAGCTGCTCGCGGGGAACGCCGCTGACCGACCGCGGGATGGTATCTGTCTTTCCCCGGACGATCGCCCGCAGCGCGGAGAGCACGGCGTAGTCGCCGCCCGGTCTGATCTGCACGAACTCATCGGCGATATTCGCGGTCTCGGTCTTCCGCACGTCGACGACGATCACCGTCCGGTCGCGAAACGCGTTCTCCAGGAAGAACCCGTCTGCATACCGTGTATACCGTGAGAGGTGGCGCGGGTGGGCGTCGATCGGGTTGCAGCCCCAGTAGATGATCAGATCTGCACGGTTCTTCACTACCCCGAGGGTGCATCCGGGATGCCCGACCTCCTGGATGGCGAGGATGGAGGGGCCGTGGCAGACGGAGGTGGTGTTGTCGATCACCCCGCGAACGAGCTCCGCCATGTGCACCCCCACGCACTGCGCCTCGCCGTGCGTGCTGCTCCACCCGTACAGGAGCGGGCGCTCGGCATCGAGCAGCATATCAACCGCGTAGCGGATCGCCTCGTCGTAGCTGATATCCTTCCATCCGTTGCCGTCGCGCCGGATCGGCCCGGGGAGCCGGTGGTCGCCGAGGAATTTGGAGGTGCCGAGGGTGCAGGCGTTGTCGACCGCCACGACCCGGTCGTCCTCGACCGTCACCTCGACATCGTCGCAGAGACATCCGCAGAAGGGGCAGACCACGTCCTTAACGATCATACGCCACCCCCCCGAGTTCCTCCATCAGCTCGTAGACGCCCTTTCGCTGCTCTGTCGTCGCCTCGATCTCAACCTCGATCGATTTGAAGTCGGGCATGCCGGTGGAGTGCGTGTGCCCGCCGATGATATGGTTCGCGTACGGGCCGTAGGGGACGAAGACGGTGCCCGGATTCACATCTTCGGAGGCGGCGATGACAAGGACGACCGTTCCGCAGGGGCCGGTCACCTGGACGCGCTCCCGGTCGGTGATCCCGAGATCCATCATGTCGAACTGGTGCATGAAGCAGGTGGAGGTCTCGTCGGCGTACTGGGCGGACAGCTTCCGTTCGACATAGGCGCCCTGGTTGACCGTTCTGCCGGTGATCATGAGGAACTTCATGCCTTCTCCTCCGTATGGACCCCCTGCACCATCCGGGCGACGCGGATGGCGCTGTTCGGGCAGTTCGTCTCGCAGGTCTTGCAGCCGGTACACTTCTCTTCGTGGATCACCCGCACCCGGCCGTCCTCAATCTTCATGATCACCTCGTCGTTCGAGGACGTCCCGGTGGAGGCCAGCTGGGGGTCTTCCTGCCTGTTCACCGGACAGGAGACGCAGCAGTTTCCGCACCGCATGCAGAGCGCATCGTCGACGGCGAGGTGGTACCACGACCGGAACGAGGTCCCGTCGCGCCGCTGGACGTCGAGCACCCGCCCGCTCTGGAGGACGTCCTCGGGGCACACCTCGACGCAGAGGCCGCAGCGGATGCAGTGTCCCTTGTGGATCACCGGATCCCAGTGATCCCGGCGGCGCAGCACCTCGATCGCGCCCGGCGCCGGACAGATCATCATGCAGGTACAGCAGCCGGTGCACTCATTCCCGGTCGTGGTCGGGTAGTCCTTGAAGTACTGCGGGCTGACCAGCGGCGCGGTCTTCGCAAAGAAGAACTTCTGGAGCCATTCCACCCTCAGAAACTCACGCAGATACCAGATGATCGAGTTCATGTGCTTCTCTTACCTCTCTGTGCACGCGATGCAGGGGTCGGCGCTGATGAACGTGGATGTCACGTCCGCCAGCGAGGTGACGTCTCTGACCATGTAGTGGGAGCATGCCTCGATATTCATGATCGACGGTGTCCGGATGGATATATCAAGGATTCGACCGTACTCGTCCGACCTGATACAGTAGGCCAGCTCGCCGCGGGGCGCCTCCCCGCGGTAGACGATCTCCCCCGGCCCGCAGTCGCCCCCTCCGCGGACGGGGCCGTCGGGGAGACGGTCGATACACGCCCTGATGAGGCCGATGCTCTGGAAGACCTCGTCGAACCGGACCATGACCCGCGCAAAGTTGTCGCCTTCAGTCCGGGAGACCGGCGCGAAGCCGAGTTCGCGGTACGTGGGATGGCGGAGCCGCTGATCGCACTCGGGTATACCGCTCGCCCGTGCCGTGGGGCCGACGGCATGGGCTTCGATCGCCGCTTCCTGCGTGAGGATGCCGATGCCCCTGCTCCGCAGGCCGATCAGCGGGCCGGTCTCGAACATCTTCACGTACCGCCTCATCTCCGCCTCCACCGTCGCGAGATCGGCGAGCAGCGCGGCGGCATCTTCTTCAGAGAGGTCGAACCGGACGCCGCCGGGGATCATGTAGGCGGTGTTGATCCGGGATCCGGTGATCCGCTCCAGATTGTCGAGCACGACCTCCCGGACGTTCAGCAGGTACATGGCGAGCGTCTCGTGCTCGATCGTGTAGCAGTACGAGAAGTTGGCGATGAGGTGGCTTGCGATCCGATCCAGTTCGTTGACGATGACGCGGAGGTATGCCGCCCGGGGCGGCACGGTAATGCCGCTGATCGCCTCCATCGCCTCGATGAAGACCATGTTGTGGATGACGGAGCAGATGCCGCAGACGCGCTCCGCGAGGAACATCACCTCCTGCCAGGGGCGTCCCCGCATGATCCGCTCGATCCCCTTCTTCATGTAACCGAGCTCGACCTCCGCCCGGCGCACCCGCTCGCCGGCGGTCTCGCACTTGATCCGGATGGGCTCCTTCCAGCAGGGGTGCACCGGTCCGATGGGGATGGATACGTCGACGGTCTTCTTCATCGCTGTTTCTCCTCGTAGTCCTTGAACAGTGTCGGTGCAAGAGAAAGGATCGCGTTCAGGATCTCCGTCGGTCTGGGCGGGCAGCCCGGCACCTGTGCCGCGATGGGGATGTACTTCTCCACCGGCGGCTCGATGTACATGTGCCGGCGGGCAAAGACGCAGCCCGATATCGGGCAGTTGCCGACGGCGATCGCCGCCTTCGGCTCCGGGATCTTGTCCCAGAGGTCGCGGAGCTTGTCCGTCCACTGGGGGGTGATCGCGCCCATGACGAGGAGGACGTCCGCCTCCCGCGGGTTGTTGTGGACGTAGATGCCGTACTGCTCGATATCGTAGCGGGGTGCGAGGCAGGCGAGCACCTCGATGTCGCACCCGTTGCAGGACCCGACATCGACGAACGTGACATGGATCGACTTCGACCGCACCCGATTCTTGATCTCCTGCAGGATGCTCATGAGAGGATCACCTCACGGATTCGTGCCTTCCCCGCGTCTATCGCCTGTACTTCAGGCGTCCCGTTGTCGATCTCCGCTCTGGTCTCACTGCATATCGTCTGCATCTCATCGGGCTCCACGAAGGGGATGAACCGGCTGAAGAGCTCGCATCCGAGTTCCCTCGCCGTCGGGTCGTTCGTATCGGCGTGCCGCAGACCGGCCTCCCAGCGCGCCGGCAGGTTCTCGAGCAGCGACATGTCGAACCGCTGGATCATGATCAGGCGGAGCCGCTGCAGATCGATGCTCAGGCGTCGGGCGATCTGCCGGACGGCGAGGTCGTGCCAGGTGCTGGTCAGGATGTTGAACTTCATCCGCCTGAGATCCTTCTCATAGAGGTAGGTGATCACGCGATACCTCCTGCTTTGGCCAGTGCGTAGCCCACGAAGAGGGCGACCGCGATCCAGAGCGCAGCCATCTCCCACTGCTTGAGCCACTCGCAGTCCGGTGCCCAGTGGACGAGCGACACCGCGATGAGGGCGGCACCGATCACGATCGATTCCAGCCTGACGGTCTGGTTCAGCATCAGCTGGACCAGCGCGATGATCAGGTACGACAGACCCGCCAGCAGCACCAGTTCACGGATCATGGAACCACCCACCACAGGTATCCGATGTAGGCCAGCATGAGCCCGGTGATGATGCTCTGCACCGTGACGCTGTCGTAGGGGGAGAGCACGGGCGTGATCGCGCAGACGAACGAGAGCGAGACCAGGACGGCGGTCATCAGGGCCAGAATCAGCCAGAACGGCAGCGCTCCCAGAAAGATCAGCACGAAGGCATAGAGCAGCACGAACGTCTTGAGCCCGTCCGTGACCGCGAGGGCCGCCCGCCAGACCCCGAAGTGCTCGGTCTTGTACCCGCTGACGATCTCCTTGCTCTCCACGATCGAGAAGGGGCCGAAGGGCAGCTTGGAGAGGATCACCAGGTACATAGCGATGGCGGCGGGCGGGACGATGAGGAGCAGCGGCCCGTGAACCGCCTGGTATGCGACGATGTCCCGCAGGAGCAGCGACCCCGTGAAGAAGTAGATCGCCGTGATGGTGACGAAGAGCGGGATCTCGGAAGCCGCCGAGATGACCGACCGGACGCCGCCGAACTTGCCGTAGGGCGAACCGGATGAGAGCCCGAACCCGTGCTCCACGATCTTGTGCAGCATGTAGATGCCGATGAGGATCAGGATGCTCTCCCCGGCGAGCACCACGAAGAGCGCCGCGCTCCAGATGGCGATGGCGACGAGCACGATCCCGACGAAGAGGGTGGCGCTCGCCGTCCTCGGCACCCAGGTGCTCTTGAACGAGAACTTCAGGGCATGGAGGATCTCCTGCCAGACGGGGGGGCCCGGCCTCATCTGTATCCGGGCAATGACTTTCCGGTGGATCCCCAGCAGGAGGAGTCCGAACGCTGCTGCACATACCAGATATTCGATCATGTCAGTACCCTATGAACGGAAAGTCCTCTTCTCCCCCGCCGGCCCGCCACCAGAGCCCGAGCGTGAGCACCAGGGCGGGGAAGGCGACGACGAAGACCGCCTCTGCCGCCCAGAGCGGGATCGCCCCCGTGGTAAGGGCGATCCACGCGATAACGATGATCAGCGCCGATGCCGTCAGTCCGTATTCCACCGTTTTCCTCTTCATGGCCATCAGATGGTCGTCACGATCTCCACAACGCGCAGGAAGATCAGCAGTGAGGAGAGCGAACACATGATCACGTACGGAGCGCCCGGTGCACGGAACATCTCCGCCTTCGCCGCATAGAACGGCGCCATCCCCTCGCCGACGACACCGAGCACGAGCAGCGCTTTTCCGACCAGCGGGACCGCTTGGCCGCCTGCCGCCAGCGCCGGGATGGAGAGCGTGCCGGTGGTCGCCACGATCAGTGCGGCGCTCCCGAAGAGCGGCAAGGTGGCGATCATGGCGACGATGCCGTACGCGTACGCGGCATTGAGCACGTGGCGGTTCTTGACCGCCGCGACGATGCCGACGTTGGTGATGCCGACCATGGAGGTGAACAACGTGTAGTTGAAGAGGTCTCCGCTCACCATCGCTCCGATGGACGCAAGCCCGCACGCGATCGCCATGAACCGCCGGAAGCGCATTTCAGGCAGCGTCGTCTCCTTCGCGTAGTAGGCGTCGCCTCCGAATGCGATCTCGATCTGCTCCTCGGGCCTGCTGATGATGGCAAGGCCGGTGAAGAGCACCGCCAGCAGGAAGAGCGTGAGGGTGTACGGACTGAAGTAGTGGAGGATATCCCCAAACTCCAGCACGAAGAGGTCCTGCCCGCCGATGCTAAGCATTCGGACCACCTCGCATGGCGCCGATGAGCGACATCTTGGCCATCACCTTGACCAGGATCGCCCCTCCTGCAAGCATAACTGCACAGAACCAGTACTGCGGAAACAGCATAAAGGTAAAGAACGCGACAATCCACAGCACCCACGAGTACCCGCTCGCCGTCTCGATCAGCTCGAACCGCTCATGCTGCCCCCTGCATATGAAGTAGAAGATCACGCCGACGCCAGCGATCGCCCCTCCGGGGAAGCCCGAGAGCACGATACCGTACCCGACCAGGATCGCGGCCATGATCAGGGGAGCGCTGTCCATCACCTCGATCCTCAGACCCTTGCGGGGCGGGTGGATGTGGCCTTCTTTCACCCGGTAGATCTCCGAGAGCGCGATCAGCTCTGATATCCCCACCACCAGACCCGGAAGGATGAGGGCTTCCGCGAGGTCGGTGCCCACCAGGGCGATGAACGCCAGAGTGACGATCTCGACGAGATCGGTGAGGAGCAGGCGGTGAAGGTCGTCTGTCTCCCGCACCAACGCGTAGAATGCAACCGCCGCGGTCGCGAAGGCGGCGAAGAGCCCGAGGGAATACTCCGGGATCATTCCGTCCTCCTGAAGAGGTAAGAGGCGATCGCAAACGCGGAGAGGAGGATGCTCGTTTCCACCACCGTGTCGAGCCCCCGCGTGTTGTACAGGATCTCATCGATGATGCCGCCGGGGTGAGAGACGATCGTCGTGCCCGCGTGGAGCGTATGGTCCGCCAGGTACTTCGAGAGCGGAGTTAAGTACGCGGTCACATATCCCAGGTACGGCGAGTTCTCCGGGTACTGCGCGACGACCGTCGTGGTGTTGAACGGTGTCCCTCCCCGGTCGTAGGGGTCGAGCGCGCTTGTGCGGTCGATCGCCTTCGGGTAGATCTGGTTCTCTTCGTAGGCGAGCGGGAGGGAGAGGATGCCGAAGAGCGAGATGAGGATGCACGCCCCGGCAAAGAGCGCCACCAGGTTCTGGTAGTCGGAGATGAAGCGGGAGATCCGCGATACGATCATCACGCTGCATCCCTCCACTCCATCACGCGCACGATGACGAACGTCGCGATCGCGGTGACCGCCACGAACGTCAGGAGCGCCAGGCCCTCGTCGTACGCGAGCATGATGAGCAGCAGCCCCCATCCCGGGATCTCCAGGTTGATCAGCCGCGCCAGATAGGTCTTCGGACGTGCGAAGGTGACCGAGACGGCGCCGATGATCAGGATTGCGAGGCCGAGGATGAAGACGCCGTTCACTGCTCTGCCCTCCTTGTCGCCATCAGGATGAATATGGTGGTGATCGGTGCGATCAGGGAGACAGCGACGGCGATGTCCAGGTATCCGCGGTCCACGATGAAGGGCACGACGCCCCCCACCAGGATGCCGAGCGAGATCAGCTTGCCGAAGGGGTCCCGCTGGACGGCGGCGGAGATGGCGCCGGCCAGCGCCACGAACCCGAACACGATCTGCATGACCCCGATCATCGCGTCGCCACTCCCGCGTAAGTACTCGCAATCGCGTTCGCCTCCAGAGTGGAGCCGACGAAGTACGCCGCGGCGGCGGCCAGGCTTAGGGGGTGCTGCAGCAGCAGGACCAGCGATCCGGCGATGGCAAAGTTCATCACGTTCAGGTATGGGAGTTTCCTGCCGGTATTCCGCTCGACGATCACGCGGACGACAGCGAATGCTGCGACGGCACCGAGCACGTAGAGCGCGATCAGCTCCGCCACCTCCAGAGGCGGGCGAGCAGTGCGCTCGAACGGGCGTGCGACAGCCCCTGGATGGTGAGGATTGCGAGCACCGTCCCTGCGATAAAGTCGGATGCCGCAAAACCGATCTGGGTGAAGCCGTAGACGACGAAGGTGGCGAGCACCGCCCCGGTGGTCCCGGCGTACCCCGGGTCATGGCAGATGCGGTTGCCCACAAAGACCAGAACGGCCGCGGCGAGGCCGCCGGGAACTCCGGCGACGTAGACGCCGCACGCGGCGAGCAGGGTTCCCGCCGAGGCATCGGGGGAGCAGACGATGTTCCCCATCATGTAGCCGCCGTGGAGAGCGCCGCCTCCCGCCCTGATCTCCTCGGCAATGGCGGCGGCTCCACTGACACCTCCTTTTTCCGGCAGTTTAAAAAGGATATCGACCGTCACGAAGAGAACCCAGCACATAATCGACGCTGCCAGGATGTGTGTGGCCTCACCCAGCATTCTCTATCCCAACTATTATGGAAAAATACGTTGTGGCTATTTCATAAAGGTTTTCATTTTTGTGGTATCCCGAATTGATT
>DAQY01000025.1:0-3525 GCA_002503105.1 Methanomicrobiaceae archaeon UBA206
GAAGATCTGAGACGTTACCCGAGAAGACCACCAGGTCTTCGATACGTCCCCTCCCGCCACGGGAGTTGCAGGACGGACCTCACCCGCAGGCGGTGCGTGGACGGCGTACCGGCACCACGCAATGCCGCCCCGGATGTGTCGTCACGATTTTTATCCATCAGCGCCGATACTATTCGAAGGTGCGCCGGCGGGCAGATAATTTATAGTAATAATTAATCATGTAAAACTATGAGGGGTTTCCATTGAGAGAATTGCGGATACATGGAAGAGGTGGTCAGGGTTCCGTCACAGCCGCAGAGCTGATCGCCGTTGCAGCGTTTGAGAGCGGCGTGTACGCCCAGGCGTTCCCCGCCTTCGGCGTGGAGCGGCGCGGTGCGCCGGTGCAGGCGTTCGTCCGCTTCAGCGACCGCAAGATCCGGCTCCGCAGTCAGGTGTACAGCCCGGACTACGTGATCGTGCAGGATCGCACCCTGATCGGAGACGTGAACGTCTTTCAGGGCCTGAAAGACGGCGGCATCGCCGTCATCAATACGGAGATGGCCCCCGACTTCGGGGTACCGGCGCATGTGCAGGTGATCACCCTCGATGCGACGTCGATCGCGCTCGAGGTGCTCGGGGTGCCGATCACCAACACCACCCTGATGGGCGCGTTCGCCGCGGCGAGCGGCGAGATCGAGTTTTCGGCGCTGGAGAAGGCGCTGCGGCAGCGGTTCCCGGGGGTGATGGCGGACAGGAACGTCGAGGCCGCCCGCCGGGCATACGGCATGGTCGGAGGTGCCGCCTGATGCCGCTGCAGGTGGGATGTGCGGCACGGCCGGGAAAGGCGCGCGAGAACAAGACCGGTGCGTGGCGTGTCTTCAGACCGGTCGTCGAGCGTGAGGTCTGCACGAAGTGCGGCATGTGCGCGCTGGTCTGCCCTGAGGGCTGCGTCGAAGAGACCGAGGACGAGACGTACGTCGTTGACCTCGACTACTGCAAGGGGTGCGGCATCTGTGCGGAAGTCTGCCCGAAGAAGGCGATCAGGATGGAGAGGGAGGAGAAGTAGATGATGGAGATCATGGAAGGGTCCCATGCGGTGGCGGAGATCGTGAAGTACTGCCGTCCGCAGGTGATCGCGGCGTACCCGATCACGCCGCAGACGCACATCGTCGAGGCGCTCGCCCAGATGGTGGCGAACTGCGAGATCGATGCCGAGTACATCACCGTCGAGAGCGAGTTCTCGGCGCTCTCCGCCTGTCTGGGTGCGAGTGCGGCCGGTTCCCGCGTCTACTCCGCCACCACGTCGCAGGGACTCGCCCTCATGTTCGAGGTCTGCTTCAACGTG
This sequence comes from Methanomicrobiaceae archaeon UBA206, assembly GCA_002503105.1. Classification (GTDB taxonomy): domain Archaea; phylum Halobacteriota; class Methanomicrobia; order Methanomicrobiales; family Methanoculleaceae; genus UBA206. The sequence goes on from DAQY01000025.1 coordinate 1,325, forward strand.
GCGGGCATGCGACAACCGGTCGTGATGTCGATCGCCAACCGTTCGCTCGGAGCCCCGCTCTCGATCTGGAACGACCAGCAGGACTCGATTTCGCTGCGGGATTCGGGGTGGATCCAGCTCTATGCCGAGGACAACCAGGAGGCGGCGGATCTGCACCTGATCGCGTACCGGGTGTGTGAAGACCACAGTGTTCTCCTGCCGGCCTTCGTCTGCTTCGACGGCTTCATCCTCTCGCATACCTACGAGCCGGTCGACATGCCGACGCAGGAGGAGGTGGACGGCTACCTCCCCCCCTTCGTGCCGTACCAGCGGCTGGACGCCAAGGACCCGCTCAGCATGGGGATGTACGCGACGCCCGAGTACTACATGGAGTTCCGGTACGAGATCGACCGGGCCATGCAGCGGGCGAAGCAGGTGCTCGTCAGGGCGGGGACCGAGTTTTCCGAACAGTTCGGCAGGGATTACACCGGCCTGGTCGAGGGATACCGGCTCGACGGTGCGGACACCGCCCTGGTGGCCATGGGCTCCATCTGCGGCACCGTCAAGGACGCCGTCGATGAGATGCGGGACGCCGGCAAAAAAGTCGGGCTCCTGAAGATCAGGACGTTCCGGCCGTTCCCCGCCCCGGAGATCGCGGATGCGCTCCGCGATGTCGGCACCGTCGCGGTGCTGGACAAGAACATATCCCTCGGCAACAGCGGCGCCGTCGGAACCGAGGTGAAGGCGGCGCTCTACGGCTCGGGCATACGTGTCCTCGACTACATCATCGGTCTGGGCGGGCGCGACGTGCGGAAAGAGGATATCGCGAAGATCGTCGATCTTGCAGAGAAAGGAGAGGGAGATATGTTCTATGGGCTTCGCACGGAGGTGCTGTAGATGGCAGAGGTCAGGCAGGGCTGCGAGCTCTTCGAGTCCGGGCACCGTGCGTGCGGCGGGTGCGGTCCGGCGCTGGCTGCACGGCTCCTCCTCAAGGCGACCGGTGAGAACGTCATCATCGTCGCCTCGACCGGGTGCATGGAGGTCTTCTCCACGCCGTATCCCGAGACCGCCTGGAAGGTTCCCTGGATACACTCGCTCTTCGAGAACGCCGCTGCCGTCGCGTCGGGCATCGATGCGGCGCTGAAGAAGCAGGGGCGAGACGAAAAGGTCGTCTGCGTCTGCGGCGACGGCGCCACCTTCGATATCGGGGTGCTCTGCATCAGCGGCGCCTTCGAGCGAGGGCACGACATCACCTACATCTGCTACGACAACGAGGCGTACATGAACACGGGCATCCAGCGGTCCGGCGCCACGCCCTACGACGCCAGCACCACCACCAGCCCCGCCGGCAGATGTTCGCTCGGCAATGTGCACCAGAAGAAGGACATGCCCGGCATCCTCGCCGCTCACGGCGCTCCCTACGTGGCGACCGCCTCCGTCGCATTCCCGAACGACTTCATGCAGAAGGTGGAGCGGGCGGTGAACACCCCGGGGCCCACATACGTCCAGGTGCACGCTCCCTGCTGCACCGGATGGGGTTTTGAGTCCGGAGAGACTCTCGCGATCGGCAAGCTCGCCATCGAGACCGGCCTCTGGGTGAACTACGAGATGGTCGACGGCGAGGTCGTCAAGGCGAAGAAGGTGAGGCGCAAGCCGGTCGAGGAGTACCTCTCCCGCCAGAGGCGCTTCAGGCACCTCTTCAAACCGGTCCGGCGTGACGACGAGATCGCCAAGATCCAGGCGATCGCCGACCGCAACGCCGAAAAGTTCGGTATCGACATCAGGCGGAAAGAGTAGGGCGGTTCTGCCTTCCGCATACTTTTTTCCCCGCTCTACCGGTGGCCGCCGCCCCTGCAGGCGTTCGCTCTCCGACTGCGGCTCCATGAGCCCCCGTGACGGTGGGCATGGCATTGGACGAACGTCTCTTCGATTACGGAGCGGACGCGAGTACCGTCCAGATAAAATAGAGGCCGAAGACCGCCATGGCGAGTCCGCTCGCCTACACCACTCTCGTATAGCGCGAACCCGGAAGATCAGTCCCTCGTGAGACCGCGACGGCGAGGATCCCGAGCCAGGCGATGTCCGCCGCGATATGCCCGACGAAGAACTCAGCGTACCGGGGGTGGAGCGCCAGAAATCCGACACCGAAGGTGAGCCACCAGATCCACCAGTAGGGGTTCCCGAGCGTGCAGACCGCCCCGACCGCCGCCGGTACCGCGCTC
>DAQY01000025.1:3865-55063 GCA_002503105.1 Methanomicrobiaceae archaeon UBA206
CTCGTCCGCGTGCCGGACCTGGTGGATGCCGAAGAGGATCAGGACGGCCGATCCGGCGAGAGCGATCGCGCGGACATGCGGGATCTCCCGGACACCGCAGGCGATGACGCAGACCATGGCGAGCTCCGGGACGCCGTGCCCCGCGACCAGTCCTGCCACGAAGGGCAGCGGCCGCCGGCCTCCGAGGGCGAGCACGGATGCGGTCAGGGGACCCGGAGCGACGGCGCCCGAGAGCCCGATCAGGAACGCCGCAATCAGCACCTCGACCATTCCGTCACCTCCTCCGCGAGAGGAGGTAGGGAAGCAGCAGCACGATAGCCGCGATCATCCAGATCGTGCCGAAGGTGTTCAGCAGGATCTCACGGCCCGGGTCGTAGAACCGGACCTCCACGTACGGCGCACGATCCCAGCGGATCGTGATCGAACCGTTCTCTTCCTCGGTGACCCTCCCGCCCGGGCTGATCAGCCCGAGCAGCGGGTTCTGCACGTCCAGCCCGGGCGGGAGGTGGACGGTGACGCTGTACGGCTCGTCGAAGACCGCCTGGATGTGGTTGTCCCTGATGGGCGCACGGTACCGGATGGTGTAGTTGCCGGCGGGGAAGGCGATGGTTGCGGCGTTCACCTTCCTGTACTCGACCTGACCGGATGCGCCGATCACCTGCACGTCGTCCACTGCGAGCGGCACCCGCTCTCCCAGGAGTCCCTGCATCCAGAAACCGTATTCGCTGCCCGTGACCTCCACGGCGGCCTGGTATGTCGTCCCGTCCGGCAGCACCCGGAAATCCGCGCACAGGGCGGAGACCGGGGCGGTGAGGATCACAAGCGCAACGCAGAGAGCAAGGACTGCAGGTCCGCGTCGATCTCGAGGGGGGGCTTGCATTGTCGCACCACCGTCTCCGGATCCTTCAGCAGGTGCCCGGTCACCACGCAGACGACCTGCTCGTCGCGGTCGATGACGCCGGCATCGATCAGTTTTCGCACGCCGGCGACCGATGCCGCCGATGCGGGCTCCACACCGATCCCTTCTTTCCGGGCAAGGTCGCGCTGCATGGCGAGGATCTCGTCGTCGGTCACCGATATCGCGGTGCCGCCCGTCGTCCGGATCGCTGCAAGCGCCTTCTCCGCGTTCACCGGTGCGCCGATCCGGATCGCCGTCGCCACCGTCTCCGGGTTCGGCTCCGGGATCAGTTCGGGCAGGTTCTGCTCGACGGCGTTCACGACCGGGCGCGACCCCTCCGCCTGGACGCCGGTCATCATGGGCATGCGGTCGACGAAGCCGAGCGCCGTCAGTTCCCGGAGCCCTTTATGGACCGCGGAGATGTTGCCTGCGTTCCCGACGGGCAGGACCATGCGGTCGGGGGCCTCGCCGCCGAGCTGATCGATCACCTCAAATCCGATGGTCTTCTGCCCCTCCAGCCGGTAGGGGTTGACCGAGTTTAAGAGGTAGAGACCGTGCGATACGCAGAGCTCGTGCACCATCTCCAGCGCCCGATCGAAGTTGCCGCGGATGGAGATCACCTGCGCCCCGTGCATGAGCGCCTGTGCGACCTTGCCGAGCGCCACCTTCCCCGCCGGCAGGAGCACCACGCAGGGTATCCCCGCCGCCGCCGCATAGGCGGCGAGGCTCGCCGACGTGTTGCCGGTGCTCGCGCAGGCGACGCTCCTCATTCCGAGTTCGCGGGCCATGGAGACCCCGACGGTCATCCCCCGGTCCTTGAACGAACCGGTAGGGTTCATCCCTTCATGCTTGGCGTAGAGCCCGGAGAGCCCCAGCTCCTCGCCGATTCGCGTGAGGCGGTAGAGCGGGGTCCCCCCCTCCTGGAGGGTGACCGGCCCGCCCCGGACCGGGAGGAGCTCGCGGTACCGCCACACCGCGAGAGGCCGCCGGTTCCAGGTCTCCCTGCTCACGTCGAGGGTTTCCAGGTCGTATTCGGCAGCCAGCAGATGTCCGCATCGGGCGCACGTGTAGATGATCTCTTCGGGTGCATAGGTCGCAGCACAGTGAACGCAGACGAGACGGTACATGAAAAGACGTTAATCGCCGGTATACGTATAGATATGGGATGCAGATATGGGATGCCCGCATGCCCCTCACCCGGCGGGCATGCGGCGGTCGCACCGGCACTGCACGCGGGCCGCCAGCAAAAAAAGCATCCAGAGAAGCAGAGTGCCGGCTACGGAGGCGACCACGACCTCCCGATCCCCGAAACCGCCGATGTGGCGGGCGACCACGAGCGCGGCGGTGCCGGCGCCGAGCAGCAGGACGAAGACTGCAGGGCGCAGCTCAAGGAGCCCCATCGGGCGAACTCGGCCGCATATCCGCCGGCGGCTGAGCGGAAAGAGCCAGGCAACGCCTGCGGTGGTGCAGGAGTCCTCCACGAGGTGGAGGATACATCCGACGAAGAACGATGCGCCGAATACCGCCAGCATCCCGGCAGGCACCCGCCCCAGCCAGACGGAGAGCGCCAGCAGGTAGCACAGGAGGATGAGCGTGGTCAGCGCGACCCCGACGAGCGAGTGCAGCAGGCCGCGGTGCTGGTGCCGGTAGTTCTTCCGGAACAGCACCCAGAAGATCAGGGAGAGCGGGAGGTAGATGAGGTACCGGATAGTGTATCCGAAGACCGGGAGGACGACCGCGGCAGCGCCGACGATCCGCCCCCCGATCGCGTTCAACCCCCGGATTCTGCCGTGGAAGATCGCAGCGTCGGCTGCGTCGGCGTCCGGCGCGAGCGACCCGACGAAGACGCCGAAGAGGACGAGCGCGATCAGCTGCGGTTCGACGGTGAACGCCCACGGCGCAAGGAGCATGGCTGTGGTGAAGAGGCTGATGAGCGCGTGCTGATCTCCCCGCATGGCGATATCTCATTCATATGGGGAGCAATCTGTGATAAAGATCACTTCTGCGGTCTTTGAGGACCGGGATCCGGTCGCGGGCGCGCCGGATGAGAGCGGGATCCATCACCGCGCACACCGCCTCCTCCCCCGCCCCGCCCCGGGCGACGACGGCGCCGTCCGGGTCGGCGAGGATCGAGGTGCCGCAGTACGTCCCCTCCGGTGCCCCGCCCGCGTTGATCCCGGCGACGTAGAACTGGTTCTCCAGCGCCCGTGCGGCGATGAGGAGCTCCCAGTGCCGCATCCGCCTGCAGGGCCAGGCGGCGGGCACCAGGACGCAGTCCGCCCCGCCTGCCGCATACGCTCCGAATATCTCCGGGAACCGGAGGTCGTAGCAGACGGCGATGCCGAACGTCATGCCGCCGGCGGCGAAGAGGGCGAGGCGTTCGCCCGGCGTGTAGTGCCGGTCCTCACCGCCGGGCGAGAAGAGATGGATCTTCGCGTATCTCGCAAGGATATCGCCGGTATCGCCGATCGCGATGCAGGTATTGCATGGTTTCGGATCGCACCGCTCCACGAACGACCCCAGCACGGCGATCTCGTTCTCCCGCGCGATCCTCCGCAGCGCAGCCACCGTCGGGCCGTCGAGCCCCTCTCCGTCTTCGGGCGCGACATCGGGGGACCACCCGGTCAAGAACTGTTCCGGGAAGCAGACGAGCGACGCACCTGCACGGGCGGCATACGTTGCCAGATCACCGGCTCTCCGCAGGTTTTCGGCCGGATCGGTTCCGGTGCCTGCCACCTGGGCGAGACAGATCGTCGTCATTTCTGGGCCGTACCTGACTCCAGTCTCCGGCAGGACAGCAGCAGGGCGGCCGCACCGATGACGACAAGCACGGCGAGCACCACCATGACATAGGGGGCGAACGGTATGCCTATATCGAAGATCTCCGCCCCGATGATGATCCCGCCTGCGATGATGCAGAGACTGATCAGGACCGTGCCGAGGAATGTGGTGTCGGACTTCATGGCATCCCTCCGTCGAGCAGGGGAAATGCGGTCCGAATGCCGATGATGACGAACTGAACCGCGATCGCGATGAGCAGCATGCCCATCAGCCGGGTGATGGCGCGGTACTCCCGCTGCCCGATACGCTGTGTAATATGATCAGCGTTTCTCATCATATAATAGGTGATAGCAATTGATCCGGCGGCCGAGAGCGGGACGATGGGAAGCGCCGCAACCGTCATGCCGGCCGCTTCGTTCATCAGCACGATCGCGGTCGTGATGGCGCCCGGACCGGTGATCAGGGGGACGGCGAGGGGCACGACGGCGATATCGTCGGCGTCGGCGCCTGCCGCGTACTTCTCGGTTGCGGTCATCTTCGTACGCGACGTCCTCGCGTAGACCATCTCCATGCCGATGCCGAAGAGCAGCAGTCCGCCGGCGATCCGGAGCGCCTCGATGGACACGCCGAAAAGCTGCAGGATCCAGCCTCCGGCGAACGTGAAGAGCAGGAGGATGATCAGGGCGTACCGCGCCGAATCCCGGGCGACCTGCAGCTTGCCCGCCCGGTCCATCGATTCGGTGAGGGAGACGTAGATCAAGGTGGCGGCGAGCGGATTCACCACAATGAACATCGAAGAGACGCTCAGCAGCGCGAAACTTAAGAGATCAGCCGCCATTGGAGGTACCTTTGCGGGCCGCGATATAGATGTTCGGTCGGAGCGCCTCCGGAATGGCGGGCACGCAGCGCACCGCAGACCGTGACCGGAGAAGAACGTGGGACATGTCTGCCCCGCAGGGGGTGCGGCACACCCTTCACTCGTAGAGGACGGCCTCGTCGATGCGGGTGTAGCCGACCAGTTCGGAGGGTCGGAAGTGGATGCCGATCTCACGGCGTGCGCTCTCGGGCGAGTCGGATGCATGGATCACGTTCCGCCCGATGTCGAGGGCCAGATCGCCGCGGATGGAGCCGGGCTCTGCCTCGGCCGGATCGGTGGCGCCGACGATCCTGCGCACGACCGGGACCACGTCTCTGCCCTCCCAGACCATCAGGAAGCAGGGCCCGCTCATGATGTACTGCTTCAGGCCGGGGAAGAAGGGCTTCCCCAGGTGTTCGCGGTACTGCTCGACCACGCGCTCCTCAGGGAGGAGTTCGAGCTTCGCCCCGATCATCTTCAGCCCCTTGCCCTCGAAGCGCGACACAACCTCCCCGATGAGCCCGCGCTGCACGCCGTCCGGCTTGATCATCACGAAGGTGCGGTCCATCCGGCATCACTCTCTGCCGCGGGCGATCCGTCCTGCCCGCGTCCACTCGACGCGGCGCGGCACCCTGCCGAGCTTGAAGTTTCTCTGGCACTTGCTGCTGCAGAAGTAGAAGATCGTCCCGTCCCGGCGGACGAACATCTTGCCGGTGCCGGGTTCGAGGGGCTCTCCGCAGAAACTGCAGATGTACGTCTCCACCATCCGATTCACCGCCTCGACAGCTTCTTCGCTTCACGCTCTGTCTCGAGCAGCGAGAGGATGTCGCCTTCCCTGATGGGCCCGACCGTATTGCGGGTGATGATGCGTCCCTTGTTCGGGCCCTCGAGGATGCGGCACTTCACCTGCTGCGCCTCGCCGTGCATACCGGTGATGCCGATGATCTCGATCACTTCTGCGGGCGTTCCGTCGTCTGCCATGGTTACATCATCCTCTCAGTGCACCGACCTGTTTGGCAACCTCATCGACGAGATCTTTCGCCTTGCCGGGCTTGACGATCGCGGCGGCGGCCGAACCGACGTCCAGCCCGCTGGCTGCACCGATATCGTTCTGCCGGTTGATATAGACGTAGGGGATCCGCTTCTCGTCGCAGAGCGGCGGCAGATGCATCACGATCTCTTCGGGCTCGACGTCCGCACCGATGAGCACCAGCTGGGCAAGGCTGCGTTCGACCGCCTTCGTCGCCTCGTTGGACCCCTTCTTCACCTTGCCGGTGTCTCTGGCGATCTCGAGGGCTTCGAGCGCTTTATTCTGGATCTCATCCGGTATATCGAATTTTACGTAACTCTTTGCCATAACTCACCTCATTCGGAAGCCGGCGGCTCCTTCATCATTCATCAGCAGCTGATCGAATGTGCTCTAATATTTCATTAACAGGGGGATAAAGGTTTGTCATCGAATCCCGATTCGAGCCACCGAGCCCAGCGAGGCGCCCGTCCGGCACGGGCGCGTCATGCAGGGATCCGGTAGATCTGCACGTTCCGTTCGTCATAGATCAGCTCGAGGGCGTCCGTCGGGATCGAGACCCGGTAGCGCTCCCGCTCCGCATCCCCCACATACAGCAGGGTGGCGTTGTACTTCTGCATGAGGGGAATCGTGCGGGCGGGCTGTTCGTAGATCGCCCGCACGTCGGCAGAGCGTTCTGGGATGTTCGCACCGTCGCCCCGCCACATGTACTCGTGGAATGGCATGCCGATGATGGTCGGAATTCCGGTAAACGACGATATCCGCGAGTAGTAGGTGTAATCCCCGCCCTCCGCCTCGACGATCCGCAGGTCGCCCTCAAGCCCCCGGAGGTACGCCACCGCCGCCGCATCGTCGGGATGTGACGTCTCCAGGTACGCCGCCCCGTCGAGAGTGCGGCTGCCGTAGCCGAAGTCGATGTTGACGGCGAAGGGTGCCGCGAGCAGGAAGGCAACCGCAGCGACCGGCAGCACCCGGGCGGTACGCCCGGGTATCCACCTCCCGGGATCTGCGGCGGCCAGCCACTTGCCGAGGACGGCGAAGCTCGCGGTCCCCATCAGGATCCAGGCGGGGAGGTAGAGCTTGAAGACGGTGTTCATCCGGTAGTAGGTCTCGCCCATATTGTCGTTCAGGTAGACAAGTTCGGCGGCGATGACGATCGCCAGACCCATGACGGCGAGGAGATCTGTCGCCGAAAAGCGTCGCCGCGCGACGAGGCAGGCGAGCGGCACGGCGGCGACGGCGGCGGCGAGATAACCGGCGAGCGCCAGCGGTGCGGCGGCAAGGAGGAGGTACGGCCGCTCCCCGATCTCACGGGCGCAGGAGCCGATCAGGACCGCGAGGAAGAACCCGTGGACCAGCAGGAACGCGATCGGATCGGACGGTGTCGTCACGATCCCGATCCCCTCGATGCCGGGGCTCTGCATCTGGAGGTAGTAGGGGAGGAACGCCGCGATCGACAGCGGGGGCACGGCGGCGAGCACCATCCAGGAGGCGTTCGGATCGCGCCGCATCCGGCTGTACCGCCACCATATCAGGATGCCGAAGGCGAGTGCAACGGGCGCGTAGACCAGCACGTCCCAGGAGTTGATACCCGGCATGATGCCGAGACTGAGCGCCGCAAGCCCGCAGACGAGCCAGCGCCCCCGGACGGACAGGCTGTCCCACCGCGTATAGGCGAAGACCAGCAGGAAGAGCAGGAGCGCCTGGTTGAAGAGGCTGATGACGTGAGGGTGCACGTCGCCCCAGAGCATCGAGAAGAGCGGGTACTCGTTGATGGTATCGGCGATTGTCCGGGTGCTCCCCCAGAGGACGTCGAACCAGGAGTCACCGATCAGGATATGGTATATCGCGGAGGGATTCGGGATGAACATCACCAGGACGGGGAGCCACCGGAAGCGTGTCAGCAGCAGGTGCCCGAGCGCGTACAGGGCGACCACCGCGAGGCCGAGCACGGTGGGAAGGATGAGGTTGAAGGTCACCGTTGAGGGCACGCCCGATACGAGGCCGAGCGCTGCTGTCAGCCAGTAGCCTAGGTAGTAGTAGACGGAGAGCGTCCCGCCCGCATACCAGGGATCCAGCGGCGGCACGCTCGGGTCGCGCATGATGGACGCGATAAACGCGTGGTCCATGAACTTCTCGGCATAGGAGATGGTCGGATTGATGTAGCGCACCTCGAGCATGAAGAGGAAGGATACCAGGAAGAGCAGGTCCCAGACCGCCGCCGACCGCAGCCGTTCTGGCGTATAGAACCGTTGCGACCCCGCATACGCAATCAGCGCGAGGAACGGCAGGAGTGCGGGCCAGAGGGGGAGGCCGGCGTGGCCCAGGTACCAGGATACGGCGGTGAAGGCCAGGATCGACGCCGGGTATGCGGCCGCCGCTGCGAGGTTGCCGAACGTGCGGTCGAGCGCAGGCCAGACGGAGAGCTGGAGCGCTTTGACGACGGCCAGCCAGGCCAGCACGGAGATGAGGTACGGTTCACTCACCGAACGACTCCTCCACGCGCAGGTCTCTGTGGAACGCCCTCTTCAGCAGAGCCGCAGCCCAGTCGCCGAAGTAATAGATGGACCCGACCCCGCCCACCAGCGTGACCATGTTCTTGACCAGGTGGTCGAGGACCGCGATCAGGGTGGCCGTGGCCGCCGGCGTGCCCGCAAGCTCGAAGGTCAGGGCGAGCGCCAGTTCGTAGGTGCCGACCCCGCCGGGCGTGATCGGCACCGCCTTGACCAGATTGCCGATCACGATCGCGAGCACCACGACCGCGAACGGAATGGCCTGCTGGAACATCATCACGATCGCGACGCAGACCAGCACATCCACCACCCAGATGAGGAGGGATGAGAGGCTGAGCGTGGCGAGCGCCCGCGGGCGGAGCGATGCCGCCTTCACATCACCGAGTATCCGGAGGAGGATGCCGATGTACCGGTTGTCCGACTGCACCCCCCCCATGGCGAGGAGCGCCACGAAGAAGATCCCTCCTGCAGCGAGCGGGATGCCGATGACGGTGAAGAACCAGTCGGGCACATCGAGCACGAACGGCAGCGCGAGTACGCCGAGCACCGCCACCATCACCACGTCGAAGACGCGCTCGACCACGATGGAGGAGAAGCCCTGCGAGTAGGTGGTGCCCGCATCCTCGTGCTTCAGGATGAGCAGCCGCACGAGATCTCCGAGGCGCGCTGGCACCACCAGGTTCGCCGTCTGGGAGATGAGGATGCACGCCGTCGAGAACCAGACGCCCCTGAGAATCTCAAGCCCCTGCAGAATGTACCGGTACCTGAACCCCCGCAGGAACCAGGCGAAGATGCAGACGCCGATGGCGAGGAAGAGAAAGGGGACGACCACGTGTTCCAGCGTCAGCAGCAGGTCGCCCCAGACCCGGTAGAGCATATAGGCGACGATGCCGACGGCTATCAGCGTGGGCAACACGATCGCGCCTGCCTTTCGTGCGCTTACATCATTCAGCATGCAGTCTCCACCACAGGCGAACGATTGCGGAGCCCATCCCGGCGACATCTCTTGGCCTGACGGTCGTGGCCCGTCCCTGGCGCCACCTGACGGGGATCTCCCGGATGCTGTACCCCGCTCGCTGCGCCCTGACCAGCACTTCGGTGTCCCAGAACCAGTGCTCTGCGGATACGGCGGGGAGCAGCGCCAGCAGACGATCCTTCCTGAACGCCTTGAACCCGCACTGGTGATCGGCAAGCCGGCTACCCAGTATGGATCGCACCAGCATGTTATACCCTCTGCTCGCGATCTCCCGCTCCCCGCTCCGGACAATATCGCTCTTCGGGAGCAGGCGCGAACCGATCGCGACATCGTATCCCTCCCGGACAGCGTCGATCAGTTCGCCGAGGTGCCGCATATCGGTGGCGAGATCCACGTCGTAGTAGCAGACGATCGAGCCGCGCGCCTCGACGAACGCACGGGAAAGGGCGCGACCGCGCCCGAGCCGCTCATCGCTGTGTAGGAGACGGACGCGCGGATCCGCCTGCCGGAACTCGTTCACGAACTCCGCACTCCCGTCGGTGCTGCCGTCCTCGGCGACGATCAGCTCAAAGCGACCCGGGGCGATCTCCTCCAGCGTCTCGATCGAGCGCGGGATCGCGACTGTGAGGGCCTCACGGTCGTTGTAGACCGGCAGCACGGCGCTGACCTCCATCTCACGCATCCGAAAACCTCGCCCGTACCAGTTCCGCGACGTCGTGCGCCGCTGCTATCGACCCCTCCATGCTCCGCTCCGGGTAGTTGGGCGGGCTGAACATGCCCGCGAGGTACATCCCGTGCCGCTCATACCCGGGCAGGCGATCCCGGAGCCCTGTCGTGTAGATCGGACCGGCGTACCGGTCGACCGCCAGCCGGTGCCACCTGATCGCATCCTCCGGTACTGAGAATCGCCTGCAGAAATCCGCGAGTATGGCCCGCGCAGCACCCCCGGATAATCTGTTCGAAAAGTACGAGGCGAGGTAGACGATATGTTCGCCGTACCATGCGAGAGGCGCGAAGTTGGTGTGCGAGATCACGGCCCCGTACGGGGCGTCGTCCTTCATGTTGATCCAGTAAATACCGTCAGTTACGTCGTGATCGAGCGCGAGCGTCATGCATGCTGCCCCCTGATACGGGATCGAAGCGATCTCCATCCCGGCGATCTGCGCCACCTCCTGTGGTGGTATCGTGGATATAACTGCATCGTAGGGCTCTCCGTTCACCAGCCATATCCCGTTCCTCCGCCGGATCGTCTCCACAGGAGTCCCGGTGCGGACGGAGCAGCCGGACCGTCCGAGTTCTTCTTCAAGACGGCTGATCAGCATCTGGAACCCGCCGTTCAGGTATCCCAGACGCTCGCCGCCCGCGCCCCGGTTCGATCGGATCGCGATACGGGAGATCAGCCACGCCGCTGAGACCTCGTCCCGGCGCTCACCGAACTTGCTCCTGAGCAGCGGTTCGAAGAACGATGCGTAGACGGTGGGACCGAGCCGCTCCAGGATATAGTCTTTTGCCGTGATCCGGTCGAGCGCTTCAACGTCCAGGTGCTTCGACCGGAGCGTGAGCCAGGCGAGGCGTGCCTTGTCCATCACCGAGAGGTAGGGGTACCGCAGGACCTCCATCGGTGTCGTGAGCGGGTATATCCTGCCGCCGACGCAGTAACCGGTCGTCCCCCGCAGCCACTCGAGCCGATCCGCGAGATGCAGCCGATCCAGGAGACCCATCAGCCGGGTGTCGCCGGCGAAACAGTGGTGATAGTACCGCTCGATCCAGTAGCCGCCGATCCGGTAGGACGCCAGGCAGCCGCCGAGCACCGGTCTCCTCTCAAACAGATCGACCTGACCTATATCGGCGAGCATATACGCCGCCGAAAGCCCGCAGAGCCCCCCTCCAACGATGCATATCCTCATCATCTATCACAGCGCAGCGGAATCCATCAGAAAGTTTTTGAAACACACAATATAAAACGTCTTTATAGATAAACATCAATATAACTGATTAGCCGATTAGAGGGTGTGTAACCAGATGAGGGTCTTCTTCATTGGATTTGGTCAGGCAGGTGGAAAGATCGTCGACATGTTCATCGAGCAGGACAAACGGCTGCCAACCCAGAGTTTTCGAGGGATCGCGGTCAACACTGCACGCACTGACCTGATGGGGCTGAAGCATATCGAATTGAAGGACAGGCTGCTGATCGGGCAGACGGTGGTAAAAGGCCACGGTGTGGGCACCGATAACGTAACCGGGGCACGGGTGACCGCAGACGAGATCGACAGCATCATCAATGCCATCGATTCCCGGGGCACACACGATGTCGACGCATTCGTGATCGTCGCGGGACTCGGAGGAGGAACCGGATCAGGCGGTGCACCTGTTCTGGCCCGGCACCTGAAACGGATCTACCGGGAGCCGGTCTATGCGATCGGCATCCTGCCGGCACCCGAGGAGGGGCGTCTCTACTCGTATAACGCGGCCCGAAGTCTCAGCACCCTCGTCAATGAAGCGGATAATACCTTTATTTTTGACAACAGCGCCTGGAAGAACGAGGGTGAGAGCGTAAAAGACGCATATTCCCGCCTGAATGACGAGATCGTGCGCCGTTTCGGAGTGCTCTTCCGTGCAGGAGAAGTGGGCAAGTACGGGGTTGGTGAGATGGTCGTCGATTCCAGCGAGATCATCAACACCCTGCGCGGCGGTGGCATCAGCAGCGTCGGGTACGCCATCAGCGAGCGGATCGGCCCCCGCGCCAAACAGAAGCAGAGGCTCTTCGGCGGTATCATGAAGAAGAAGGAGAAGACGGAGGAGGTGCTGACCGGAGAGGACAAGTCCGCGAAGATCATCGCGCTGGTCAGACGCGCGATGCTGGGCAGGCTGACGCTGCCCTGCGACTACTCGTCGGCGGAGCGCGCCCTGGTTCTCCTGGCGGGCCCGCCGACGGAGATGGACAGGAAGGGTGTGGAGAAGTCCAAGAGCTGGGTCGAGGAGAATATCTCCGGCGTGGAGGTGCGCGGCGGCGACTACCCCGTCCAGAGCGAGTATATCGCTGCCGTCGTCGTCCTTGCCACCATCGGCAATGCGCCCAGGATCACCGATCTCCTCGAGATCGCAAAGGCGACGAAGGAGGATGTCATCAAATCGAAGGGCAAGCGCTCCACCATGTTCGATGACGGGATTGAACCGCTCTTCGAGTGAGGGATGCCGCAATGAGAACGATCACGAAGGTACTCCTGATTCCTCTGATGCTGCTCTGTGCCGTGCAGGGAGCATCGGCATTTAACGTATCGTCAATAACCATCGATCCCCCGGGCGATCTCAGTCCGGGTGAGACTGTCACCGTTCATTTCACCATTGAGTTCTCACCGATGGGAGGCGAGACGTTCGAGAGCAGCGACCGGCTCCAGTTCTACTCGGAGCTGAAGAACCCGCGCTTCGAGGCCGCCATCGTCCTGAACGGCATCGCCAACCCCCCGAAGACCGGTGGTACCTACTTCTATCTCTCGGGCTTCGAGCTCTCGTACCCGGACACCAACGAACTGATAGTGGAGGGCACGCTGCAGGGCACGGCGCCCGAGGTCTCGGCGACGAGCGAAAAGAAGGTCCTCGAGATCAAGCAGCAGGATTCGACCGGCAAGACGAGGCCCGGGTCCGAATACAGCTATGCCCTGGAGCGCACCGTGATCAATCCGGCCGATGTCACGGCGACGATCCAGGTTCGCGAGGAGAAGCTGGACGCGCTGCGCTCCTCGCTCGATCAGAAGGTGGAGATGGGCGTGAACGTCACTGCCGCCGAGCAGAAGTACGACGCCGCAGTGCGTGCGGTGGACAGCGCAAAGACCGCCACCTACGCGGCCGCAATGGCCTATCTATCCAGTGCACAGACCTACATCGACGAGGCAGAGAACCTGCTTGACAAGGCATGGGCTGAGAAAGAGATCGGCGATGCGGGCGCTGTGCTGGAGAGTCTGGACGGGATGATCAATTACTTCACCGTGAACCGGTCCATGGGCAAGGATGCACGGGTCCTTGCGATCGTTGCAAAGTTTGAGAGCGCGACGCAGTACTACACTGCCGCCAAGGACTACCTGAACGCGGGCAACTACCCCATGGCCCGCTCCAAGGCCAGCGAAGCCGAGACCAAGGCGACCGAGGCGTACAATGATGCCGTCGAGCTCAAGGCGGAGATCGGCGAGGGTTTCGACCTCGGCGGAAACATGCTCCTCTACATCGGCATCGGGATCGTCATCGTGCTGGTCGTGGTGGGTGTCGTGGTCTACCGCAGGAAGACGCGGTGGGACGAACTCGGGTGATCGGATCCCCCTTTCCGTCATCGTTTCTGTCCCCTTTTCTCACCCTTCTGCCGTCAGGCGGAGGCGGCCTCCGGCACCTTCACAAAGACGTCGATGTTCGTGCTCCCCATCTTCCCGTCCCGGAAGACGTAGTACTCAGGCAGCCGGTCCCTGTTGTCGAAGTACGAGAACCAGTAGTTCAGCTTATACGTCTTCTTCACATACCCGGCGAGCGCGGGGTAGGAATCGGCATCGTGGGTGATCACGATGTCGAAGTCGCGCTGATAGAGCGTATGCTCATCCACCTTCTTGCCGTAGTAGCTCAACTTGCTCGCAAGATCGCCGCGGTAATACCACGGAAGCGGCCAGTACGTATCGGACGCGATCGCCACGCTGTCCGCGGCGTCGATCATCGCCATTACCTCGCGGAGATCTTCTGAGTTCTGCACCTGGACGATGGGCTCGTTGATATCGGCGGGCGTGAACGCCACGTGCCACGTCATGGCGATCAGGAAGGCGCTTGACGCGACGGCGACGACCACCTTCCTCGAGGTCATCCGGTAGACCGCCACAAAGATCAGGGGCAGCAGCTGGTGCAGGATCAGCCATGGCACCTTCTCCCCGATATAGGCGTAGGCGCCGAGCGAGAAGACCAGCCAGACGATGGAAAACCGGGCGAACTCCTCCTGCCGATCGAAAGTTCCGGCCTCAGGTATCCTCCCATCGGGCGACGGCGGCCTCAGCAGGCGCTGTATTCGCTGCAGCCAGGGGCGGCCTTCACGCCGCTCGCCGGAGTCTGCCAGGTCGGCGGCGGTGCGGGATCTGATGCTTTGCAGCCATCGGGCGGCACGCCCTTCCCCGCCGATGAACTGTGCGATGCCGACGGCAGCGAGGATCAGGATCGGCACCTCATAGAGGAGGAGGAACAGGATGTAGAAGTACGGAGGCCCGCCGAGCCGCTGCATCTGGTGCATCGCCGTCCAGTGCTCGATGGCCCGCAGCCACCCGTCCTGAAGCACCTCCGGATGGGCGCCGAACGACGAATAGAAGAGGCTCATGATCCCGACGGTCACGAGGGCGCCGAGGATCAGGTCTCTCTTCCACCGCCCCGGGAGCCGCACCCGCCCGGTCCATACCAGGTAGACCAGGTAGATGCCGAAGGTCAGCAGCACGATCGGCATATTCTCCTTGCTTGACATGCCGAAGCCGACGGCAGCGGCGGCCAGGAGGGCGTACCGCGTCTGCCCCCGCTCGAAGTAGTAGAGGAGGGCGACCAGCAGCACCATCGTGAAGAAGACGATGAAGATGTCGTTCCGCAGGAAGCGTGAGAAGTACACCATCTCCGGGGATACGGCGATGAAGAGCGCAGCAACGAGCGTCTGCTTCGTATTGAGGTATCCGAGCCTGTAGATGGGGTAGAGCAGCGGGACGAGCAGCGTCCCCAGCAGTGAGGGGACCAGCCGTCCGACGAGGTCGGAGTCGCCGAGGATCGAGAAGACCCCGGCAGTGACGTAGTAGAGGAGCGGGCCGTGGTACATGGGGTCGTACTGGTAGACCCCCTCGCTCAGCAGTCGGTATGAAAACCACGCGTGAATGGACTCGTCGTGGTGAAAAAGTTTCAGATCCAGCTGATAGAAACGGAGTGCAGCCGTTATCAGCAGTATCAGGAGAAAAAGCCTTTCAAACGAGAGCTGTTTCCGGATCCATCCAAAGATCCCGGCGGCCTTCACGCCGCGTTCACCTCAGCTCTCCAGGACGATCTCAATGGCGATATCCTTTGGCACCTGAATACGCATCAGCTGTCTCAGGGCGCGTTCATCTGCATCGATGTCGATGAGTCTTTTATGCACGCGCATCTGCCAGCGATCCCAGGTCGCGGTCCCCTCACCGTCGGGACTCTTGCGGACGGGCACGACCAGCCGCTTCGTGGGAAGCGGTATCGGACCTGCCAGATTAACGCCTGTTCGCTCTGCGATATCTTTGATCCGATTGCAGACCTTCTCGACCTTCTCGAAGTCGGTTCCCGAAAGACGTATTCTGGCTTTCTGCATGGTATCCACCAAAAAAAATATTGAGGGAACCTTATCTCATCTGCTTCGGCGTGACGTCCATGCACATGCCCGCGGCGATGGTCGAACCCATATCGCGGATGGCGAACCGTCCGAGCTGCGGGATCTCCTTGACCTTCTCGATCACCATGGGACGCGTGGGCCTGATCCTGACGATGGCCGCATCGCCGGTCTTCAGGAAGGTCGGGTTCTCCTCCTTCACCTGGCCGGTTCGGGGGTCAAGTTTCTTCAGCAGCTCGGTGAAGGTGCACGCGATCTGTGCGGTGTGGCAGTGGAAGACCGGGGTGTACCCGACGGTCAGGGCGCTCGGGTGGTGCAGCACCACGATCTGCGCAGTGAACTCCTCCGCCACGGTCGGGGGCTGGTCGGCAGGACCGCAGACGTCGCCGCGGCGGATATCGCCCTTGCCGATACCGCGGACGTTGAACCCGACGTTATCGCCCGGAGTCGCCTGGGGGATCTCCTCATGGTGCATCTCGATGGACTTGACCTCACCCTCCTTGTTGGCGGGCATGAAGGAGACCTTCATCCCTTTCTTCATCACGCCGGTCTCGACACGGCCTACGGGCACGGTTCCGATACCGGAGATGGAGTAGACGTCCTGGATGGGCAGGCGCAGGGGGAGATCGAGGGGTTTTTCGGGCTCCTTCAGCGTGTCGAGCGCCTCAAGCAGCGTGACGCCCTTGTACCAGGGTGTCTGGTCGCTGTGGGATGCGATGTTTACACCCATGAATGCACTCATCGGGATGAAGTGGACGTTCGCCGGGTTGTAGCCGACCATCTTGATCAGCTGGGTGAGCTGGTCCTTCACTTCGTTGTAGCGCTTCTCGTCGTACTTGACGGCGTCCATCTTGTTGATGCCGATGATCAGCTGGTTTATACCGAGCGTCCGTGCCAGAAAGACGTGCTCCTTGGTCTGCTCCATCACGCCGTCCGGTGCGGCGACGATCAGCAGTGCGGCATCTGCCTGGGACGCACCGGTGATCATGTTCTTGACGAAGTCGCGGTGGCCGGGGCAGTCCACGATGGTGAAGTAGTACTTGTCGGTATCGAACCGCTTGTGGGCGATATCGATGGTAATGCCGCGCTCACGCTCTTCCTTCAGGTTGTCCATGACCCATGCAAACTCGAACGTGCCCTTCCCCTTCGCCTCCGCCTCTCTGCGGTAGGTTTCGATGATGTGGGGCGGTACCGATCCGGTCTCGAAGAGCAACCGGCCAACGGTCGTCGACTTGCCGTGGTCGATGTGGCCGATCACTGCTAGATTGATGTGGGGCTTTTCAACTGCCATTGGATTGTCCTCCACTCATATAGGCGTGTCAGCTCGAACAGCCTTATTATGGGAGTATCTTATACATACGACGTACTGTATATAAAGCATTTCTATCAGCACAAACTGCGCGCATTCCGGAAATTCCTCCGATAATCGACAGAATCTTATTGTATGGGGGGTATATGTTCTTCATCGTATGAAGACGCTGGAGTTTCACAGGGATCAGACGTCGGATCGGGTCACCGTCACATGCGCAGACGGCGAGGTGTCGGTACACTCGCACTGCGGCTACTGCCGGCACTGTGCCGGTGTGCAGGTGGGTAAGCGGACGATTCCGACACCGCAGCGGCAGGTGTTGTCGGGGGTGAGGCAGGGCGTGAGCCCGGAAGAGAGCCTGCTGAACGCCGCGATCATGTTCAACACCCTGGTCCGGGACGGATCGGCAATCGAGTGCAGCGATGATGCGGGCGAGGGGTTCAGTTCGATGTACCGGTACTGACCGGCCCCGCTGACGGCTCTGGAGGGTCTTCGGTCAGCGCTCTCCCCTCTTCAGTTCGATGAACCGGACGAAGAGATCGGGGAGATCGCTCCGCTTGAACCAGCCGATCTCTGCCATGCCGGTCTTGAACTCCTGTGCAACGGCCCGGTGCTGCTCCTCGTATGCCCGGGAGAGCAGGGTGATCATCGGTGCGAACTCCCCCCCGGCGGCCTGCCCGAGCGCGTCCAGGTACGCGTCACGGTGCTTCGGTCCGAGGGAAAGCAGCGGATACCCTTCGCGTTCCAGGATCGCGTTCATCAGCGCCCGTCCGACCCTGCCGTTCCCCCTGGAGAACGGGTGGATGATCCCGAACTTCGCATGCACGAGGACGGCCAGCTCGAATGGGTGCACCACCGCCCGGTTCTGCCGATACCACTCGACCAGGCCCTGCACCATCTCGGGAACGAGCGTTGCAGGCGGCGGTCTGCACGCCGCCCCCGCGGCGCAGACCGGTGCCTGCCGGTAATCGCCCGGATCGGCGAGGATGTTCTCCATCAGGATGGCGTGGATGTCTTTTATCAGGTCTTCGCTGACATCCCCGTCGTACGCGTCCAGGAACGCTCTGAGCGCTGCGAAATTCAGCACCCCGTAGACCTCCTCCATCCGCTTGCCGGCGGGGGAGACCTGCCGTTCCAGCAGGTCTCGCACCTCCGCAGGGCTCAGGGTGTTGCCCTCCAGCGCCGTGGTCTCCTGCACGTAGCGGAGGAAGGCGGACGCCCGGTAGTGCGACCACCTCTCCGGATCGAGCGCTGCCAGCCTCCCGTATCTGTAGCGGATGGTCTCGAGAGCCCGTGCTGTCTCGGCGCCTACGAGGTCGCATGAGTAGCGTTTCAGGCGAAACTCCAGGTATCGGTCCAGCTTCAGGCGATCGAGCTCGCCCAGCTTCGCGGCGAACTCTGCCGGTGTGATCGTATCCAGTCTACCCACATATTTCTGAACAGGGAGGGATGTCCCGTCCACCTGCACCCGATCTTCGATGTACAGGTCCTTCCTTCCCTCCCGTTCTCGAACGGTCAGATCCGGCATGCTCCTGACAGTCTCTCCTTTACGAGATAAAAACCTGATTGCCCGTTGCAGCGTCGCCTTCCTCGTCCTGCAACCGCTGAACGGCGTCCGTTATCCTGTGCGCCGGGGAGGAGGGTGGTCTGCGTTGCGTCACTCCTCGTTCCCGGCGAACTCCTTCCGGATCCCTTCCCTGAAGGCATCGAACCCGATCTCGTCCAGCTGGTCGGCGAGCAGCCGCCCGCTCCACGCCGTACGGTAGATCCAGTAGACGATCCTGTAGACCACCTCGACCACCGCCTCCGGCGTCTCCACGGTGACGAGCTCCCGCCCCACGCGAGGCTCCATGCCCCGGCGTCCGCCGACGGCGATCTGATAGTGTTCGTACTCCGGCTTCAGGAGGTTGTACGGGCAGGAGTGGACGCAGATGCCGCACTGGACGCACCTGCGCTCATCGAGCACGGATACGCCGTTTCTGAGGGAGATGGCGCACTGTCTGCAGTACTCGACACAGGTACCGCAGCCGGTGCAGAGACCCGGCGTGCGCAGCGGCCTGATCCTGCCGATGATCCCGATCTCGTTTAAGAGCGGGCTGTTGCACATGTACGTGCAGCCTGAAACGGCGATCCGGACCTTTGTCGGTACCCGTATCCCGGCGACGCGGCGGTCGATCGTTCGCGCCAGATCGATCGTTTCGATGTTGGCGTACTTGCAGCGTTCCGTGCCCGGGCAGGCTATAACGTTCACGACTTCGTCGCGTTCCGCTCCGATCGGTGTGTTGTTCTCTTCCAGAGCCCGTGCAATCACCTCGAAGCTGTCGGGACGCACGTGCGGGATCTCCATCGTCTGGCGCATGGTGAGGTGAACGGTCCCGTCCCCGTACCCGTCAGCGAGGTCCGCGAGCCGCCGGAGCTGGCAGGCTGACAGGACGCCTGCCGGAATCCGCAGCCGGAGCGTTGCAAAATCCGTATTCCGTTCGGTGATGATCCCTCCCCGGGCATGGAGGGCTGATTCGTCTTTCATCGTACCTGTACTAACTGGCCGCGGATAGAAAAAAAGTGCTTATAGCAGCGCCAGGATCGCGATGACGCCCGCCCTGGTGATCTCGTTGGCGGCGCCCACGACGTCCCCGTTGACCCCCGAGAAGAGCTGGTGGGAGAGGACGAGCATGGCGGTGACGACAGCGACCGTAGCGCCGGCCGCTGCGGCGAACACGATCCCCGGCACCGGGAGGAGCAGCAGGGGGAGGGCGAGCAGGGTCGCGTAGAGGAGGAACGCCGGCCGGGCGCGGTCGTGCAGGTAGCTGTGGATCCCGTCCCGGAACGGCCGGCCCAGCACGGTCATGTACGACATAGCGAGTTTTGCGCAGACCTCGGCGATGAGGATCGACGCCCAGATCGGCGTTGCGGTCTGCAGCCCGGCGAACGCCAGCAGAGTGACCACGACCCCCGCCGCCACCGCTCCCGCGCCCACGCTGCGGTCCGTCATCGCCGCAATCCGCCGTTCGCTGCTCCCGTGGGCCATGAGTCCGTCGCCGAAGTCCAGGAGGCCGTCGAAGTGGTTGCAACCAGAGAGCAGCAGCACGGCGCCGAGGGCGATTGCCGCGGCGAGAGCCGGGGACGCGATCCAGTACACGATGAACGCCGCAATCCCGCCGATCACGTAGCCGGCGATCGGGTAGAGGTATGAACGGCGTGCAAAGTACTCGAACTCGACCGGCTCACCGAGGGGGAGCGTCGTGCAGAACTGGAGGAGCGAGCGGAGGGACTTCACATACACTCACTGTAGAGGCGCGAGGTACAGCCGGCGATCAGCCCGGCGACGGCATCGTCGAGGAACGGGCCGAGTTTGCCGAGGATGCCCGGCTTCTTCTGGTCGTAGCGGGTGAACTCGAATCGGGCATACGTCCCGCCGATCACCTCCGCGATCGCCATACCGATGATCTCGTCGGAGAGCAGAAAGACCGGGTCGTCGGCGATCTCCGAGTCGGTTCGCTTCCAGTACAGCTCGTCTTCGAGCAGAATGGCGCCGAGCAGCAGCGAGGAGACGTTCGGATCATCGAACGCCCGTCCGATCTTCTCGCTGAGCCTGGCAGCTGCCTGCTCCGCCTCCATGCCATGGGGCACGTAGAGCTCCATGGCCGACGCGACGATCTCGCCTCTTCCAACGCCTTTCTCCTGCAGCCTGCGCTCGATATCGAACATCATCCATTCTATTGAGCGGGGAGTCTATATGCTCGTTTGGATTTCGTTCACCGTTCGCATGGCAATGCTCTTCTAGGTGCAGACGCGAATAGTATGAGGGAATACGCATGCCGTTCCTCTCCGAAATCCCCGATATCAGGACACAGCGCCCGATGACAGCGCTGGTGCTGGGAAACACCCTGCTCTCCACCGTTCCCGGCATATCGGGCGCGGGTCCCACCCCTGACGGCACCCTGCTCACGCCGATCCTGGATGCGGAGCTGGTGGCGACCGGGGCGATATCGAGCACGTCCGCAACACCGAATACCCCCACCGGGTGCCCGACACCGGCGTCCATCACCCGCTCGATGGTGGAACTCACGGGCATCATCCCGCTCTTCGTCAACGCCGGTCTCAAACATGCACCCACCGTGCCCTGCCTGGACGTCTACGGCAGCCCCGGCGGCGATCCGCGGAACGGGGATGCGGTTCCGCTGGTGAACGACCTCTTCCGGCGGGGGGAGATGGTCGGCGGACTCCTCTCCCGGTACAGCGATCTGCTGGTGCTTGGCGAGTGCGTCCCCGGCGGGACCACCACGGCACTCTGCGTCCTCCGGGCGCTCGGGTACGATGCGCACGTCAGCAGCGCTTTTGCCAGGAACCCGGTGACACTGAAGGAGACGGTCTGCCGGCAGGTGCTCGCCAGGGTCGAGGCCGCTGGCGTGAGCCACCCTCTCGATGTCGTCCGCATGGCGGGCGATCCGATGATGCCGGTGGCGGCAGGGATCGCCAGCGGCTACGGCGGCACCGTTATCCTTGCCGGCGGCACCCAGATGCTCGCCGTGGCGGCGATCCTGAAGGGGATGGAGAGATCGGTACCGCACCTGGCGACGACCGTGTACGTCCGGGACGATCCCTCCGCCAGCTTCGCCCGGACCGTCGCGGAGATCGGCACCACCGCCTACTACGTGGACCCCGACTTCGCTCATATGGGGCATGCTGGCCTTGCCCGCTACTGCATCGGCGAGGTCAAGGAGGGTACGGGTGCGGGCGGCGCCATGCTGCTCGCATACCTGATGGGCTTCGATCCCGATGAGATCACGCGTGCCGTCTACGAATTCGTCTGCGCGTACAGCTGAAAAAGGACTAATACCTCTCCAAATCCATACTGAGCAATGCTTCCCATATACGTGGTCAATAACTACGGGCAGTTCAACCACCTGATCGTACGAACGCTCCGTGATATGGATATCGAGGCCACGATGATCTCCAACGAGACGCCGCCGGCCGAGGTCGCCCGGAACTGCAGGGGCATCATCCTCGGAGGCGGTCCGACGCTCGCGCGCGCCGGCGTCGCTGCCGGGTACCTCGACCTGGGCATCCCCGTCCTCGGCATCTGCCTGGGGCTGCACATCATGGCGACGGCCCGGGGCGGCGCGGTGGCGAGGGGGGCGAGCGGCGGATACGGTGCGGTGGATGTGGATATCCTCCGGCACACTGATCTGCTGCAGGGCTATCCGGATCGGATACGGGTCTGGGCGTCCCATGCGGACGAGGTCTCGGTGGTGCCCGAAGGCTTCACCCGGCTTGCGCAGTCCAGCATCTGCAAAGTCGAGGCGATGGCCTCCCCCGGCGAGCACCTCTACGGCATCCAGTGGCACCCGGAGGTCAGCCATACGGTGAACGGCAGGCTCATCTTCGAGAACTTCGACAGGATATGCCGGCAATAGACGAGCTTGCGGAACGTATCACGTCCATCGGCTTCCGCTGCACCGGATGCAGCGAGTGCTGCCGCCGCGTCGCCGACGACTCCAACCTGGTGATCGTCAGCCCGCCGGAGATCCGTGCGATCATGGCGGCGACCGGTATGACGTGGGATGAAACGGCCGAGCCCTATCCCGAGTTCATCGACGGGGGTGACGGAGCGCGGTATACGTTCGCGTGGTGCATCAGGCGCAGGGGCAACACGTGCATCTTCCTTGTGGATGGACGGTGTACCATCTATGCGCACCGCCCGTGGATCTGCCGCACCTACCCCTTCATGCTCGACGGCGACGCGCTGCTGGTCTCCGAGTGCCGGGGGCTCGGCGCCCCCATTCCGGAGGAAGAGGCGCGCGACATGGCGCGGGCGCTCGCCGAACGCTCGCGGGCCGAAGCGGTCGAGGAGGCGGGCATACGGCGGCGTTTTGCGGAAGCGGCAGTGCCGAAAGGGCGGCGCGCCGTCTTCGATTCAGAGGGGATGAAGGTGCTCGATGGCTGAAATCCGGATTGTGGGAACGGCCCATGTCTCCAGGAGGAGCATCGAGGAGGTCAGGGAGGCGATCGAGGAGTTCCGCCCCGATATCGTGGGTGTCGAGCTCGATGCCGGGCGGTATGCGGCGCTCCGGCAGGAGGTGACGGAGCCCCCCCTCTCCGAGATCCTGAAGGGCGGGAACTTCGCCCAGCTGCTCGTCCAGTGGGTGCTCGCATACCTGCAGCAGCGGATCGGCGCCGAAACGGGGGTAAAGCCGGGTGCCGAGATGCTGGCGGCGATCGAGGAGGCGGAGGCGCACGCGACGCCCGTCGCCCTCATCGACCGCGACATCCGCATCACCCTGATGCGGTTCTGGGGGAGGATGAACCTCTGGGAGAGGATCAAGCTCCTCGCGGTGCTGCTCGCCGCGCTGGTCGGCGTCGGGCACCGGGAATTCGATGTCGACGAGCTCACCCGGCAGGATGTGGTGAGCGCGGCGATGGAGGAGTTCCGGAAGTTCTCTCCGCACGGCGCACAGGCGCTGATCGATGAACGGGACGCCTACCTTGCGCACCAGATCCTCGGCCTGGGCGCCCGGCACGATCGGGTGCTGGCGGTGATCGGCGCCGGGCACATACGCGGCGTCCGGCGGTACCTCGACGCACCCGAAACGCTCCCGCCGATGAGCACCCTGAGGGAAGAGGTGAAGCCTCTTCCCTGGACAAAGATCTTCGGCACCATCGTGACGGCGCTCTTTGCCGCGCTGATCCTGGCCATCGCGTGCTCAGGGACCGGCATCGACGTGCTGCTGACCGCTTTCGTCTACTGGATCCTGATCAACGGCGTGCTCTCTGCCGTCTTCACGCTGCTTGCCGGCGGGCACCCCCTCTCTGCTGCGACGGCCTTCGCCGTCTCCTGGATGACGTCGCTGAACCCTCTGCTTGCCGCCGGATGGTTCGCCGCCATCGTGGAGGCGAAGATCCGGAGACCGTCCGCAGGGGAGCTCCGGAGGGTCGTCGAGGCCGGGAGTTTTTCGGATATGCGGAGGATACCGCTCTTCCGGGTGGTGCTGGTCGCCGCCCTCGCGAACGTCGGGAGCACTATCGGCACCTTCGCCTACTTCATCTTCATCTTCCCGTTCCTCGGGATCGACCCGAAAGTGGTGATCCTCCAGGGGTTTGGCAACATTCTCGGCCTGATACAGGGAATTCTCTGAAGTTCGCCGTGTATCCGGATGTGTTCCCGCCCTCTTTCCCAAAATTTTTACGTATGAATGCCCACAACCATTATATGAATCCCGGTATTGGTGGATCGGTTAATCTCGGGGTCACGGTCATCAGGAGCAGGCACAGCGTACGGAAGTACAAGAGCGATCCGATCGAGGACAAGATCGTCAAGGACGCCCTCGACTGTGCACGACTGGCACCGACCGCCCGCAACGAACAGCCCTGGCTCTTCGGCACCGTCAGGAACCGCGAGACGCTCAGAGAGATCGCGGACCTGACCGACCACGGAAAATTCATCGCCGATGCCCCGATATGCTTCACGATCTTCGGGAAGCGGGATGAGAAGTACTACCTGGAGGACTGCTCTGCGGCGACGATGCAGCTCATCCTCGCGCTCCAGGCGTGGGGCGTCGGGTCCTGCTGGGTGGCCGGCGACAAGAAGGGGTATGCGGAGGCGGTCAGAAAGCTCCTGAACGTGCCGGAGGAGTACACGCTCGTATCTCTGGTGCCTGCGGGATACCCCGAGGAGGTTCAGATCGCGCAGAAGAAGGTCCTCGATGAGGTCACGTTCTTCGAGCGCTACGAGGAAGAAAGGTAGACCGGTATAACACGAATCTCTTCTCTGCCCGCCGGATGTCCCGGCGACGCCCGTGTGCCCCCTCACCCGTCGCTCTGCTTTGCCGGGCAGTAGGGGCAGAGGGCGTTCTCCACGTCGTCGGCCCGCTCCCTGATGGGGCAGAGGTACTCGCCGTCCCGTACCTCGACCTCGAGGCCGCCGGGGAACGGCGTGCCCACCGGATGGCCGGGGAGATCGAGGACGAAGAGGTTGAAGGCGGCAAGGAGGAAGTAGAGAAGTTCGAGGCGCCGCTGCCGCGCGGTCGTGCGTGCCCGGCATGCCCGCTCCACCATATCGCAGAACTCCCGAAATCGCCCGTCCAGACTTCCGTGCAGCCGATCCAGGTCTCCGTTGCGGGTGAGCCTCACCAGTGCATGGTGCGTTCCGAAGATCTGCTCCATGATCCGGGGGTACAGCTTCAGCCGGTATGCGTCAGGCACGTGTGCGAGGTCGCGCTCCACCATGCCCCGGAGGTCCTGAAGGTCGTAGAGCGAGTAGCATGCGATCTCCCGGTACAGCACCGCCGCAAGATCCGCTTTCGTTCCTGCCGCCCTCACGCGGGCGCAGACGGCACGGAAGTCGTCCTCGCTTCCATACCTTCCCATGCTGCTGTCAGTGTTGATCGGCCGTGCGTAATATACTAACTCCGGGTCTCCCTCCCCCCGACAGGGTGCTCGTATCAGCGGCGACCGTTCCCGGTCGTTCGTCGCCATCACTCCGGCGGCGGGATTCGTGACCCCCATCTCCGCCATCGCGATCGGCGCCGTTGCAGGTCTCGTCTGTTACGGAGCCCTGCTCTTCCGGGTTCGCGGGGGCTGGACGAGAGCCTGGACGCCTGGGCCGTGCACGGCACGGGCGGCCTGTGGGGAGCGCTCGCCACAGGCACCTTTGCAGCGGCCGCAGTTGGGGGCGTGGACGGACTGCTCTTCGGCAACGCGGGCCAGTTCGCCGTCCGGCTCGCGGTGGCTCTGATCGTGATGATCCACGCGTTCGCCGTCACATTCGTGCTCACCAAGGCCGTTGACATGACCCTGGGCCTGCGGGTGAGCGGGGAAGAAGAGTACGTCGGGCTGGACATCGCCCAGCACGGTGAATCCATCCTTGTATGAGGTGAGCGAGCCATGAAGATGGTGACCGCGATCATCAGACCTGAAAAGTTCGATTCGGTGAAGGCGGCGCTCGAGCGGGAGGGCATCTACGGCATGACCATAAGCGAGGCGCGGGGGCGCGGGGGCGCGCGGGGCGCAGAAGGCTATCACCCTGTAGTTCCGCGGGAGGGAGACGCCGGTCGACCCCATCCCCAACATGAAGCTGGAGATGGGCCGTCGGGAGTGCGGATGTCGACGGGGTGATCGAGATCATCAGGGCGAACGGCCGCACCGGCAGGTTCGGCGACGGCAGGATCTTCGTCATGCCGATCGAGGCGATCTACAGGGTCCGGACCGACGAGTCCGAGCCTGCCGGGCAGTGAACGGCTCCCTCTCAATTTTTCCGGGCACTGCGGAGCGGCATCTTTAGCGGAACTGCGGCAGAACCTCGTCCTTGTAGAACTCCATGAACTCCCGCTGCTGCGGTCCGATCTGGTGGACGCAGATGCTGTCGAACCCCATCCTGACGCCGTCCTGGATCTTCGCGATATGTGGTTCAGGGTCCGGACCGCAGGGAACGTGCTGCGCCACGTCTCCCTCTGTCACCATCTGCGCCAGCTGTTCGTAGTGGGTCGGCGTGGGGAGGATGCGGTTCAGCTCTCCTCTGTTCGCCGGGACGGGCCAGTGCTCGAACGCCATCCGCCGGCCCACCTCGAAACTTTCCGCCCAGCAGACGGAGATCTCGAGGTATGCTGGTTTGCCGTCGCCACCGGATCTCCGGAACGCCAGGAGGCTCTTCTCCGCTTCTGTGCCTGCGTTGATGAATCCGTCGCCGATCCTTCCTGCCGCTGAAGCGCTGATGGGCCCTTCGGCGGCGATGTAGATGGGAGGGATCTCCTCGGGCAGGGTGTAGATCCGGGCGTTCTCCAGGGTGTAGAAGTAGCCGTAATAGTCCTGCATCCCTCCTTTCCAGAGGGTGCGGATGACGTCGACCGCCTCCTCGAGCATCTCGATGCGCACCGGTGCCGGCGGCCAGCGGTCGCCCAGGATGTGCTCGTTGAGGTTCTCTCCCGATCCCACCCCCAGCACGAACCTGCCCGGCATCATCGTCGCCGCAGTGGCCGCCGCCTGGGCGATGATCGCGGGATGAATCCGCATCGTCGGGCAGGTGACCCCGGTCATGATCCGCATCTCCGCGGTCACCTGCGAGATCCCGCCGATGGTGCACCAGACGAAAGGGCTCTGCCCCTCCCTGCCGATCCAGGGGTGGTAGTGGTCCGAGATCATGGCGAAGGAGAAACCTGCATCCTCGGCCTGCCGGGCGTAGCAGACCAGATCCAGAGGTCCGTGCTCTTCGCTTGCCAGTTTGTATCCGATTTCAACCATACCTGATCACCGCCTTCCGCAGGAGCGGACGCATCCCGGGTCGGTACCGCTGTCGCTCGTTCATCAGCCACAGGGGTGGGGGAAACTGGCCCGGTCCTGCCTACTCCGATCATGCGGCATATTAAAGATTACTGCCACTGCGGCGGGTCTTCGTCCCCGAAGTTCCTGCTGCCCTGCTGGCGGGCGCGGGCGGGGGGAGATGTCGACCCCGAAGGGTTTCTCATTGCCCTGTTCTTCGGACCGCCGCACCTCCCTTATCCCCATGGCGGTTCGCATCCCGGTCCACTGTCCAGGACGGTCCGTTCATACGAGAGGAGTATGGAGGTCATCCCGAAATTCCCGGCGGGGAGATGTATCGAAGACCGAAGATCTTCTCATGCTCCTGTCCGTCGGACCGTCGCAGCTCGAAGACGCTTCTCACAGTCCACTTCCCGGAGACGTCATGGCGAATCCAGGAAACGGGAAGGATCTTCCGGAAACGCCCAGCAGGTCGTTGTCGCTGTGGAGGGCTGAAAGCAGAGCCCCCGCTTCAGAACGGCGCGTCTCCGGCCGACGGGTGCCCGCTGAACCGCCAGTCAACCTTCTTCGGCATGACGATCTCTCTGAACCGCCTCTCGAAATAGCGGTCGGTCATCCCGGCGATGTAGTCCCTGACCAGTTCGGGCTCCGTGGCGTTGCGGATGTACGCGGGATTGATCCAGCCGGCATCGATGAAATCGGAATATATCGCCGAGTTCCTTCTCTCCCGTTCAAGGTCTTCGAGGAAGACGGTGAAGACCATGTCGTACATCCGCTCGATCTTGGCTCTCTCGGCAGTGACCTTCGGATGGTGGTAGATGCGGTCGTAGTTGAACCGCTTCAATTCGGCGAGAGCCGCTGCTACCTCACGCGAATACCCGATCACCGCCCGATCCTCGCTCTCGCTCTGCTCGATGAGATCCTTGATCAGAGTATCGATGATGGTCGGGTTCTCCTCCCCGAGGACATCCCTGACACGCTGCGGGATTTCGGCCCGGTCGTCGATCAGCCCCACTTCCACCGCGTCCTGGATGTCGCGGCCGATGTAGGCGATGGTATCGGCAAACCGGACCACGCACCCTTCAAGGGTCATCGGCGGATGGTCTCCGCCGTGCTGCAGGATATCGGCCGTCTCTGCGTCGAAGGTCTGCCAGGTCTTCTCCATTCGGGGCTCCAGCCGGCTGTCGTACGTCTCCCCGTTATGGCAGAGGATGCCGTCCAGCACCTGGAGCGTCAGGTCGCGGTCTTCGATCTCGTCGAGGAATCGGACGCTCTGGACGTTGTGTCTGAACGTTCCGATCTTCTGCCGGTGGCAGATGGCGGAGAGGCACGCCTCACCGACGTGGCCATAAGGGATGTGCCCGATATCGTGGCCGAGCGCGATCGCCTCGATCAGGTCCTCGTTCAGGCGCAGGGATCGCCCAATGGTCCGGGCAACCTTTGAGACCAGCTGGACGTGAAGCACACGATGGGTGATGTGGTCGTTCCTGACCAGGTAGAAGACCTGTGTCTTGTCGATGTAACGGGCATACGCCTTGGTATGGATGATCCGGTCCGTATCACGGGAGTACTTCGCTCTGATATCCTCCGGCTTCCGCTGATGACGTCTGACACCGTCCTCACTCCGTGCGGCAAACCGTGCAAAAAGAGATTCTTTCTCCGCGATGTACGCCGCAATCCTGCGTTCGGTCTCCCGCGGCAGCCGTCGCCTGTACCCGTGTACCGGTTCCATGCCGAAGAACCGTTCTTGAGTCTGCAACGATAATGGTTTCCGATTGCGCCTGCACGCAGCATCAGGGGGAGCCGACGGGGTCGTCCCGCCGGTCCGGGTCCTCCTGCTCCTGCGGTTCGGCCGTTCCTTCGAGCCCGTAGTGGCGGCGGAGATACCGTCGGATGTTCTCTGATTCGATCCATCCCCTGTCCAGCTGGGCGATGATCGAATCGATCTGCCTCACCTGCTCGACAATCCGTTCCGCGTTCGGGGAGTCTTCGAGGCTGGCGAGGGCGAGGATGACCTGCAGCGGGTTCCTGATATGGTCGCCGAGGATGGCGAACTGTTCGATGTTGTTCTCGATCTGCGCGTACGCCTCGCGCTCACGCTTCTTGAGGAGCTCCCGCTCGGTGATATCGTGCGCGACGCCCTGGATGCCGATGATCACCCCGTTCTTGATGATAGGGGAGGCATCGATCTTGAGGTAAACCACGCCCCCGTCCTTCCTCCGCGTCTCGAGCTGGAACCCCTCCACACGCTCGCCGCTCATGACCCGATCCACCATCTCCTCGAACCGCTGCCTGAAGGGCGGCGGCATGAACACGAGGCAACTCCTGCCCGTCACGTACTCAGGAGGATAGCCCATGATACGCTTCACCGCCGGAGAGACATAGGTGTAGTTCTTCTCCGTGTCGAGTGTGAAGATCATGTCAAAGCTCCGCTGGGCAATCCCCCCAAACTTTTCCTCACTCTCCCGCAGCCTCTCCTCCATCATGCTCCGTCTTTTGATGTCGTTTCGGAGGGCAAGAATGATGGCGACGAGACCGCCGAGCACCCCCGCGGCGCCTGCAAGGACGAACACGGGGATCTCCTGGGCGGTCGCCGGGCTGTTGAGGATGACGCTTCCTGTCGGGAGGCGGGACTCGGTGAGACCGAATTGCTCGAGCTGGACGTAGTCGAAGATCGGGTACTGGTGCGGATCAGTCACGACCGGAATCGACGAGACCGGCTCCCCCTGGAGGATGCGGAGCGCCATCTCCCCTGCAATCCGCCCCTGGTCGTAGCCGCTCGTGACCATGCCGCCGACCACGCCGCGGTTGAGGTAGAAATCCCATACCACGTACACCGGCACGCTCGATGCCGGAACGATCGCGTCTGCCACATCTCCGTACGAGTACACGGTACCGTCCTGATCCCGATTGAACGTCAGGAGCAGCACGATCGTGTCGTCGGGGAGCCGGCTCACGTACTCCTGAATCTCAGACATCGTCCGGTTCTCGAGG
The DNA here is from genome assembly GCA_002503105.1 of Methanomicrobiaceae archaeon UBA206. GTDB lineage: Archaea > Halobacteriota > Methanomicrobia > Methanomicrobiales > Methanoculleaceae > UBA206. The sequence goes on from DAQY01000025.1 coordinate 33,826, forward strand.
AAGGTGAGCGTGAGCGTATCGGGAATGTCGTCTGCATTGTCCAGGATCTGCTTCTTGTTCGCCAGTCCGGTGGTCGTGGCGTCGTTGATGACGACCACGTTCCTGACGTCCGGCTGGAGGCGGGAGGCGATCTTCAACGTCTCCGCGACGTTTATCGTCTCGACCACGCCGGTGATGAGCGGGTCGTCGCGGATCATCCCGTCGGTGAAGTGGTTGACCCCGCAGAAGACGATCGGAACCCCCGCGAAGAGATCGTCCCGATGCTCGCGGACGAAGGCGAACGCTGCATCGTCACAGGCGATGACCGTATCGAATGTCCGGTTCCTGAACTTGCAGGAATAGAAGTCTGCAAGGCTGCTGAGATACGCTTCGTCCGTATGCCGTTTCGTATCCATGTACTCGACGCAGAGCTCCACCGGGACCGGTGCGTCCCCCTGCAGGACGTCTTCGATGCCTTCCTGCTCCAGTTCCGCCCAGGCCATTCCCGGGTGGTAGGAGTGGAGGACGAGGACCTGCTTCTTCCCGGTAGGCTGGGCGGATGCCGGTGAGACGCCTGCACCTGCCAGAACCAGAGCGACTATGAAGAAAAGGAGGATCCCCCGGTTGTGCCTGCACCGTCTGGATATCCGGTATCGCTCTCTCTGTTTCGATCTCCATCGCATCTTCCTGCCCCGATGAACCGGATGAGCCTGCGCTGTACGTATTTCTCCTTTTTCAACAATATATAACATCTGTTTTAATTCCTCAACGTATCATGTCGTTTATAGAAAAAAATAGAGATTTCGATCCCCTTTTCACCGCCGCCCCGTACCTGCGCCTGCCGTTCCCCGTGCCTCGCGACAGCAGGTGCTCCCCCAGTTCGGTCCCACCGAGCATCAGATATATCTTCTCCTCCTATTGATCCTGTATGACGAAGCCGGTTCTCCAGGTGGCGCTCGATCTCCTTGAACTTTCGCGTGCGGTGGAGATCGCAGAGGAGTCCATCCGGGGTGGAGTTGACTGGATCGAGGTCGGGACGCCCCTGATCAAGAGCGAGGGCATGAATGCCGTCCGGACGATGCGCGAGCGGTTTCCCCAGCGCGAGATCGTCGCCGATATGAAAGTGGTCGATACCGGTGCGCTCGAAGTGGAGATGGCGGCAAAGTCAGGCGCCAGCATCGTCTGCGTCCTCGCAGATGCCGATGACTCCGTCATCGCCGAGGCGGTGCGGGCAGCGCGGAAATACGGCGTTCGCCTGATGGCGGACCTCATCAATGTGCAGGACCCTGTCGTCAGGGCCCGCGAGCTGGAGGCGCTCGGCGTGGACTGTATCAATGCCCACGTGGGCATCGATCAGCAGATGACCGGCAGGAGTTCGCTCGACCTGCTCACCCGCCTGTCCGGCGAGGTTCGCGTGCCGATCGCCGTTGCCGGCGGGCTTGATGCCGAGAGGGCGGCGCAGGCCGTCGCTGCCGGGGCCTCGATCGTCATCGTTGGAGGGAGCATCGTCCGTTCCGCAGACGTGACCGCGTCTGCGAGGCGGATCCGCGCCGCGATCGATCGGCCTGAGATCCGCCCGCAGGCGACGGAGAGTCCGGATGACGCGATACGCCGTCTCCTCGTGCAGGTTTCTGCTCCGAACGTCTCTGACGCCATGCACAGGAAGGGTGCGATGACGGGGCTTGTTTCCATCTGCGGCCCGGTGCGGATGGTGGGTCGGGCCGTGACCGTCCGGACCCTCGCCGGCGACTGGGCAAAGCCGGTGGAGGCGATCGATGCCGCCGGTGAGGGTGACGTGATCGTGATCAGCAGCGACGGCGGGACGCACGTCGCCCCCTGGGGGGAGCTTGCCACGCTCTCTTGCAGGAACAGGGGGATCGCAGGTGTGGTGATCGACGGCGCCGTGCGGGACGTCGATGACATCAGAACGATCGGTCTTCCCGTCTTTGCGCGGGCAGCCGTCCCGAATGCAGGGGAGCCGAAGGGCCACGGCGAGATGAACACGGAGATCGTCTGCTGCGGGCAGGAGGTGCGGCCCGGTGACTGGATCGTCGCCGACGAGAGCGGCGTGGTGGTGGTTCCGAGAGAGCGGGCGTACGAGATCGCCCACCGGGCGGTGGAGGTGAAGAAGACGGAGGAGCGGATCCGCGAGGAGATCCGGCGGGGGCAGACGCTCTCGTCGGTGATGGATCTCCTGAAATGGGAGAAGAGGTGATGATGGCGCATTTGCACCGGACCGGCGGCCGACAGATGGCGGATGAGTACCATTCGCTCCTCTCTCTCCCGGGCGCATATCGCTGCGACGTTCGCGGAGGGTACTGATCATGCTGCGCGACTTCAGAGAGACGTTCAGGGAGGTGACCCTGGCGATAGGACCGGTAGCGTTGCTGATCCTGGTGCTCGAGGCGACGCTGCTTGAGGCCCCGGCCGCCTCGCTCGTTCAGTTCGCGATCGGTGCCGCGATGGTTCTTGTCGGGATCGCCTTCTTCCTTCTGGGGGTGAAGGTTGGTCTGCTGCCGATGGGTGGGGCGATCGGCTCGGATCTGCCAAAGAGGGGCTCCCTCCCTCTGATCCTCGTCGTCGCATTCGTCTTTGGCTTTCTCGCCACCGTCGCCGAACCGGACGTCCGCGTCCTGACAGGCCTGATCGAAACCGTGTCTGGCGGCAGCATACCGCCTGCCCCGCTGATCATCGTGATCGCAACGGGGGTCGGCTTCTTCGTCTCCGTGGCCATGCTCCGGATCGTCTTCGGCGTGCCCATCGCCTACCTGTTCGCCGCGGGGTACGGCACGGTGCTCCTCCTCTCCTTCTTCGCATCGCGGGATTTCCTCTCGATCGCCTTTGATGCGGGCGCCGTCACCACGGGTCCGGTCACCGTTCCGCTCATCCTGGCGCTGGGGATCGGCATCAGTTCGGTCCTCGGAGGCCGATCTCAGATATCGGACGGGTTCGGGCTGATCGGACTGGCTTCGATCGGCCCGATCATCGGGATGATGGTTATGGGGGTGTTCTTCACGTGAGGGGGCTGCCGATCCTGGCAGGGATCGACCATGTGATGATCGATACGGCGGCGGCCCTGATCCCCTTGATCATCTTCTTCATCGCCGTCCAGGTCACGCACCTGAAACTGCCGATCGGGTACGTTACCGGCCTCTTCAAAGGTGTCCTGCTCACCTTCGCCGGGATGGTCCTCTTCTTGCAGGGCGTCGAAGTTGCATTTCTCCCGGCCGGGCAGGCGATAGGCGCCTACCTCGGCAGCCTGGAGCAGAGATGGGTCCTCATACCTTTCGGCTTTCTCCTCGGCTTCCTCGCGACCTATGCCGAGCCAGCCGTGCGGGTTCTCAGCTATCAGGTCGAACAGTCGTCCAGCGGGTTCATCCGCGCCTCGCTGATACTCTATACGCTCTCGGCCGGGGTTGCGGTAGCCGTCGCACTCGGGATGGCCCGCATCGTATACGGCATCCCGTTTCTGGCCGTCATCGTCACCGGCTACCTGCTGGCCATCGCCCTTCTCCGCTACGCCGATCGGGACTTCATCGCCATTGCCTTCGACTCCGGGGGCGTCGCCACCGGGCCGATGGCGGTGACGTTCCTGACGTCGCTCGCGGCCGGGGCCGCCGCTCCGCCGGGAGAACGCATGAGCATCTCCAACAGCTTCGGGCTCGTCGCGCTGATCGCGCTGGCGCCGATCCTGTCGGTCCTCCTCATCAGCACCCTGTACCGCAGAAAAAAGGTGAAACTACCATGATCTCTGAAAGTCGTAAGGATCTGATCGTAACGATCGTCAAGAAAGGCTGGGCGGAGCGGGTGGTCGAGGCCTCCCGCAGGGCCGGAGCGGAGGGCGGAACCATCCTCATGGGCCGCGGCACCGGAATCCACGAGATGCAGACGCTGCTCGGCCTACCTATCGAGCCTGAAAAGGAGATTGTCCTGACCATCGTCAATCCCGAACAGACCGACACCGTTCTGGATGTGATCCTTGAAGGTGCAGAGCTCGAGAAGCCCGGCATGGGGATCGCATTCGTGGTCACGCTTCAGCGTGTCGCCGGAAGGGCGCATATGCTGCGGGAGGATGGGGGAGAGAGGTAGGGCGTTCGTGGTAAACGCATATCTCCCGCCCCTCTAGCGGAACCGGGACGCCTCCAGGAGCTCTCCGCCACGTTCGAGAATCTGGCGAATGGCGTCCTCCACCTGGTCCACCCGCAGGATCAGCACCGCCGCGTCCCTGCCCGAGTAGGCGTAGGCGTACTCGATGTTGATATCGGCGTCCCCGAGAATCGAGGCGATCTCCGAGAGTCCACCCGGCTCGTCCCGCATCTTCACACCGACGACCTCGGTGAACGAGACCCGAAAACCGAGATCGGTCAGCGCCCGATACGCCTCTTCAGGCCTGTCGACCAGCGCCCGCACGACCCCGAATCCGTCCGCTTCGGCGATGCTGAACGCAAAGATGTTGATCTCCGCACCCTTCAGCGCTTCGGCGATGGCGGCGAGGCGCCCTGGCCGGTTTTCGGAAAAGATTGAGATCTGTTTGATGATATACGGGTTCTCCATTCACATCGACCTCCTGTCGATCACCTTCTTTGATTTCCCCTCAAACCGGGGGAGCGACCCGGGTTCCACCAGTTCCACGTCCACACCCACATTGAGGGAGCTGCGGAGGCGGTGCTCCACCTTCTTCTTGACGACCATCAGGTCCGTGATCTTGTCCGAGAACGCCTCCTCGGCGACCTCGACCCGCACCAGCATGGTGTCGAGCGCCCCTCTCCGGTCCACGACGATCTGGAAGTGTCGGCCGACATCAGGGATCTGCATCAGCGTGTGCTCCACCTGTGACGGGAAGACGTTGATCCCCCGGATGATCAGCATGTCGTCCACCCGCCCCTGAATCCGTCCGATACGGGGATGGGTGCGCCCGCAGGCGCAGGTACCGTCGTCCATCACCGTGATATCCCCGATCCGGTACCGGATTATGGGGAGGGCCTCTTTCTGAAGGATAGTGACGGTCAGCTCCCCGCGCTCCCCGGGGCCGAGCGGTTCCCCAGTTTCGGGGTCGACGATCTCGGCCAGCGCAAGATCGCCCCAGATATGGATCCCCTTCTGTTCGGTACACTCCGTGAACATGGGGCCCGAGAGCTCGCTCGTGCCGTAGATGTCGTAGGCCCTGATGCCCAGCCAGTCCTGAATCCGCTCCCGCATCTGCTCGGACCAGGGTTCCGCCCCCAGGATGCCGGCGCGAAGATCGGTGTCGTCCTGTATGGAGACGCCCATCTTCTCCGCGACTTCGCCCATGTGGAGGAGGTACGAGGGGGTGCAGGCGATCGCGGTCACGTGGAGGTCCTGCATCAGCTCGATCTGCCGTTCGGTGTTGCCGACGCTGGTGGGAAGGACCGTGGCGCCGATACGCTCGGCGCCGTAGTGCGCCCCGAGGCCGCCGGTGAACAGTCCATAGCCGTAGCTCACCTGCACGACGTCGCCGCGGCCGAGGCCGCAGGAGGTGAACGCCCGTGCGAGCGACTCCGTCCAGATCTCCACGTCGTGCCGGGTGTAGCCCACCACGGTCGGCTTGCCGGTCGTGCCCGAGGAGACGTGGTAGCGCACCAGTTCGTCTCTGGCGGCGGAGAAGATCCTGTCCGGATAGCCGTCGCGCAGGTCGCGCTTGTACATGAACGGGAGTTTCCGCACATCGTCCAGCGTCCGGATATCGTCGGGGTGGACGCCCGCGTCCTTCATCCGGCGCCGGTAGAAGTCGTTGAAACTGTAGAGCCGATACACGAGCATCTTCAGCAGCTTGAACTGGAGGCGCTGCAGCTCATCCCGGGGCATCTCCTCTATCCGCGGGTTCCATGCCGCCATCAGATCCCCCCGCGCCGGTCGACCACGCGCTTTGCCTTCCCCTCGAACCGGGGCAGCGAACCCGGTTCCACCAGTCTCACCGTCGTGCGGAGCCCCAGCGTATTATGGAGCTCGCCGGCAATCTTCTTCTGCATACGGGCGAGGTCCTGGAGTTCGCCGGAGAACGCCGCCCTGCTCATCTCCACCTCGATGGTCATCTCATCCAGATGTTTGACGCGATCGATATAAACCATGAACTGTTCCCCGACTTCGGGCAGGGACATCAGCACATGCTCGATCTGTGAGGGGAAGACGTTGATGCCCCGGATCACGAGCATATCGTCGCTCCGCCCCGTGATGCGCGCAATCTTCTGTCCGCGCCCGCACGCGCACCGGTCCTCCATCAGCATGGTGATGTCGCCGGTGCGGTAGCGCACGAGCGGCATCGCCTCCTTGACGAGCGGCGTGATCACGAGTTCGCCGCGTTCCCCCGGGGAGAGGCGTTCGCCGGTCTTCGGATCGATGATCTCGACGAGGTAGCTGTCGTGCCAGATGTGGAGGCCGTCCTGTTCCTGGCACTCGAACGCCACTCCGGGACCGTACATCTCCGAGAGGCCGTAGGAGTCGAATGCGGTGACGCCCAGACGGCTCTCCAGTTCTCTGCGCATGCTCTCTGACCAGGGCTCCGCACCGAAGAAACCGGTCGAAAGCGAGTCCAGCGATCTGCCCATCGACTCGGCCACCTCCGCGATGTGGAGGGCGTAGCTTGGGGTGCAGTGGATGGCGGTCACCCCGAAGTCCTCGATCATCTCGATCTGGCGCCTGGTGTTGCCGGTGGCGCTGGGGATCACCGTGAGGCCGACCTTCTCCGCCCCGTAGTGGAATCCCAGGCCTCCCGTGAACAGCCCGTAGTTGACGGCGTTCTGGAAGACGTCCCCCTCGCCGACGCCCACCATCACGATGTTCCTGGCGATCATCTCGGACCAGTTCTCCAGATCCTGTCTCGTGTAGCCGACGACGGTCGGCTTCCCCGTGGTGCCGGATGTCGTGTGAACCCGCACCACCTTGTTGAGCGGCACCGCAAAGAAGCCGAACGGATACCCTTTCTGGAGATCTCTTTTATAGGTGAACGGAAGCCTCTCCACGTCGTCCAGTCTCCTGATATCCTCCGGCCTGACACCCGCCTCTTTGAATCGCCGCCTGTAGAAATCAACCTTCTGCGTCTGATGGAGCGTCCATTTCAGCCGCTTGAGCTGGAGCGTCGCCAGATCTTCGCCGCCGATGGTCTCCATCGCCTTGTTCCAGAACATCCCCTCTTCGGTCCGTTATCTGATTGGCAGGTAACGTGCATCTTTTCAAATGCCCTGCACCATGCCGGTAGCTGTTCGACACACGCTGCTTCTATCGCCTGAAAACCACCGCCGCTCTCTGGCCGGGAGTTTTGCAGGCACGGGTACGAATATATTCTGAACGGTCACAGAAAAGGCTTGCCGTGCAGTGACATGACATGCGGGGGCGATCATCCGATTTCAGGGCTCCTGCATGGACGATGGCCACGATTCGGGTTCTCACTCGTGCGCATGCGGCTGCAGTGGTGTCGGGTGAAGGGCGGCAGGGCATCACGTCTCTCTTCAGCGGATCGGGACATGCAGGATCGGCTTTCGCCCGCAAAAACTCCACCATTTTTTTTTCCGTCATCCGGCAGATCGATGGGTTAATCAAGGGAAAAAGTCCTATACTCTCCGACAGGTACTGCAGGGGAAACGGACATTGACGACAGAGGTGCCATGGTTTTCCGTCTTCGGCTTCGGCGGGCACATCAAGGCAACAGCACGGGATCTGGTCGTCATGCAGGGCGGCACCACCCGGCGCTACCCGTTATCGGGGATCGGGCACCTCCTGGTGGTGGGCGGCCACTTCCTGCACACCTCGGCGGTGATCAACCTCCTGAAGAACGGCTCCGCGATCTCGTTCTTCGACATCGACGGAACGCCGGTGGGCTACCTCCACCCGTACGGCTACCGGATGGAGGAGGAGGTCCGGACCGCACAGGAGCGGGCCGCGCCGTACCGGTATGCGCAGGCGACCGCGATCGCGGCGGTACGGTCACGCCTTCTCTTCCTGGAGCACGCCGCTGCAGAGGCCGGGCAGGAACTCTTTTACGAGGGGGAGCTCGAGCTCCTCCACCAGGCACGTGATGAGCTGGAACACCTCATTACCATGGACGAGCTGCGGCGGCTGCACCGGCTCACCGCTGACATGTACTACGAGATCGTTGCCCGCATAATCCCGCCGGAGCTGGGATACCGTCGCCGGACGGACCGTCCCTACCGTGATCCCGTCAACGCCATGTTCTCTCTGGGGTACGCGATGCTCTACGGCAACTGCTGCGTCGCCATAGTCGGCGCGCACCTCGATCCCGACGCCGGCATGCTCCACGAGGGTGCAGGCAGCCTCGTCTACGACCTGATCGAGCCTCAGAAGGCGGGGATGGTGGACAGTGTCGTCGTCCGGTTTGCACGGGAAGTCTCAAAGCATGAATACGAGTGCAGCGGGGCGAGGTGCTACCTCTCCGACGACCTGTCGGGCAGGCTGACCAGGGCGTTTCAGGCAACCATCGACCAGTCCCGTCTGGACGCACAGGTGGGCCTTCTGCGGGACTCCCTGCTGCAGAACAGCGAATATCACGTGCTGTACTGACTCGGCCCCCTGACAATCGAAAACTCCTGGTAGTGAACGGGGGGCACCTCCTTCAGGGTCATCTCCCGGATGACCGCCCGGGGGCACCCGTACAGCATGGAGACGAACTTATCGAGGATGGCGGGATCGCTGGTGGCGATGACCAGCACCTTCCCGTCGGCGAGGTTCATGGCCTCACCGCAGACGCCCAGGTTGGTTGCGATTCGTTTTATACACGACCGGAACCCGATCCCCTGCACCCTGCCTGAAATGCGGATCTGGATGGTCTTCACAGCCAGTGCTCCTGTATGATTCGCATGGACATGTCCAGCTCGTCGTAGACCTCGTCGCGGATCGCCGAGTCACGGATGTTGAGCGCTTCGCTCACCGCCATGTCGAGGATCTCCCGGCACTGGTCTTCATACCGCTCGGCGCAGATTCTGCAGGCCATGTCGCCGAGGACGTACGCACGGCGTGAGAGCGGCCGGATGATCCGTGCCTCTTCGAGCGCACAGAGCAGCATCCGATCCGCAAGCTCGTGCTGCCCTGCGTTCTTGGCGAAGAGGAAGAGCTCGGTATAGTAGATGGATCGCCTGGCCCGGTCCTGCGCCGAGCGTATGGAGCGGTCCAGGGCCATCATATCCTTGGTGGTGTACTCGCCCGTCCGGATCTTGTCGCGGGATTCCAGGATCTTCCCGTACACGGTGTTCCTCCAGGCCTGCGGTACCGCCTGCTCGAGCTGGATCATGAGGTTGTACCGGATACGGTCGTCCTCGATCTTCGATATCAGGTCGATGGCCTGCTGCTGGACGGACGGTTTTCCGCTCTTCCGGTAGAGTGAGAAGAGCATCTGTGCCATGCGCTGCTTGGTTATTGCGGTGATGAAGGGAACCTGAACGTGCCCCGCCGTCTCGTCCATGCCGTTTAAGAGCTCGCTGATATCCTCTTCGTCGCCGTAGGCCTCGGCGAACCGGGTGATGTCGAAAAGCATCGAGAGGCGGACGTACGGTGAGGGGATGCTGACCACGGTGTGGCACATGGTCGAGAGGATCTCCTTCCGCTGGGCGGGCTCGCTGACCATGTCGAAGACTGCAGCGAGCGCATCGACGTACTCGACGGGGTCCTTGATCCGGCCCACCTGCTCGACTGCCCAGTCGAGGTCCCCGTCCTTCCGGCTGGCCGCATGGATGTTCTTTAAGGCGTAGATCAGGTTCTTCCTGACGAACGGTTCCTTGTCCGGTTCGACGAGGTGCACCATCTCGTGCGCTTCATTGAGATACGTCCGTGCCACCTCGTTGTTGATCCCCGACATCAGGCCCGCAAGGTCGGCGAGCATCACGCTGCGTACATAGGGAACGGCGATGGTGCCGATGGTCTCATGGAGCCGCGTGATGATCTCTTCGCCGCGCTCCTGGTTCCCGAGCACGGTGTATGCGCTCACAATCCGGTACATTCCCGAATACTGTGCATAGATGTTTCCGGTGAGATCGAAGAGGCGATACATCAGCTCGAGGACAGGCGGCGATGCCGTCGCTCCGTCGATGCTCTCCAGCAGGTACGCCATCACTTCGTAGGGATCGGCGGAGTCGAAGTCCCGGGTAAAGTCGCCGAAGTAGGTCAGGATCCGCTGGACCATGGCGTTCCGCTCGTACTCTCCCCTGATCTCCAGAGAGAAGAGCGCCATGGGGATGGCGAAGATCTGGCTGCCGTAGACCTGAGTGTACTCCAGCATGATATCGACGTAACTTGCGATCTTGATGGAGATCTCCTCGGGCGGCGTGTTCGTCTTCAGGAGGTGGAGTGCGATCTCGAACGGCTCCATCATCTGATCGAAGACCCGTGTCTTACCCTGCACGACCTGCTCGGCGAGCTGGAGGCTGCCGACCCGCACGTAACCCTCGATCAGCGGGTCGATCAGCTGCCGCTGAAGCGACGGATCCGTGATCTGGGTAAGTATCTGCGTGGCCTCGTCCAGCGCCCGGGGCGTGAGCTGCTCGATGCCGTACATGATCAGGCCGTGGATGACCTTGCCCATGGCAAAGAGGCAGTAGTCCTTCTCGAGCAGCGAGCTCGACAACACCCGCATGCCGTGCAGCAGATCGAGATCGCCGTCCTCCACCGCGAGCACTGCCGCGTGATCGACGATGCCGCCCATCGCCTCGGCGCGTGCCTGCTGGTTCTGGATCTCGCAGGTGAGGCCGGTCGCCCGCCGGAGCAGGTCCCGGTTCTTCTGGGAGACTCCGATCCGGGCCATCTCGACGACGATCGTCGAGATAGCCTGCTCACGAAGGCTCTGCTGGTTGATCTGGGCTGCGAGGTTGATGAGCGGCGAGGGATCCATTTCCCTGATGAACCCCCGCTCGATCAGGATGCTGTTGCACTCCACGAGCAGATGGTCCTGGGTATGGTGCGACCGGACGAGTTCCTTGAGCGAGGGTATGTGCCTGACGACGTCTTCGAACGTATATTCCTTGCAGAACTCCGTCACCGCCTGGTGGATCAGAGAATCGGCGATATCGATATCCAGTGCGACAAGGATGTTCTCTTTGACGAGTTCGATCTCGTCCTTGTTGATGCCCTCTTTTATCAGGCGGACACTGGTATCGAAAAATTGCGCGTTGATCCTCTGGACGCGGGCGCTTGCCTTCTTCATGACCTCGATCGCATGGTAGAAGTCGCCCATGCGGGAGAGGGCGTCGGTGATCTGCCGGTACAGCTGGGCCGCCTTCGGTATGTCGCACGACTCCTCGATGAGGGGGGTGATGTCCAGCAGGACGGTCGGATTGCCGCTCTTCTCGACGACGGCGATGCCGGAGAGGACGATCTCCTCGATAGGCAGCTGCCCCTCCTCCCGCCTCCGTGCATTGAACTCGAACGCCTTCTCCAGGTACCAGCGCTCTCCGCTCCTCTCCGCCTTCTTCAGGAGCTCGAGGACCAGCGTCTGGCCGGCCCACGGCTTCTCCTCGTCGATCTTGAGGAGCCGGGTGTAGACCTGCTTTTTATCCCGCTGCCGGTCGAGGAGCTGCTCTGTCAGGATGGAGAGCACCTCCACGCTCCGCTCCTTCGGAAGGTCGGAGAGCGTATCGACGACGTGCGCGACGTCGGCGATCTCTCGCTTTAAGGACGATTTCCAGACGGCGTCCGCGATATCGGAGATGCAGTTGGTGCGCCGGATCTTCTGGGTGATATCGGTGGCGCTCCGGAGGCCGTCGATCACAGCGGCAAAGTTGCCCTGCTCGATGCCGATGCCTGCGATGGCACGGGCCACGTCCGCATGGAGGCGGGACTGCCTGGATATGTCGCCGATCTCGGGGAGCATCTGGAGAGCGCTGTACATGATGCTGATATCCTGCGTGCGCTGCCCGTAGGTGATGAGGAGCGGGATGATATCGAGGAGAATGGCGGAGCGGTATTTTCGTATGCCGATCCGGTTGAAGACCTCCCCGCCCTTCTCGATGTAGTGGAAGTCGCCGGTATCGACGCCGGCCTGGACCAGGTCCCGGGCGACTTCGGCAAGGATCTCCGACTGGTGGCTCTTCCGATCGAGGCGGTCGGCAAGGATGAACACCACCGAAAACCACCGTTCGTCGCGAGTATCGCGGTAGATGCCGGCGGCGCGTCGTATGAGATCGAAGATATCAGGCCGTGCCGGCTCGACGAGCCGGTCCAGCAGATCCGGTTGATTCCGCTGAAATGCCGTCTCGATGAGTGCGACATTCATCTCCTCGTAGAGCGTCTTTCTCTCTTTCCGTGTCTGGGTTTCAGAAATATCCCTGATGACCTCTTCAAGCTCATGCAGATCCCCTTTCGAGATTGCGGAATCTATTTTCTTTTTCAACTGCGGTTTCCCGTTCATTTTGATCAGCGCTCTCCCGCTAGGTTCTGTATCAGCATATCCACTATCGGATAAAAACATTGCTCTCATACCTCAATAATGTTCTCCGTGTGAAAATGGCTGTATTCTGATAAAAATACCCTAAATATGCGGCAGGATGGTGGCACGGCTGCAACCGCACAGGCAAGGGTTAATGTGGAGGTCTCTCGGGAGGTGCATGGCAGTCGGCCGGCGAGGCTTCCCTAACCACCTGCATGATCTCCCGGTACAGCGCATCGGCGACGGAGGCGTCGGCGGATTCGACCATGACGCGGATCATCGGCTCCGTGCCCGATGCCCTGACCAGCGCCCAGACGTGGTCCCTGATGATCTTGACGCCGTCGGTGCGGTCCTGCACATCGTCGGAAAAGGCCCGCTCGACGATACCGACGAGCTCCCGGGGATTTGAGGTGACGTACTTGTCTTTGATCAGATGGTAGGCGGGGAGGTTGTCGAGTGCGCCGGAGAGGCTCTCCCCCTGCCGGGAGGCGAGTACCGCCACCATCATGGCTGCGGTCATCCCCCCGTCCCGGCAGAACTGGTGGTCGGGGTAGATCAGGCCGCCGTTTCCCTCTCCGCCGAACGCCACCGGCGTTCCTCCAGCGATAAGTTCGAGCATCCTCCGTGCAACGTAGATACTCCCCACCGGCGTGTAGTCCACCGGGCATCCGTTCTGCCGTGCGACATCCTCGACGAGGCGGGACGAGCTGACCGGCGTGACGACGGTGCCCTTGCTCCTGCTGCAGATGTAGTCCTCTATCAGGGCGAATTCACGGTTCTCTTCGACGTATCGTCCCCGCTCGTCCACGAAGACCGCCCGATCGGCGTCACCGTCGTGCGCGACCCCGAACGTTGCACCCGTGGCGACGACCATCTCCGAGAGCCTCCGTAAGCCCTCCTGGGTGGGTTCGGGCATTCTGCCGGGGAAGACCCCGTCCATCTTCGCATTGATGGTATGGACCCTGCATCCCATCCGCGACAGGATGAGCGGCGTGGTGATCGCTGCCGGACCGGACCCGGGGTCCACCACGACGGTCATGCCAGTGCCGATCCCCTCTGGAAAGTGGTCCACGACCGCCCGGACGTACTCCTCCACCAGGTGCGGCGCTGCGATCTCGCTCCCGACCCGATCCCATGGCACCACGGCGAAGGATCGCGAGAAGAGACAGTCCTCCAGCCGGATGATCTGTTCGTCCGCCATTTCGGTGCCGTCCCCCTCGATCACCTTGACGCCGTTGTATTCGGGCGGATTGTGGGATGCGGTGATCATGGCGCCGGCAGAGAAGCCGTTCTTCCTGATGATGTACTGAAGCGCCGGGGTGGGCAGGATGCCGAGGTCCACCACATCGCAACCGCACATCTGGAGCCCCGCCTTCACGGCGTGAGCGAGGGCCTCGCCCGACGTCCGGGTGTCTCGCCCGACCGCGATGGTCCCCGGCCTCATCGTTCCGAGAGCGGCGCCGATATTGAGGACCAGATCCGGGGTCATCGTCTCACCGATCACCCCCCGTACGCCGTTCGTTCCAAAAAGGCGCTTCCCGTTTCTCACGGTGGTTCCCCCGTCGCCTCCGGATTGTGCAGCTCCCGTTTCAGCCGATCGATCGCCGCAGTGACGGCGGCGAACGCTTCCTGCCTGTGTTCCGCCATGATCGCGAGGTGGGTGATCTCCTCGCCTGCGTAGAGTCTTCCTTTCCTGTGGTGGAAGCGGACGCCGATGATCCCGTCAATCGCTTCCATCTCTCTTCTGATGCTCTCCAGTTTCCTGTCGATGTCGTTCTCGAAGTCCAGGTACTCCGTCTGATCGCCGTGGGTCCACTCCCGGACGATGCCGTTGAACGTCAGGATGGCGCCCGCCCGGGAAACATCGTATTTCCGCTTCAGCTCCTTCACCAGCCCCTCGATGGTGTAGTAGTCCTCGAACCGATCGAGTGATGCAAGGACGTCCTCGACGGTGGGGTTCCGCAGCACCACGCCTTCGGCTTCGAGATCTCCCATCACGATCCGCGGGAAGGAGTGTGCCTTGAACCCTTCGAGGATCGCATACTCGATCCCCTCGTCGCAGAGCATGTGGAGGGCCGCATCCAGGTCGCTGGTGTTCACGATGTGAACCGACTTGGTCCCGTCGATGCCCGTCGATATCGCAGCCCCCGCTTTATGATAGCCGGTGGTGTCCTTCCCCTCCTCGAGCGCGTAGGCGTGGTGCGCCAGGTGCTTGACGGCACCGACCCTCCCATATCGTTCAAGTGCCCTGATCAGTTCCTGGACGAACGCCGTCTTCCCGGTGTTCGATCTCCCGATGATCTGAATGATCTTCATCCTTCTCCTCTCTCGTCGTCGCGGTCGGATCGGGTCTTCAGGATGACCGATGCCGCCTCCGCGACCCCCCGCATCACCGAGGTGATCCGGTCTTCGATGTCGATCTCGTCGTCGATATTCAGGGATGTTCCCTCCACCTCCAGCAGGAACCTGGCAACTTCGCTCGCCTCAAAGAGGATCTCGTCGAGTTCGTCGGCGGTGAAGAAACCGCACATCGCTCCGTAGAAAAATGTGGCGCCTGCCTTCTTCACCTTCTTTTTGAATGCGCTCCTCGCCTGGTTCACCGCCTGAGGGGTGTAGGTGTCGAGCATGAAGGGGCAGAGCTCGGGGAGGTGCTCCCCGATGAACGTCATCTCTGAACCGCTCGTCGTCTTGAAATCGGCACAGAGGCGTGCGATGGCCCACTCGCGAGCGGTGATGTAGGTGTGTTTTCGCAGGAACTGGTTCACCCGCTGGTAGGTTGCGCCGTCTACCTTCTTGAATTTCTGATACTTGCCCGGATCTTTCCGGTCCGCAGGTTCTTCCATTTCGTATATCCTCTTGCACGTTCAGGTATTCAACGTTGTTGGTTCTCGCAAACGTCCGCTGCCGGCGGCGCGGCGGGGATCGAGCGGTATGTGGTGTATCGGGCCGATACGCGGACGTTCGTGCTGCAGCCGTCCCCCGCCGTGCGGCCGGGCGGTGCAGCGTTCCGATTCGCCGCGGCCGGATGCTCCGTACCGTCTTCGTACCGGGCAGCCCTGTCCGGATGCCGTTGTATGGTATAGCATCATGTGGTTTATATATGCCCCTCCCCGCTCCGGATTGGGAGATGCGGTTCCGCACGGTTGGCCGTTTGCGGTGCATTCCGGGGCTTGAAGGGCGGGTACTCCGCCCTCTCCTTCAGGCGAGCGTTTCCGTAAGGGGCCGTGCCTTCCATATCGCTTTTCAGGGCCCCGCCTGCCTCTCGCCCATCCGTTCCCGCCGGACCGCCGGCGCCCGCGGACCGAGGCAGCTACATCGTGACCGTCCCGGGCGGGGTCCGGCGATGGAACTGACGCCGGTCCTGGAGGCCGGGTTCGGGTTCTGGAATCCGCCCGTCCGGCCGGGTGTGTCCGCGACCGCCCTGGTGATCGCCTGCCCCACCCGGGTGTTTGGGGAGATCGGGTATAGGCGCGGCACCGGACAGACGGCGCCCATCACCCCCGGGATCTTCGGTGGCGAAGAAGGCGCGGGACCGCCCGCGGCGGGTCTACGGTCCGGCGCCGCCCCCGGGGCGGCCGCCTGTGTGTGGGTCTACGTGTTGTGGGGTTTGAGGGGTTTGAAGTTTTGAAGTTTTGGTGTTTTGAAGTTCCAAAAAAACCCAATACATGTTGCATGATTTTTTCATGTAACACACCGACACAACCGACACAATCTCTCAAAACTAGTTTTGCGCAGAATGTCTATTCTGCGCAAAATTGATTTACATTGAGATATTATTACATAACCGATGGTAAACGGTTATTTTTCGGAGTGGCTCGCGCGCTACGGTTCCTACCTGAGAATGCGCAATTATTCGGCCAGAACCATCCGGAGCTATGAGCTGACTATCCGGCGGTTTGCCCACTATGTGTGGTTGCGTCGGCATTCCGACCCGCAGAAACTGATCTTTGAGGAGAAAGACATCGAAAAGGCCCGCCTGGATACGGAGGTGGACGTCCCCGCCGCTCTGGTCATCGATTACTTCTCGTTTCTGGCGGCGAAGCGGGCGTACAAGCCGAGGACGCTCCATCGGATGATCTCGGCTCTCTCGTCGTTCTACCGCTATCTCTATACCCAGGGCGCGGTGGCGGCGAACCCGGTGCTGGGGGTGGATCGCCCGCGGATAAAGCACCAGGAGCTGAAGTACCTCAAGCACAGCCAGGTGATCGGGCTGATCGGCTCCATCGAGGACGCGCGGGATCGCCTGATCGTCCGTGTCATCTACGCCACCGGCATCCGCGTCTCCGAACTCTGCAGCATCAATATCGAGGACATCGACTTTGAGGAGCGTACCATCCGCATCAGGGGGAAAGGCGACAAAATGCGGGTGGTTTTCGTTGATGACGAGACGCTCGCAGAGATCGAGGGCTTCATCGGGAACCGGGTCGAGGGGCCGCTTTTTATCGGACAGCGGGGGAAGCACATCTCTCCGAGAACGGTCCAGCATCTCTTCAGGAAGTATGCGCCTTCGGGGATTACCCCTCATAAAATCCGCCATTCGTATGCGAGCGAACTGTACCGCCGGTCCAAGAACCTCCGGGTTGTGCAGGAAAATCTGGGACATTCATCGATCAGGACTACCGAGATCTATCTGCACACCGATCTGGATGAGCGAAAACGGGTGTACCGACGGTATTTTCCGCTGTCAAACGGCAGCGACGGGGATTGAGTCGGACCGCCGACGATCGCCGTACACCGTATGACGCTATATCGGGCCGGCCCGGCTCAGCGAGGCCGCGATCGTCGGCATGGGGGGGGGCGGTGCCGCATGGCTCGGAATCGCCGGTGATACCTATTTTTTTTTGCGCCATAAACCTCTTGCTGCACTATACGTGAGCATTTTTAGTACAATACGTTATGCATCGGGCACGGCGTCTTTCCAGCGGCGGCGGGCCATCACCTGCACCGCGGCCGATAGAGGATCGCACGGTGTATCTGCCCGGCAGGTAGTATCCTCCTGCCCCGGGCGGGACCATCGGGGCGGGGCGAACGGCGCGAATCTGTGCTGGCGCGGCATCTCCCCGGATCGCCCGCTGCGATCCGTTCCAGTGCGGATGAAAGAGGATGTCCGGGGCGAAAGGAGATTCGCCGCGGTCCACTCACCAGAACTGTCGCAGCAAACCCTGGATAGGAATATCCGGGAAAAAGAGCAGCAGATATCTGTCGGCGTGGACGGTTTCGACAGCGGGTGGGAACAGGGTGAGCGCGAGCAGTATAGTGAGCCTGAGAAAGATGCGAAAGCGTCTTCATGCGAAAGCGTCTTCGACGGCAGTCCTCATCTCCCCCCGGAGAGTTCCGGGATCGTCTCAAAATCTGCCGTGGTCTCCTCCCCTTCCATCGGGCCGCAACCGCGAGATAAGACTAAAGTGAATGGACCGACTATGAAGTGAGTATGCGCTACATCGTCACCGGGGGCTCGGGTTTTATCGGATCCAACCTTGTAGATGCGCTGGTGCGCGATCACGACGTCGTGATCATCGACGATCTCTCGACCGGTCGGCGTGAGAACATCGAACACCTCCTCGGGCACGGACGGGTGACGCTCGTGGAGCGGAGCGTCACCGACGTCGACCTGCTCAGAGAGGTCTTTGCGGGTGCCGACGGCGTCTTTCACCAGGCGGCGATCCCCTCCGTGCCCCGATCGGTGGAGAATCCACTGGCGACGAACGAGGCGAACGTGACCGGCACGCTCAGCGTCCTCGTCGCGGCGAGGGACTGCGGCGTTCCGAAGGTGGTCGCCGCCTCCTCGTCGTCCGTCTACGGCGATACCCCGGTGCTCCCGAAACACGAGGCGATGCCGCCGGACCCGCTGTCGCCGTATGCGGTCTCGAAGCTGGCGGACGAGTACTACGGCAGGGTCTTCTCCGACCTCTACGGCGTGCAGACCGTTTTCCTGCGGTACTTCAACGTCTTTGGTCCCCGGCAGGATCCGGACTCCGAATATGCGGCGGTGATCCCGAAGTTCATCACCCGCCTGCTCGCGGGCGAGCCGCCGGTCATCTACGGCGACGGCAGGCAGACCCGCGACTTCACGTTCGTGAAGGACGCCGTACAGGCGAACATCAGGGCGATGCAGAGCGATGCGCAGGGGGTCTTCAACATCGCCTGCGGGAGGAGGATCAGCCTGAACGAGCTGGCGGCCGTCCTGATGGAGATCGTCGGCCTGCACCTCCACCCGATCTACGAGGAGCCGCGGCCCGGCGACGTGCGGGACTCGCTCGCCGACATCTCCCGGGCGCGGGAGGCGTTCGGGTACGACCCCCGATACTCCCTCAGGGACGGGCTGCGGGAGACGGTGGCATGGTTCCGGGAGCACCGCCGATCGCGCCGATGATGCCCTTCGTGCGGCTGAACGCCGGGAATATATCGAATGCCGTTCGTATAGAGCGCTCCGTCTCAGGCGCACAGGGTGAAGTCGCTCATCCTCTCTCTGCTCCATCCGGAGGAGCGGCGATCCGTACAGGAGATCGAGCGGGCCGCCGGCGATACGATCCATGCGGTGCGGCGGGAGCTTGCGAACCTGGACGGGATCGCCCTCATGGGGAGTATCTGGCGGTGCTATGTGGTAAACCGCCGGTTCCCCGTCCCTGCCGGGCTGACCGGGATCACCCGGAAGACCGAAGAGCCCCGAAGAGCCGGAGCCCGTGCGCACCCGCAGCGGCTCGATGAGGTCGGCGGTATCGGGCCGGCGCTCGCGTGCGGAGGACCCGGGCAATCGGTCTGGCGGCATCTGCCTTTTCCCGGCTGGGAAGATGGGCGAGCGCTGGCTTTCTACGGGAGATCGCCCGCGTCCCCGTCGGCGGGTGCCACCTGCCGGGCTCGATCTGCGCGCCTCCGCATCGTGCCGCAGCACCGTCCGTCGTCCGGAATGGGGGGCCAGTCCGACATGCCTTGCGGGCGATCGGATGGTCCGGGGACGTGCAGGCTGATCTCTCCCCCCCCTCCGGCGGCGTGACCTGAAGGTTGGAGCGGAAGCGCCTGGATGGCAAGGCCGTCCGCACATTGGGGTATGTTTTTAATAGGGGGTGCACACTGTCGTGTGCAGCTGTATTCGGGCTCAACATGCGGATTGCACAGCCAGCCTGAACATGGGTGAAGCCGCGGATGATCACGTCGAAAGAGGATTATCTCTTCTATCTGGAGGCCGACCGGATTGCGCTGGGCATCGGGAGGAACCCCGGTACATACCTGTTCCATCTCCTGTTCCATGAGATCTGGAGATTCGAGCGGTTGCTGAGGAAGGTCGAGTACTACCGGAACTGCAAGACGTCCCCCATATGGCGGCCGTACTACTATTACCTGCTGTACCGGTTCCGTTCCCATGGGTTTAAGCTGGGGCTGTCCATCCCCCCGAACGTCTTCGGACCTGGCCTGTCTATCGGACATCCCGGAACCATCGTCGTGAATAACGGCACGAGAGTGGGTGCAAACTGCAGAATCCACGCGTGCGTCGTTATCGGGACGACGCCGGCGCATCAGGACCGGGCGCCGCGGATCGGGAACAATGTGTACATCGGTCCGGGAGCGAAGATCTTCGGGGGCATCACGATCGTGGACGGGATCGCGATCGGAGCCAATGCTGTCGTGAACAGGTCGTTCCTCGAACCCAACATCACCATCGCTGGCGTTCCGGCAGAGAAGGTCAGCGATAAGGGTTCTCAGGGTCTTCTCATCCGGGGCACGGGCGACTGAACGGCGGGCGGTTGCCCCTGGCCGATCCCACCGGCCGGAAACGACCTGGTTTCAGAAGAAACGTTGTCAGATGTGGGGAGTGCGGCGGCGGAACCCGCAGGCCTGCGGGAGCGGTGCATCGTCATGGTCGTCCGCCCCGCCGCTTCTCCATCTCCTCCAGCAGCTCACGGCGGACCGCTTCCAGGCGCCTATTCAGCATGCTGACGAGGGGGTCGCTCTCCTGGTCCTCATGAACTTCGTAGGCGCCCGACGGCCAGCTCCGCTCTTCCCGCCGCCGTTCTTCAAGCGCCTTGGCCTTGGTGAGCTCCCCTATGACGGACTGGGCCATATTGGAGTATTCGCTGGCCTCGACCTTCTCTTTCAGCCATCGGTACAGGTGTCCGGGCAGCCGCACCCCGACCTGTTTGCTATACAATGCGTCAGGTTTGTCCATCTCTGTATTCGGTTATTCAACGCAATAATTATATTCAGCTGTTTTTATTTTGGCTCTAAGATATCTATTGGTACCTACAGGTATCATTTATATAGGCAGCGGTGCCATGAAGTACCATGGGAAGGAGCACGCGAATGTGCCCGCGCCTGCCCGCCCACGCAGGGGCGCCCGGAGATCGCGGAGGAGCACGGACATGAGTGATCGCTGCCCTGCCTGCAGGTCCCGGCTCCCTGCCAGCGACGAGCCGGTCCCGGACCCCGGAACACACGTCATTCGCCGGTGTCTCCGTTGCGGCTGCAGGTTCCTGACGGAGCCGAGACCGGCGGTCCTGCACCGCGGAGGGAGGCCGGCATGCCCCTGCTGCGGGGGCACGGACGTCCTGCTCGGGTATGTCTGCATCCACGCCGGCACCGCATACGCGCAATACCGGTGCCGGAAGTGCGGCGGCGGGTTCATGGTGGCGCACGGGCGGGCGCCATACGTTCCCGCCGTCCGCAATGGCGGTCCGGAAGCGGCATGCGGGGGTGAATCGGAGGAACCCGGCGGCCGTGCTGCGGAGGATGGGCCCGGCACCGATCGGGATCGTCGCGGGCCCGTACAAGCCCCATCTGCAGGGGGATCCTGCACGGGAATCTCCTCCAAAATCGATATAACGTCAGGGCGCCATAACCTATGAGGACTCCCCACCCCCGTAGTGTAGCGGTCAA